>JBCDEB010000082.1:0-30524 GCA_039180005.1 Cyanobacteria bacterium P01_G01_bin.54 | reverse complement strand
CTCAGACTCCGGCAATATCGGAGCCCGTATTGTTGGTTCTGCCGAGTTTCGACCGTCTCTCGCAATGCCTACTTATCCAGAACTCATATTCGAAAAGTATTTTTTTGCCAGATTGTAATATCTGTGTAACACTAAAGTCTGGTCAACATTCGTGGAGCACCATGCAACTCAAACGCTGGGAATCGCCCCGTCGCCAGGGTCGTAACCACAAAGGCAAAGGCGGTGCAGCCCGTCAACGACAACTGAAAAAACAACATAAGCTCTGGTGCAAGAAGCTCAAGCAGCAGGCGAAGGCGAATCAAACTAAAGCAAACCCAAAAGAAGGGAAGACTCAAGGGTCTTCCTTTTTTTCATGCTCAGCTAGCTCGAAATGAAGCCTCGTTTTTTCGGTCTTGCCCACTTGACTGCGCTTGACTGGGCTCGCTTCAACAGCTTGCTATGTGTTCTTTTAACTGAATCATGGGCCATTATAAGGCGGAACTTCTGGCTTCCAAATGACTTCACAGGTATCCTTTTCTCGATTTCTGGGTACGAGAATTTTTGCGTATGATTTTTCAATGTACGGACATTCAGCCCTGGGTTTGTATAAATGGATTTCATAATAGGATTTTGCTTCTGGCTGAAACTCCAACAGTTCTTCCCACTCCTCAGACGGTGTGCCAGATGAATGGACAGCAGAAAAGGCAAACTCCTTCATTTCCTCTGGAGATAGGTTTTCGGCTACATTTGCCTTAAATGCAAGACGAGCCATTTCGAAGGCTTCATCCCTTGTTCTTCCTTTGTATGTGTGACTCATTTCATATGATACATAACCATCGATCGCAACGCCTAGCTTATACTCGGTTAAACGATGCCAATTGCGAACTGTGGATGGCTAACTGCAAGCCAACTGTGCTAGCTCAACTTCACCGCTGTGCCTGTGGCCGTAATCAGGAGCAACACGCCTTTGTCGTCAATATTGATGGTGCCGGTGTCCACCTCAATACCAATCACGGCATCCGCACCCAGTTTTTGCGCTCGTTGCTCAAGCTCAGCTAATGCATCCTTTTGGCCCCGCTCAAAAACCTTTTCATAGGCCCCTGTCCGGCCGCCGATCACATCCCGAATGCCTGCAAAGAAGTCCCGGATCGCGTTACTGCCGTAGACCACTTCAGCGGTGACAACGCCGAGGTATTGGCTCACAGTTTGGGTTTGAATCGTGTCGGTGGTGGAGAGCAGCATGGTGGTTTGGGTCGGGGCGAGGTTTTCAAAAGCGCTGAAACCTTTTGTTTGTGGGGACTCCATTGCAATGGGTGTCCCAAAAACGGTTCTTCACCAGGGTAGCACTTCCCCATTGGCATGCCAGAACGTGCCGCTATTCTCTAGGTTCAGGGCGTCAATGCGAGCGAGTAAGCCCTGTACCGACGTCTCGGGGGTAATGCCCTGGGGATTGAAGTTAATCATCCGGGTTTGCACCAGGCCGGGGTGCAAAATTGCCACGGCGATGCCGCGGGGTTTGAGGTCATGGGCAAGGGATTTTCCGGCCATAGAGAGGGCAACCTTGGACATCCGATAGCCGTAGGAACTGCCCGAAGTGTTGTCGCCAATCGAGCCCATGCGACTGGTCATCAACACCACTTTTGCACCTGAGTCCAGGTTCGGTAGCAGCGCCTGGGTCAAGCGTAGGGTCCCGAGGGCATTGACTTCAAACTGACGACGGATCGAGTCAAAATCGAGGTTCTCCAGACTCATCCGCTCAACAATGCCCGCGTTGTTAATGAGCACATCGATGGGGCGATCGCCCAGTCGGATCTTGAAGTCTGCCACAGCGCGATCGCTCGTAATCTCTATCCCCGTCTCCACCTGAATCCCGATTGCCTCCAGTTCCGGGGCACTCTGACGACAGACGGCAATCACCGCCTCGCCCCGTTGATGCAGTTGACGGCAATATTCCAGACCAATCCCCCGATTCGCTCCGGTGACAAGATAAGTTGCTGGCATGGTTGAGTTTAGCGTGTTGAATTAAGCGTTAGGATTGGCCCTATCCTAACGCTGGACAGGACTGAAGTTTGACGCGCCTCATGCTGCGTTAGAATGCCGATACTTGTTCACGGTAGATGAAGCGCCCAGCACCAGCTATCCAGAAGACGATTCCCGAACAACATCCCCAAAAAACATCCCTGAGAACATCGTGTAGCGCGATGATTGTGATCGGCAATCGAGAACGAACCCATTGGCAACTGACCCGACCATGACCAATCTGCCTACCCCCTCCTCCCTTGCCCCCACCAAAGAGGCGATTTGGACGCCCCCACCGCCGCCGCCCTCAACCGAACTCATTTTTGATGATGGAGTTCCCTTGGAAAGCAACCGCCATCGCCTTGCCATGAATCTCCTGATTGACACGGTTTACGCCGCCCTCGCGCCGCGCGAAGACTTCTTTGCGGGGGGCAATATGTTTATCTATTACAGCGCCACCCAGGTTAAAAGCCGCGAATTCCGGGGACCGGACTTTTTTGTCGCGCTGGATATCGATGGCAGCTATCCCCGCCAGGGCTGGGTCGTCTGGGAAGAAGCGGGTAAATATCCTGATGTGATTGTTGAGTTAATTTCACCCACGACCGCTCAGGTGGACTTGACCCTGAAAAAAGACCTCTACGAGCAGACGTTTCATTCGAGTCACTATTTTGTCTACGATCCGTTCTCTCCCCAATCGTTGCAGGGCTGGATCTTGCAAAATGGCCGCTATGTTGAGTTGCAACCTAATGCTCAAGGCTGGCTCTGGTGCGACGCGTTGGGGCTCTGGCTCGGCACTTGGTCGGGTGAGATTTTGCGGGAGAGCGCCGAATGGCTTCGTTTTTATGATCCGCAAGGTCAACTGGTGCTCCTGCCGAGGGAACAGGAGGGAGAGCGGGCTGACTCTGCTGAAGAGCGGGCGACTTCTGCCGAAGAGCGGGCTGATCAAGCCCAAGCGCAGGCGGCTTCCGCCCAAGAGCGAGCAACCTCAGCTGAGCAACGCGCTGATTCTGCCGAAGAGCGAGCGGTCCAAGCTGAGACTGCGCTGGAAGCCCAGCGGCAGCAGCAAGAAAAATTACGGGCTAAGCTCCTAGAGCTGGGGATTGACCCGGATCAGTTGACAAAATAGCTCCCCTGTTATCGCCATGGCCAACAGTCTGACCGACAATTCTAGCCCGACACCCAACCCGATACCCACCGTCAATGCCACTCCCTCCCGCTGGTTAGGCATTTCGGTGCTGCTCGGGCCCGCTGGGCTCTGGCTGCTGCTGCTGCTGGTGTTGCCGACGCTGGTTATTTTTGAGCTAAGTTTAGTCCCTGGCATTCGTCCGGGTGATCTGGTCAACCCGAGTGGTCTAGAAAACTATTGGCGCGTGTTTGATGCGATTAACCTTAAGGTGCTGGGGCGATCGCTCTTCTTTGCCACGGGCACAACGGTCATTTGTTTGGGGCTGGGCTTTCCCGTGGCCTATTGGCTGGCTCAGATGGCTCCGGCTCGTTGGCGCACGCTGCTCCTGCTGGGATTTGTGCTGCCCCTCTGGACCTCTTCGCTATTGCGTACCTATGCCTGGATCACTATCCTGCGACCCACTGGGTTGCTTAATACGGTGCTATTGGCGTTGCATCTGCCGACGATCGACCTACTCAATCGTAGTGGGGCGGTCTTTGTGGGCATGGCCTATAGCTATCTGCCCTATATGGTGCTGATTTTGTATGCGTCCCTAGAGAAGCTCGATCGCCAACTCTTAGAAGCGGCAGGGGATCTCGGTGCCAACGACTGGCAGACCTTCTGGAAAGTCACCGTCCCCCAAACCCTGCCAGGGATTGCGGCGGGCTCGTTGCTGGTGTTTATCTCGGCTCTGGGGGATTTTGTTGATCCTGAACTCTTGGGGGGCGCATCCAGCATGACCGTCTCGCGCCTGATCTATAACCAATTTCTGGGGGCGGCACGAAATTGGGGCTTTGGTTCAGCGTTGAGTATGGTGCTGATTACAGCGGTGACGGTGGCGATCGCGCTGTTGCTCAAATACGGCGATCGGGAGGCGGCGAAGCCTTAGTAATAGCGAGCATAACCATGAATGCGGGGATGGAGCTTCTCCGCAACGGGTTGTCCTTCCTTGAGATGTTCTTGCACAATGCGGGGCACATCTTCCGGGGTGAGGCGAACGTACCAGGTCTCCTCCGGCACAATCCGCACGCTGGGCGCGAGGTTGCATTGGCCGTGGCAGCCCGTTGCTTCCACCACCACGTCCGGGGGCAGATCGCTCGCGTAGAACGCATCTAGTACTTGCTCGCTCGCGCGGCTCATGCAGGTGCAGTTATTGCACACTAAAACTCTACGAGGTTCAGGGGTACTCATGGGCTATTCTCACCTCCGGAATGGGTTTGTTCACAAGCCCCAATGCTGACCCATTCACTATGGCCATCACACCAGAATTCCTTCTTCCAGATCGGGGCATTGTGCTTGAGGGTGTCGATCGCATATTGACAAGCTGCAAAGGCTTCTGACCGGTGGGGCGTTCCTACCGCCACTAGCACCGAAATGTCACCAATGGTCAAGCGGCCCACCCGATGCCGAATCACCACTCGGTTTACGTCGGGCCAGCGATCGCGCATTTGACTCGCAATGTCTTGAAAAACCCGTAGCGCCATGGGTTCGTAAGCCTGGTATTCCAGACATTCCACCGCTCGGCCAGCGGTTTGGCCCCGCACCGTGCCACTCATCACCACCACAGCCCCATTAGCAGGTACATCAGCCTGAGCATAGACATCGGCCAGAGACAAAGGGGCAAAGGTGATACCAAAGATATCGCCTGGGTCCGGCAGAGCACCCCCCTCATGGGAGCGGGGTTTAGGGAGTGGGGCAGTCGTTAGCGAAGGCAAACCGAGATAACCTGCAAGGAATGGATAAACTTCTTTTAAACTTATATATAACTATAGCCAGTGACTTGAGCGAACGAGGGGTTTGCCATGCACGCGATGCCCGATCGCTACCAATTTATTCGAGACCTTGAACAGCCCGTGCCCCGCAACGGTCGCTCCACGCTGGCTAAAGATACCATCACCGACCATCTGGTTGTTATTAAAGAATTCCACTGCACCGATGAGCAGCAACGGGAGACCTGGTTGAGTCAATATCAATTGCTCTTGCAGCGTCTTCAAACGATTAAAAGTACCCAGATTGTCAAATACCTCCACACCCAGAAAAATCAGGATGGTTTTTATCTGGTGCGGGACTATATTCCTCATCAGGCGCTGGATCAACTGCTCAATGTCTCTTTCCCAGAGATTCAACGCATTGCCAATAAGGTGCTGAATACCTTAATTCATCTCCATCGTCGGGATCACGGCTGTATTCACGCCAATCTCAAACCCTCCAATGTCTTCATTGATGCTCAGGGCACGACCCAATTAACTGACTTTGGTCTATTGAGCGATGATGCTCCCACTTCACCGATTCCTGATCTCAAAGCGCTTGCCCTGACTCTGATCAGCCTCTTTCAACCCCAACCCTTCACGCAACTCCAGGCTGCTGCGACGACCGGTATCTCGCCTGAGCTGACCCAGCATCCGCTCATTTCACCAGGATTTAGCGAATGGTTACACCATCTGCTGAATTTAAATGGGCAGGATCTGCGCTACTCGCTTGAGCAAGCTCAAACGGATTTACAGGGTCTGGCGATTGTTGCCCCCGCTCCAGCGAAACCCCAGCGCCCCCGTTGGCCGGGAAGCCAACTCTTAGCCCGTCTATGGGGGCGATCGCCTTTGGCAATGCGCAGAATGCAATCGTCTCCCCGTGTTACACCCAAACATAAAAAGAACAAGGATTGGCTCCTAAGGCCCATCGGTGAACCCCAATGGACTGAGGCTGATTTCCAAGCCCTCCTCATCGAACTCGGAGAAGCGGGCTATGGCTGGCTCGACCCCGAGGAAGTCCGGCGTCGCCTCGAACAACTCAAACAGCAGCAGCGTTTTCTATAACTCCCTTATTCCAGCAGTTGATTAATCTCACTCACCCATTGGCGTCGTTCTTGGTGCTCAAGGGCGAGAATTTCTGCCCGAGACCAATGAAAATGCATCGCCAGGTACGCTACCTCTTGGTACAACTGTCCCAAGGGGTAGCGAATTATTCCCCCGAGCGGTCTGCCTCAGCACCTGCCTCACGGTTGATCTGGTTATAAAGCTGCTGTAGATACATCGAATCAATAATAAATAACCCTTCAAGCATCTCCGGTGAGACATTCTCCTGATTACCCAGTTGGGTAATCACCCGAGAGAGCAAGACTAAAACGCCATAGTAGGGATTGGTCATAACCTTAGGATGTCGCTGCACCGCAAACTCATCGAACCCTGTCGCTAAGCGCATCACCCCCTGGCGTTGAAGTTGGCCCCCTGGGTCAAGCCATCCCTTGGGGAGGGTAAACGAATGTTCCCGAATCATAAATACTACTCATCCTCTTCGAGCTCATTGATCTGGCGATAGAAATTCTGGAGATAGTTCAAATCTGCGGCAAACAACGCTTCAATCACGGTGGGACTAATTTGCTCCAATGCCCCTAGCCGGGTGATCACTCGCGCGAGAATAATCACGGTTGCATAGGCGGGGTTGGACTTTACCCTCGGATCACGCATGGGCACAATTTCGTCCATCGCCCGGGCCAGGCGCATCACCCCTGTTTTATGTAGATTTCCCTCTGCATCCACATATCCCTTGGGCAGAGTAAATTCAAACTCGGTTTGTATCATACCTGCGGTTAATTCTGGATAAAGGATGAGCCACACAATCGGGGCATATGATTTGGCTTACACATAGCAGTCCAAAACAGTGTTTTGCTTGTCACTATTTTTAGTCAGAACAGATTGACCTTTTTGATGTCAACAACTTAACCCAAGCCTCCTGAGATGGTATTCACACCTGACGCGATCTGTTCAACGCCATCTAATTCAACACGATAAAACGAATCTACAGACAGTTCGAGTTCTTCGATCATCAATTCATTACCAGAAGAGCTCAATTCACCAATGCTATAGCTAATCGGCCAGGCTCCAGTAAATCGGAACCGAGCTTCAGCCCAAGCCCCCTGATTGTAGATCGCAATATCTCCTGAGCGAAACTGGTTGTGCCAATCCCCTTCTTCGATCGCCTTGAACCAGTACCACAGGGTCATGCCATTCATCAGACCACGCTTTAACGTGATCGTGTCACTCTTGACATTACCCGGAATTTTCGTGCGTCTAACTGCACCGTAACTATTACCCGATCGCCCCCACTTTGCAGGTGTCACTTCCGCAACTTCAATGGTGTCAACGGTACGCTTGAAGCCCGAACAGTCTTGAAAAAAAGCATCAATGACGCTGTCATTATCCAAAATCAACTCAATATAGAAACGACTATTCGCAAGCGTTTCTGGCAGCATATACAAGCCAGACAGCAACATTGCATCTCTCATGCTGGCGCTATAACCTGCAATTGGCATTGATCACTTCTCCCTAAACAGATAATTTTGGGGGTCTTCGGAGTTTGGGGTTGGAAGTGTAACACCTGATACATTTATCATGCGTTGCGATCGCTGTAACCCTCTTATATCGTGGCATAAGGTTGACTTATCACCTTAAACTCAGAAGACCCATTTTGGTAACTTACTCATTGATTATAGCTTGTTACAAATTACGCCTTAGATAAGACGAAGGTGCAGGCTAAATCTCACAATATCCAGCCTACACCTACTCCAGAATCGGATTCGAAAAGACGCTCTTACTTTGTACGATCTAAATGCTCATAAGCAAAGTCTAGCGTCTCTTCATAGAGGGACGCATCTTCAGCAGAAAGTTGTGAGCCTTTGTAACTAACTGGGAAAACGCCTTTTAGCGTCCATTCGGCTGCTGATTCACCACCCTGGTTATACAGGAAAATTGTCGCGGTTTTGCGCTCTCCCTTACTTCCAGTTCCACCCCCAGCGTATTCTGTGGAGTGAGAATCGTAATACCAATCAAAGACTCGCTTATCATCCGCTGTCCCCACGAAGGTAATCGTCATGTTGGAGTTACTCACCCCCGTAACCGTGGATTGCACCACACTCTTACCGTCCTTGGTGACTCCGTAGGAAGAATCTGAGCCAGCCAGTTCAATGGTAGCACTGATACCACTGATACTCTTGATGATCAAGTCACTCAAGCCTTCGATATCAATATAGAACTTTGAGTTTGCTAGAATTTCAGCCGCTGCCATTGTTTTTTTCCTGCCTCAAGTTTAATTCATCAGAATGAGTGCTGTTTGAATCTTCAACACCCATCACTTTGTCCGCTTAACATCTTCACAGACAATCTCAAAAGTTTCTTTGACTAATTCACTACCATCAGCAGCGAGGTCGGAAACACTATAGCTCTTGGGCCAACCGTTGGTGATTGTCCATTCGAGAACGACTTCATCGCTAGCATTGTAGGCATAGAGGGTGCCACTCTTACGACCATTCAGTCCTTCGCCTCCCCCTCCTTCACTCTTGGGCACAATGCTCAAAAACCAGTTGTACCAGTCCATATCACCTTCAACCAGATAAACTTCCACTGAGAAGTCTGGGTTGTCGGCGAAACCGGTGGAAGTACTCTGCCAAAGGGTCTTACCATCTTTTGTGCTGGCAATTGGCTTTTCATGACCTGCGGTTTTACCCTCAAAGCTCATTTCACCAACACTTGCCACCATCTTTTCAACCATGTCGCCGATCTCAATGTAGAAACGGCTAGTGGGAATCGGAACAACATCAGTCATTACTTTACTCCTTAAGCACTACAAATAAATTTCATTTAGTCTAATTTGAAAAGAGGCGTGAACGAGGATAACGTCAACGCTCACAGCCCTCTAACTCGCCTCAGATTAGCTGCCCGGAGCCCATTGGCTAACACGGAAGATCACAAATTCAGCCGGACGGACAGGGCAGACGCCTACTTCCACGTACAACCGACCCATCATCATGGTTTCATTGGTGTTGAGTTCACCATCACACTTGACGTAGAACGACGCTCCTGGAGAGTCCCCTTGCAGCGCACCAGCACGCCAGAGCCCTTCCAAGAAGTTACTGACCGTTCGCGTCACCCGAGCCCAAAGCGCTGAATCGTTAGGTTCAAAGACCACCCATTGGGTACCAATTTCGATCGATTTTTCGATGTAACTCATCAGACGACGCACACTGATGTAGCGCCATTGAATATTGGTGGGATCCACCAGGGTGCGTGCGCCCCAGATTAAATAACCCCGGTTGTAGTTGGCAAAGTTACGGATACAGTTGATGCCCTTCGGATTCAAGAGTTCCTGCTCCCGCATATTGGTTTCATAGGCGAGACCGAGCACCCCCCTTGGAGTCTCGTTGGCAGGTGCCTTAAAGATGCCTCGCGACCCATCGACACGACACCAGACGCCCATCATGTGACCACAGGGCGGCACAAAGACTGGACGCCCCGAATTGGCGGGGTTAGCCACCTTGATCCAGGGGTAGTAGAGGGCACCAAACATGGAGCGACGGTTAAACGCCGTCAGCCAAGCGTCCACATCCTGGGGTTTTTGGGTTTCGGGTAGCACCGGATCATTGCCTTTGCCGGGCTTAATGGGGGGGGAGTCAATGACGGCCATGCGATAGGCGGGCCCAGGGAAGGAGTTTTCACAGAGGCTGACCATCATTTCCATGACGCCATGGACTTGATCAATGTCGAGAATTCCGGCTTGGAAGAGCAGCATCAGGTCGGGGAAGGCGATCATCGCCACTTCGTCCACTTCAAACATCCCCTGCATACCAGTTTTATCGTTGCGGCTGCCGTTAATGTCTCGAGTCGCATTCTCAACGGGAGAAATGTAGGGGGGCGGGGCGATTTCATGGACGCCATTGCCGGGCCGACGAGAAAGCGCTTGACCGCTGACAGAGATATCGTTGATATCTAGGTATTCCGATTCTTCAAGTGCCGTGATGACATAGTCAGCCACCGCCTCCTCGGCATCGGGGTTCATGGATAGGTTCTCGTATTCTTCCAGAACAGTTTCACCGAGAGCCACTTGCAGCTTGAAATATTGACCGTCATCGATCGCCGGTTCTGCGTCTTCCTCTTCTGGTGGCTTGGGCGTGGACTCGCTAATTACCACCACAATACGTTGATCCCCAGGGACGATCGCCGCGCCATCATCGTCCTCTTTGAGGTTAAAGGCTAGGGAGGGCTTGCCGCCAGCCGTCATCAATGGCGTTGCTGTCTCTTCAGCCGGGGGAGGTGGCGTGCCTGGTAATTTGGTGCCAATGCTCGTCACCCAACAACGTCCACCGCCATTGAGAAACCAACCTTGTACGGCAAAGGGCAAATAGGGATAGTAGGTTTCGTCGTCCTTTTGGTATTGGGTGAACCCATCTGAACCGGGTTTGCCAAAGTATTCGAGGTATTGCTCGAAGTTGGTGATCATAATGGGCTTGAACAGTTCGGCGTCGCCGCGAACTTCTTCGGTATAACCGATAAAGCCCGCAACGCTCATGCTCACCCCTTCAATAGGGCGACTACCACGATCGACTTCTTCGACGTATACACCAGGTGCAAAATAATCCAGGGCCATAGGGGCGCTCCTCCATAGGGGATGAAAATCGGCTTGTGAAAGGCATTTCGCTGCTCACAGGAGCAGGCTGATGTCGCTTATGCCACTGATGCTATTGACACGAGTGAGAGATTCAAGCAAACGCTCAGGCACTCGACTCCGACAACATAATTTCTTTTGAGGATACTTTGAGTGATTCGATCACTCGCAGTTGCGCCAACATTCTTAACTTTGCTGCGAGTAACCGATAACGTCACTGAAGAATCCTGTGGACTCACACTTGCTCCTAAGGTACTGAGCAGCGGAGCGGGAGAGTATTAGACTTTGGTCTAAAGTTTCTGCTTACGTCTGAGCAGACACCAGCACATCGGCAGGGGCCGGTTGCTGCTCGGTGGGCAGAGGGGCGTCCGGCTCCACTTTGGTGAGTTGCACCGCACAGGCTTTAAGCTCAGGCTGGAGGGAGACAGGGCAGGCTTCGGGGTGGGTGAGGGCGTTGGCTTCGGCATTCTCAGCCCAGAGCGCCCCCCAATGCATGGGTACAAAGACTAACCCCGGTGTAATTTTTGAGGTGACTTGCACCTTAAATTGGGCTTGGCCGCGCCGCGATCGCACCTGAAGCCAATCCCCTTCGCTCACCCCTAGACGCTCTGCATCACGCAGATGAACTTCGATAAAGGGGCCCGGGTGCATTTTGTTGATGCGAGGAATGCGTCCGGTGCGGGTTTGGGTGTGCCAATGACCATAGAGCCGTCCAACCGTTAGCACAAAGGGATAGTCCGCATCGGTGGGTTCGGCCAAGCCAGCGGCACCGATCGCCGCAAAGACCGCCCGACCATCAGGGGTATGAAATTTGCCCTTGGTGTAGAGCTGCTGGCCATGCTGGTGGAGGGATGCGGCATCTTGGGGGCAGGGCCATTGCACCGGACCAGACGCGCGGAGGCGATCGTGACTCAACGCCGACATATCACAGGGTCGCCCAGCGGTCAGGGCCACAAACTCGTCATAAACCTCGGCAGCATCTTGCCAGCTAAACTGTGCCTTAAAGCCCAAACGTCGTCCCACCTCAGCCATGATTTCCCAATCAGCACGGGCTTCTCCTGGCCGGTGACGAAACGCTGGGCAGAGGGTCACCACCCGCTCGGAGTTGGTCATGATCCCCGTTTTCTCGCCCCATTGGGCGGCGGGCAGCAGCACATGGGCATAGTCGGCGGTTTCCGTGGGATAGTAGGCGTCTTGATAGACCGTAAAAGGGGATTGCCGCAAAGCCGCCTGGGTACGCTTAATATCGGGCATGCTCACCGCTGGGTTCGTGGCGGCGATCCAGAGCACTTTGACGGACTGATCTTCTAAACCCGTAATCATTGACCAAGCATCCTTACCGGGTTGGGGGGAGATGTTGCCCGCCGGCACTTGCCAGGCGGCCTCCACCGCGGCTCGATGCTCCGGATTCTTCACCAGGCGATACCCCGGCAGGATATGGGCCAAGCCCCCCGCTTCCCGGCCACCCATGGCATTGGGTTGCCCGGTTAGGGAAAAGGGCCCCGAACCGGGCTTGCCAATGGTGCCCGTCATCAGGTGGAGGTTGATGAGAGTGCGGACTTTGGCGGTTCCTTCTGAGGACTGATTCACCCCCATTGACCACAGTGAAAGAACCCGCTTGGAGCGCCCCCATAACTTGGCGGCTTTGTAAAGATCGGCGAGCGGGATGCCACAGCGTCGTGCGACCTTTTCGGGCAAATATTTCTGAACCAGTTGAGCGTAAGTGGCAAAGCCACGGGTATGTTCTTCAATGAAGTAGGTATTGAGTGTGCCCCATTTGAGCAGTAGATGGGCAATGCCATGCAGGAGCGTTATATCTGTGCCGGGACGGATCGCCAAGTGGAGGTCAGCCGGTTCAGCTGTCGCGGTTTTGCGGGGATCGACGACAATCAGCTTCACGCGCCGATTACGCTTGTGGTAACGCGTAAAGCGATTGAAGATAATCGGGTGGCAGGCAGCCACATTCGCACCGATGATAAACGCGCAATCGGTGGCTTCTAGGTCGTCGTAACAGGCAGGGGGGCCATCAGCACCCAGGCTTTGGATATACCCCGCCACGGCCGAGGACATACAAAGCCGAGAATTGGCATCAAAGTTATTCGTGCCCAGGCAGCCCTTGAGTAGTTTTTGGGCGGTGTAATAGTCTTCCGTTTGCAACTGCCCGGAGCCATACATACAGATTGAGTCAGGGCCGTGGCTAGCGCGAGCAGCTTGAATTTTACTGGCGACGCGATCGAGGGCCTCGTCCCAACTGACCCGGCGAAAGGGTTCGTCCAGAGAATCCCTTAGCATCGGATACTTAAGGCGATCGCAGTCAAGGGCTTCTGTGATCGTTGCCCCCTTGACGCAGACCATACCTTTGCTCGAAGGATGGTCGCGATCGCCCCTCACCCGCCAGATCGGGTTGCCTTGGCTGTCGCGGTGTGTTGCCCGACCGGGTAGCGCGGGTGGCTGCACCTCCAAGCCACAACCCACACCACAGTAAGGACAGAGTGTTTTGATTGTCTCAGTCATCATTCAACCCCCGAACAAACGACATAAATCTTGGCGGACGCACGCAAACCCCAATCACTCAATACAGCTTGTGCTGTTTGCAAGGCGTCAGTTCTCTTTTAAAAAAAACCGATGTTGAAAAAAGCAGAGTCGCTATATTAGCGTTACTCTGCTTTTATTTCAGTCAACGCTGTATCGATTAAGCGTTGCCCTCAGAATCATTTAGTATGCAGATTCCTCAAGGGGCGCATCCAGCGGTGGTGCAGCAGACTCGTCTTCTCCTTCATGGAACTCGGCAAAGGAGCCCTTGGGTTCCTTGAGGAAGAAAATACAAAGGAAGGCCACGATTAAGCCCGTTGTCCCCAAAACTTGGAAGAATCCCGCGTTAACCGCGCCCATCACCGGTTCGCCACCGTTGGCTGCGCTCGAAGACTCCGTAAGCAAGAGACGAGTGGTGAGGTAAGCAACTGCACCCACGTTCCCGTACGCACCCACGTTCCCAGCAATTTGCCCAGTAATTCGGCGTTTGACCAGCGGCACGATCGCAAAGGTTGACCCTTCAGAAGACTGCACAAAGAAGGAGCAGGCCATCGTCAGCAAGACCGCCAGAAACAGCGGCCAATTGGGGTTCACAGTGCTCATGAGCAGATAGCCAAGGCCCATCCCTCCAGTGAGAACCACCATTGTCCATTTACGACTGCCCATCTTGTCGGAGATGATGCCGCCACCCGGACGAGACATCAGGTTCATAAAGGCATAGCTCGACGCAATGATCCCGGCTGTCGCTTTGTCGAGGCTAAATGTTCCTTCAAAGAAAGCGGGCAAAATGGTGACGACTGCAAGTTCAGAACCGAAGTTGACAATGTAGGTCAACTCGAGAATGGCAACTTGGCTAAACTCGTAGCGGTCTTCGGGCGGATAATGCTTCCGGCCTGCGAGGAGATCTTTGTTGACTGACCAACAGTTATAGGCTTGGAAGAGATAGAGACCAATAAGCACCACAAAGGCAATCACCATGCCACCTTGGGTGAGGAACTGAACCTTTTTTAAGCGCCAGGCCAAAACCATCAAAATAATCGTTAATGGTGCGTTCATCGCCATCAAGAACCAGAAGTCGCGCTTGGTTGTGACTTCCATGCCACGAGCACTCTTCGGACGGCGATAAACTTTGCCGGGGGGCGTATCACTGACGCTGACGAGATAGAGCGCACCATAGAGAGCGGCAACAATTCCAGTCCCTGCGATCGCGGCCCGCCAGTTTAAAATATCGGTTTCAAAGGCAGGGAAGAACAAGATTTTGAAGGTTTGCGGTTCATCAAAACCGAATGCCCCTGGAATGAAGGAAAGACCGACCGCAAAGATGACCATCGTGAAGGCTGAAAAAGCGGAACCAAAGTTACCCCAACCGCCGTAAATCCCTTCAGCAGTCCCCACATCTTTGGGTGGGAACCATTCAGCCACCATGCGAATGCCGATCACAAAACCGGCACCGACAATCCCCATCAGCAGGCGACCAAAGACCAACTGATTAAAACTCTGGGCAGTGGCAAAAATTAGGCAGGGGATGGCTGCATACATCAGCAAAATCGAGTAGGTCAGACGGGGACCATAACGGTCAAGAAGCATCCCAATAATAATCCGGGCAGGAACCGTCAGCGCAACGTTACAGAGCCCAATCGTACCCAGTTGGGGCTTCGTTAGACCAAACTCTTGGGCGATCGTGGTCGCAAAGGGCGGAAAGTTAAACCACACCACAAAGGATAGAAAAAAGGCAAACCAGGTCATGTGGAGGATTTTATACCTCCCATTAAATGACCACATTTCTCCAAGCATAGTCAATCACTTCCTCTTGAAATAGTAGCTTTTGGACATCGCAAAGTAAGGGCAGAAGGCAGGGGCCCAGAACTGCACGCTAGAACCGAACGATCACACGGCAATTCAAAGCATGATTAAAACGTTCCAAATCCGAATGCTCACGCATTAGAATCACACCCATTTGCAGATTACGTAGCAGGGTGACATTTACAAATCTGCTGTTTTGTTAATTTGGCTACATAATTTCCCAGATCATGACTTTAGCGATTATCTTTGATGCACTTCATGCATTAAGTAGAGTCCTTTCATGGGCAGACCGATGTACGACTCGGTCTCAACCCGCACCAGAGAGTCCCAGTTCGATGGCCAAGAGGTCAGTAATTTGATCAAAGCGATAGTCTTGCACCCAGTCTTGAAACGTTTGTTTCCATAGGGTATGACTGGTGGGAATCTGCTCTAACAATGACTCAATCTCTTGAGGATCAGCCGCAAGAGCCGCATGATGCAGTTGCTGGCACCAGTCCTGGCCCATCAAGGCTTGGCAATCAGCGAGCGAAGGGGGAGCTGGGGCGGTAGCGGTTGGGCTGGCAGCAGTTGAAGGAAATGCCAAGCGGATACTGGGCTGAGAGTTTGGGTGAGCCACCGAGAGGTAGGCCGGCCCTGCCGCTAGCGTTTGCGTCAGGGTCGGACAGGGAAGGAAGACGGTAAACGTACTCCCTAGACCCTCGGTACTCTTGACCTGGATCTCCCCTCCAAGCAGACGAGCAAAGCGCGAGCAAAGCGCCAGCCCCAGCCCGGTTCCCTGCTGAAGATTACGCCCCGTATGGGTTTGGGTAAAGGGATCAAACAGCGTGGCCAGTTCTGCTGCTGCAATGCCCGGCCCCGTATCTTGAACCTCAAGGTGGAGATAGGGGATCGTGCCCTGTTGTTGACGCGAAATGGTCACCATCACTTGCCCCGTCTGGGTGAATTTGAGCGCATTGCCCACCAGATTGATCAAGATCTGACGCAGCTTAGTGGCATCACTGCGGATGTATTGGGGAATCTCCTCGGTCACATGCCATTGCAGTTGTAATTGTTTCTGCTGGGCCGTGAGCGCAAACATGGCCTCTAGGCTACGCAGGAGATCATGAAAATCAAAGTCATAGGGCTCTTCTACCCTAGCTTTGTTCGCTTCAATACGACTCAATTGCAAGACATCATTGACCAGGTTGAGGAGGTGATTGCCACTGCGCTGGATCGTCTCCAATACATCTTGGGTTTTGGCATCCAGGGTATGACTGGTCAGCAACAGTTGGGTATAGCCCAGCACCGCATTTAAGGGGGTGCGCAGTTCGTGGGTCATGGTGGCGAGGAAGGTGCTCTTGGCCGCGTTGGCGGCCTCGGCAGTCTCCTTAGCGGTGATCAGGGCGGCGGTTTGGCCTTCGATCGCCTCAATCAAGTGGTTGAAGTCCTGGGCCAGGCGTCCGGCTTCATCATTGGTCAGCACGGGGGTGCGTAGGCTGTAGTCTTGGCTCTGGGCGATCGCTTGGGTCGTTTGGCTGAGCGTCTCAATGGGAGCAAGCAGCCGTTTGCTCAGCTGCCAGACAAAAATGCCCCCCAATGCCACGGAGAGCAGTGAGCCAACCACAATGAAAGTTTTTTCAACCCCCTGAGCGTTTTCGAGGCCGACTTCCGCTTGGAGCGCCTGCTGCTCAGCATTGTTCAGGGCGCGATCGAGCTGCCAGTCTGCATTTCGCAGTGTTGATTGATGCAGACGAAGCTCGATGTGCTGAAGCTCCCGTTCGAGGCGGGCTTGTTCGGGGCCGGAGAGTCGCTGGAAGTCCTGGGGTAGCAAAGCCAGAATTTCGGCATATTGAGCATTCAATGCTCTGACATAGTTTTGGGTGATCAGCTCTAGCTCGGCAGGCGGTGTCGCCAAAGACTCGGGAGACTCGGCTGCAAACGTCAAAATTTCGGTTTGAAGTCCATTCAGACGCTGATGGGTTGTCTTGAGGCGTGTTTTATAGGCCCGTAGCTGCTCGGGACTATGGAGTAGCAACTTAATTTGGGCCCCTTGGATTTGGGCCTGCTGAGCCGCATCCCGGAATTGTCGCAGCAGCGATGTCTGGATATGGGTCTGATGCAACCGGACAATGCCCCGACCTTGAAAATAGTCCCCAATCACTAGGCCCAGCAGCGTTCCCCCTGCACTGATGCTCATGGCGATCAGGTAGGCATAGTTGAGGTTGGCACGGAGGCGATTGCGGCGTCGGAAAGGCGAACGCCAAGGGAAGCGGAATTTCATCTTACAGAATGCAATCAGTCTGGCTACGCTGGGGGGTTGTGCATTACAACAGCCCAGTTCTAGGTCACGCATTATCTAAACGGCTCGCGAAACACAACTTTCAGGACTTACGCAGTGAAATAAGCAAAACCTCACCCTCCATTAACGACAAAATAGCAAAGCTTTGAAGGCATTTTTGCGTAAATCCTGATGTCTATAGGGACAGTCCCTGTTGTCGCCCCAGACTTTTGGATTCAGCACAGGGAAGAATCCTTATGCAGGTCATCCACGCCATGCGCCAAGCATGGCATTCGACAACTGCGGTTGCCGTTCATTGATTTCACCCAACGCTCCTAATGCCCCGACAACAGACTCCCGATGGAGCCGAACCTGAGTCTTCACCTACCACCACTGTAGCCTGTGATCCGGTCATTTGTGAATAATTGTAAAGGTTGCTACAGTACAGGCAGCGATCGGCGAATGGGGCAAGGCAATGCTGCGGCTTGAACATATCCAAAAAATTTATCCAACTGGCCAGGTGCTCAAAGATGTCACTTGGGAGGTTAAACCGGGCGATCGCATCGGTTTGGTGGGCGTCAATGGGGCGGGCAAATCCACCCAACTCAAGATCATCATGGGCGAAGTCGAACCTACTACCGGGGAAGTGATTCGTCCCAGCGAGCTGCACATTGGCTACCTGACCCAGGAGTTTGATGTTAACCCGCGCCACACGGTTCGGGAAGAGCTCTGGACGGTCTATACCGAGGCCAATGCGGCGCACGAAGGCATCCAGCAGGTAACCCAAGCGATGGAAACGGCTGACCCCGACACCCTAGAGGCGCTACTCAAGCAGCTCGATCGCCACCAACGCCAGTTTGAAGCCCTCAACGGCTATGGTCTGGAGGCGGAAATTGAAAAGATTTTGCCCGAGATGGGCTTTGACCCGGAAGAGGGCGATCGCCTGGTTAGCTCCTTCAGTGGCGGTTGGCAGATGCGCCTAAGTTTAGCCAAGATTTTGTTGCAATCCCCCGATCTGCTGCTGCTCGACGAGCCCACCAACCACCTGGATCTCGAAACCATCGCCTGGTTGGAGCAATATCTCAGCGATCTGAATCTGCCGCTGGTGATCATCTCCCACGATCGTGAGTTTCTTGACAAACTCTGCAACCAAATTGTGGAAACCGAGCGGGGGATCTCGACGCCCTACCTGGGCAACTATTCCACCTATCTGGCCCAAAAAGCCGAAACCCAAGCGGCGCAACAGAGTGCCTACGAGCGCCAACAAAAAGAACTGGAAAAGCAACAGGCTTTTGTGGAACGCTTCCGGGCCAGTGCCACCCGCAGTACCCAAGCCAAGAGCCGCGAACGTCAATTGGAAAAAATCGAGCGCATTGATGCGCCGATCGCCAACCTGCGTACCCTGAAATTCCAGTTTCGCCCTGCCCCCCGCAGCGGTCGTGAGGTGGTGCAGATCGCAGATCTTTGCCATACCTATGGCGATCAGATTCTCTTTTTGGGGGCGAATCTGCTGGTAGAACGGGGCGATCGCATCGCTTTTGTTGGCCCCAACGGCTGTGGCAAGTCCACCCTGTTGCGGCTGATCATGGGGCTGGAGCAGCCAGAGGAGGGGGAGGCGGCGATCGGCTCCCACAACGTCATCCCCAGCTACTTTGAGCAAAACAAGGCCGAGGCGTTAGATCTGAGCAAGACTGTCCTGGCCACCCTCCATGATGAAGTGCCGGACTGGAAAGATGGCGAGGTGCGCAGTCTGTTGGGTCAGTTTCTGTTCAGTGGTGAAACGGTGTTTAAGCCGGTTGCGGCTTTGAGCGGGGGAGAGAAGGCCCGTCTGGCCCTGGCGAAAATGTTGCTCTCGCCCGCTAACCTAATGCTTCTCGATGAACCTACCAACCACTTGGATATTCCCGCTAAGGAAATGCTCGAAGCGGCGCTTAAGGAATACGAGGGCACAGCATTGATTGTCTCCCACGATCGCTATTTCATCTCTCAAGTGGCAACTAAAATTGTGGCGATCCGTGAGGGGGAACTGGTGGTCTACAACGGCGACTACCATTATTACCAAGAGAAGCTGGCTCAGGAACAGGAAGCGCTGCGTCGGGAACAAAAGGCGGCAGCGGAGGCAGCGAAGAAAGCGGCGAAGAAGGCGAAGCAACGGGAGAAGGAAAAGGCGAAGAAGGCGAGGAAAGCGGCGGGGGTTTCGGGGTAGGTTTAGTTGGGTTTGGGGTGTGGTGATCTCAGATAATTATTTGCCATAACCATACAAATGTACAAAGTTTTTGGTACATCGATCACGATCGATTTAGTTTTCCTCACCTTTCTCACCTAGTGCCTGGTCAATAATAAACCTATTTATGTAACTTGCAGTCATATTTGCTGCGTCCACAGAAAGACCGCTGACCTTTGGATCTATTAACTCAACTTTCATGATGTCAAATGCCTTTATATAAGCTTTGTTTTCAAAGTCAAGAAAAACTTTCACATCATCTAAACCTTTAGGAATGAGACCAGTTAGCATATGCTTTGCAATCCATGTCAAGTATGATACTAGATCATTTGCGAACCTTCTCTTTAATTCAGTAGAGTTGAGCTTTTTGCCTCTAAAATCATCTTTTTTATTCTCGCGGAACACTAGCGCATCTCTTATTCCTGTCTCAAAGAGACTTTCAGTGGCCGTTTCTGATAGAAAATATATGTTTTCGGAAATCCAAAGTGAGCCTTGCCGTGACTCTTCTTGAGCTATGCGTATTTTCTCAAGAGCATCCACAAAAGATGATTTTTTGTATTCCTCGAAAGTCAACCCATACAAGTATGGAATCACTATTTCACAGTCTCTATTTGGATCTACACTTAGACTTTTAGGTAGTGTAGTTTGGCAAATTAAGGATTTATCAAAATCTGATATATCTAGAACAATTGCGTCACTAAAATCACTCTTGAACAGAATGGATTGCTCAAGATTAATATTTTGAAGGGTTGCCCTTTGAAAATTTGCGTAACTCAGGTTCGATTTTGAAAAACTCGTATTAATCAAAATCGCTTTTTCAAAAGTAGAATGGCTCAGATCAGAGTCTTCGAATGTCGTGCTTTCCAAGTTTGCAACCTGAAAATTCACATATCTCAAATCCGAATCCGAAAAATTGGCATTCTGTAGTTTTGCCTCTCGCAAATTCACATAATTAAAATCAGAATTCGAGAAATTTGTGTTCTGCAAGCGTGCCTTGGGAAAATTGGAACCGCCAAGGTCAATGACTTCTTCGTTTTTGATTTTATGCAAACTAATACCAATGACCGTCAAAGCACTCTGAATATCTGGAGATAATTCCTCTTTAAAATCAGATTTATCACTCCCCTCTGACTTCCTTTTTACAAAGGTTATCAAGATTTTTATAATAGCCAGAGAATCCTCTTTCGAATCTTTGATTAGTCTATCAAGTAAATATATACCAACTAGCCGCACATCTAGTTTATCTTCATCAGCAAGCATCTCACCTGCTTTACTAAGTCGCTCAGTAACATTTTTGTCTTCTGTAAGCTTATAATTACGCCAAGCAATAACAACTGTAGCGATAAAAGTCAAACCAGCAAAAGATTGAAGTATCCCAAGTAGGTATTCTCGGTTGCTATCGATTTTTTCAATCCGTTCCTGTTTGTCTTCAGTAACATCCTCAAAAACATCAAGCTCAGGAATGAATTCGACAAAAAGCTCAGGGAGAAACCAGATAAACGAGAAAAGAACAAGTGAGAAAGCGATGCTCCCAATCCAAAGAAAAGCGTATCTAAGAGCTGGAGAAGTAGACTTTATCTTAGAAGAAATATATCTCAATATATAGAGTAATAAAAATTCACAAACTCCTTGTATTTTTTCTTATGACCTTAACCCAGCAACCACTGTACCCAGCAGGCTCTCAATATCTCTTAATCTAAATCAATTCGGCGATCTTGGTGAGGTTTAGCTAAAGTAGAACATCTAGCTTGATTTTTAAGGCTGATTCAAGTCAAATCAAGGTTAGAAATATCCAACTTCACTCAACTCCCGCTCATAGTTCCTTACGATACTGACTCCATACTGCATGAGCCATATTCTCAAGCGTAGCGTGATATATGAAGAGGTTGAGCACAGAGCATCCTGATCCGCCTGGGATTCAAATCCCAGGCTCATAGCGAAAACCCGCTCAAGCGGGTTACGCCTTAAAAATCTTCCATCATCCAAATCACGCTCCAATGTTTGCAAAGAAAGGAGTGGGCTTTAGCCTACTTTCGCGATGAGCAAAGAACTTGAGTTCTTGGCGGTCTTTCGCGATGAGCAAAGAACTTGAGTTCTTGGCGGTCTGACGATTCTTCTGAACAAGCTTTCAGTAGGAATTCTGCTGAAAAATCACCCATCCCCAGAATCCCGCTCCAACGCAGCAAGAATCGTCTCTTGGGCATGATGCTCTTTTTGCCGATTGACATACGCCTTTGCCCTTTCTAACTGTTTCCCACCTAAAGAGAAAACCCCATAACCTTCCTGCCACTTCAGAAGGATACCCGGCTCTTCACTGAGATGGTTGATGTAATGGGCGCTTCCACCTTTAACTCGTCTGACAAACTCAGAGACTGCAAGTTTTGGCGGGATCGAAACAACGAGGTGAATATGGTCTTCTACACCACCAATTGCATGAAGAATACAGCCCAACGCATCAGCTTTCCCTTTGATATAGCCATATAATCCTTTCTCATATTCAGGCTGGATTAGCGGTTGACGATTGTGAGTTGCCCAAATGAGGTGATAGTAAGTTCGCCAAAAAGCCATGTTTTAATAATTCATGTCCGAACGCCGGAGCTGCTGCGTATACAGCGGAGCAACATTCTTATCAATCAGATATCTGAATATTATTGTTCACGATCGCCACCCATATCCCCCCTACGCCACCGACACCAAAATCCCCCCCACCACCACCAAAATCGCCCCGATCGCCAGCTTCGGCAAATTCACCGTCTGCCATTCCGTAAACACCACCAACGCCAACAACACCGCGATCAGGGTATTCATGTTGTAGAGCGGCACCAGCTTCGCTAATGGCGTTTGATACTTGAGCAGGGCGATCGCCACACAGCCTGTGCCCAACCCCCAGAGCAAACCGTATCCAGTTGAGGAGGCGATCGCCCCCCAGCTCGGCAAGGGCCCCGGCAACCAGCCCTGAAGCAACACCCCCACTGCGCTCACCGCCACGCCAATACAAATCAAGTGACCGCCCACCGACATACCTGCATTGGTGCTTGTTTTAGCCAGCATCCCCGAGACGCCATAAAACAGGGCGGGCAGCAGACCCCCAACTAAAAGCCCTAAAAATTGAGGGGTCATCTATTCTGCATCAGGGCGCTCCACTCCACCGATGCGACCCAGAGGCCAGAAGCGCACCGCCGCTCGACCGATGATCTTCGACTCCGGCACAATCCCCCAACAGCGGCTGTCATAGCTGTTGGGGCGGTTATCGCCCAGCACCAAATAGGCATTGTCCGGAATCACCACGGGTTCGGCTAAAAAGGGGTCTTCATGCTGCACCATGCAGGGTCCCACCTGGGTTAAGCCCTCCTCCGGCTCAATATAGTCCTCATTCAGGGGCTGGCCGTCGATATACACGGCCCCATCTTCGACCGCTACTTCCTCACCCGGTAAGCCAATTACCCGCTTGATAAAGGCATCGTGAAAATCCTGCTCTTCTAATTTGGCCGTAGGGTTAAAGACGACAATATCGCCCCGTTCCGGCGGCCGGAAGCGATAACTGATCTTTTCGATCATCAGGCGATCGTTGACCGCCAGCGTCGGCAGCATCGATTCCGAGGGAATGTAGCGAGCCTCAGCGACAAATTGGCGAATGCCCAAGGCCAAAACGGCACTCAAGCCAACGGTTTTAAGGGCTTCAAGGAAAGTGTTGGGAGATTGGGACATCGAGGGAGCGCACGGAAGGTCAGCAGATTGCAGTTCGAACATTGCGGACTTTGACCACCTGGGCAACCGGGCCAAAATTCTTTCCTATGATATCGGTAAATGTCTGTAGACTGTCGGCGTGGATAATCGGAATTGAGGGCGGGTCATCACAATTCACGACCAGCTACGAGGGAAGGCTTTACAATTTAGAGAGGGGTGCTCGCTATCACGCTTAACGGTTGTTCTTGCTATTGACGTTTGGGTTTAATCTTCTCTGTCCGGTTCAAGCCACATTTTCTCTGCTGGTGGTTTCCCTCTGATGTCAATATCTAATCGCCATGCTCCATTGGACTGATCCTTTTGTCGATTACCACGGCCGTTTGACGGATCAGATCGCCCGCTACCGCGATCGCGTGGATTTTTTAAGCCTACGTCTAGAGCAATCGGCGGGCACAGAAATTCGGGTGCGCTCGGGTTGTTTGGAGTCCCTGAGTGAAGGGCTCTCGTCGGGCGGCCAGGTACGGGCTTGCTACCGGGGCGGTTGGGGGTTTGCCAGCTTTAACCAGCTCGAAGAACTGGAAACTCAGATTGAGAGCGCGATCGCGGCGGCCCGATGGTTGGGCCAAGACAAAACGCTGCTAGCCCCTGTAGAACCCGTGGTGGCCAACTATGCTGTCCCGCTCAAGGGACGCGATCCCCGTCAGGTGCCCCTTGCCGAAAAAAAAGCCCTTTGCGATCGCTATGGCCAGCTCCTCCGGGCGACCGACGCTAGGATTGCCAGCACCCAGGTGCGCTATAGTGACAGCCGCCAGCAAATTCTGCTGGCCACCTCCGAAGGTAGTCTGATCGAGCAAACTTGGACGGATCTGGAATTACGGGTTGCCGCGACGGCTCGGGATGGGGATCAGGTGCAAATTGGCCAAGAGATGACCGGCTCTCGCTCAGCCTACGAGGATGTGGCCCAGCGAGACGACGCCGTGCAAGCGGCAGCCCAGCGGGCGGTCAATGCTCTGAGCTCCCCAGCGGTGGTCGGGGATACCTATACCGTGGTGATCGATCCCATTTTGACCGGGCTATTTGTCCACGAAGCCTTTGGGCATCTCTCAGAAGCCGATATGGCTTACGAAAACCCGGAACTGCTAGAGGTGATGACCCTGGGTAAACGCTTTGGCCCAGAAAATTTGCACATCTTCGATGGGGCTGCACCCCCCGGTCATCGAGGCAGCTATGGCTACGATGATGAGGGCAGCCCTGCCACGACCACACCCTTAATTCAAGCGGGCCACCTTGTGGGGCGGCTCCATTCTCGCGAAACAGCGGGCAAGCTCCAAGCCGCAGTCACGGGAAACGCTCGCTGCCTCAACTACCATTACCCCCCCCTGGTGCGGATGACCAACACCTGGATTGCCCGGGGTCAAACCCCGGCTGCCGATTTAGTCTCTGGTATCAAAACCGGGGTCTATGCGGGCAATTGGCTGGGGGGCATGACCAATGGTGAGATGTTTACCTTCAGCGCGGGGGAGGCCTGGATGATTCGTAACGGCCGTCTCGCCGAACCCGTGCGGGAGGTGACGCTCTCGGGGAATGTGTTTAGCACCCTGGCGCAGATTGAGGCGATCGGTGATGACTTTGTCTGGGACGAGTCCGGCGGTTGTGGCAAGGGCGGCCAGTCCGGCCTGCCTGTCGGTTGTGGAGGGCCAAGCCTGCGCATTCGGGATGTGGTTGTGGGTGGGCATGGGGCACAATCGCAGTAATGTACAGTTCGCAGTGATGAAACGCCTGCCGTATCAAGGTTTGAGTCTAAGGTTTGAGTCTGATGCTCTGGCATCGGCAGTGAGAAAATGGGGATCAGGTCATGATGTCTAAGATCCGGCAATATTCGCTCTCCCATCGGCTTGTCCATCGGCTCGCCTTACGCGGCCGACTCTTCTTGAGCGGTGCGATCGCACTGGGACTCCTCGGGGGTCTGAATCTGCTGGGCTTACCCCAGGCCCTCGACAATGTGGCTTATACGCTCTTGTTTCAACTGCGGGGGGTGCGCTCTTGGGACGATCGCGTCGTTGTCATTGGCATTGATGAACCCACCGTGGCCGCCTTTAGCAAACTGCACTGGTCGCGGGATCTCTATAGTGAACTGCTGGAGCGGCTGGGCACAGACCCACCCCGCGCCATTGGCTTCAATGTCCTCCTGAATCAGCCCACTGTTGAAGATGCCCGTTTGGCCCGGGCGATCGCCCGCCAAAGTGCTCCAGTGGTTCTGGGGGTTGCCTGGGACAGCAATGGCAAACTGCAAGCTCCCCCACCCGCCTTACAGCAAGTGGCTGCCCACCAGGGTCATATCAGTGACTTTATCGAGGTTCAGGGCATCATCCAGCAGGTCAAGGACGACAGTCCCCAGATACCCAGTTTGTCCCAGGCGATTGCCCATGTCCTCGACCTCTCGCCCCCAATTCCCTCGAGGTCCGTTTGGGTCAATTGGTCCGGTCCCCTGCACCAAATAACCACCTACTCCTTCATTGAAGTGCTGCAAGGCCACGTTGCCCCCCACCAATTCCGGGACAAAATCGTGCTGGTGGGTCTAGTTGCACCGGGCTTTGACACGGTGTATACCCCCTTTGACCGAGAGCAGCCCGCGAGTACGGTTTATGTCCATGCTGCGGTGTTGAGCAATCTGCTCGGCCAGCAACCCTTGACCCCGGTTCTGTTTCGTCCCTCCTTGCCACAGAATGGGCTCTATCTTAGTTTGGCTTTGGGACTCAGTGTGCTGCTAGCCGATCGTCGGGGTCGTACCCAACTCCTCTTGGGACTGGGGGCGAGTGGACTCTGGCTGAGTCTTGGCCTGGGGGCAATTCACCACGATTATCTCTTGGCAACAGCCTCGCCCGTCCTACTGTTGGCCCTGACCACCGCCACCAGCCTTCTCTATTGGAAAACCCAGGATCGAGACCGTCTTGCCCACGCAGTCGAGCGAGATACGGTTACCCACTTGCCCAACCGAGCAGCGTTTGTGGCGCAGCTGAGCCAGCAAGTGCAATGTGCTCCAACAGGCGATTGGAGCATCATCCTCATCAACCTCGATCGCTTTCGCGCCATTACGATGCACCAAGGCTACGGGGTGGGGAATCAAGTTTTGCAGGAGGTCGCCCAGCGGCTGCGCAGTTTTAGTCAGCATCAGCCCGAGATCCGCAGCATCGGCCATCTAGGGCATGACGAATTCGTGTTGCTTGTTGCCCCACTCTCGACCGCAGACCGCAATAGCCTCCTCGTGGCGCTGACCCAGGTGCTGCAAGCCTCCTACCGTTTACCCTCAAATCAGGTGCTCTTTTGGCAGGTGAGTTTGGGCGTGGCGTTAGTTGCCGAATCGGGTACAGATCCCCAAGTGTTGCTGCACCATGCCAATGGAGCGCTTCGTCAAGCGCGATTGCAACACGAGACTAACTGTGCGGTGTTTAACGCTCAACTCCATCACGGGGCGATCGCCCTCTGGCAATTAGAGTTAGATTTGCATCAAACGGTGCATGCCTTGGCAGCAAAAAAAAACACCGCTCTTCAGGAGACCGGAACCTTTGGTTTCTATCTGGATTATCAGCCGATCATTCACCTGCCAACCCAGGCGATCGCAGGCTTTGAAGCCCTCGTGCGCTGGCAGCATCCCCAGCGCGGCATTTTGTCTCCTACCGAGTTTATTCCCCTCGCCGAGAGTACCGGCTTGATTCATCTCCTCGGCCAATGGGTATTGCATCGGGCCTGCTACCAACTCCAGGCTTGGCGGATGGCCTTCCCGCAATACCCCGACCTGATGATGACGGTCAATTTATCCCCCATTCAACTGCTCGATGTCGAAGTACTTGAACAGGTACAAGCGGTGCTCATTGCCACCGGACTCGCCAGTCAACACCTCAAGCTGGAGATTACCGAAAGCCACTTGATGAAAAATGGCGAAGTTGCCCTGCAACTCCTGAATGAATTGCGAAATTTAGGCATTTGCCTGAGCTTAGATGACTTTGGTGTGGGCTATTCCTCCCTCAGCCGTCTCCAACAACTACCCATTGACACCATCAAAATCGATCGCGCCTTTGTTGACCAATTGAGCATCGAACAACTCAATCCGAGTGCAACGGGCCAAACCATAATTCATCTCATCCTAGAATTCGCCCATCAACTAGCCTTACAAGTCGTCGCCGAAGGCATTGAAACTCCTGCTCAGCTTCAGACGTTGCAAACCATGGGGGTGGACTATGGTCAAGGATACTGGCTCTCCCCGCCCCTCACCGCCCAAGCCGTGGGGGATTTTTTGCAGCAGTAGGTTGTGTAGCGGGGCAGGTTCAACCCGCTTTTTGCTCAGCAAGGCAGACGGGGATCAAATTTGTTATTTTTTCCTGACACGAAAAATGGGTCTGATCCCATGTCTCCGTTCCACAGTTCAAAAGTGCCGCCTGCCTGCCCTTGACCCCCCCAGAGAGTCGTTCTACAACGTAGAAGCAATTACGTTGTGAAACCCCATCGCGGTAAAGATCAGAATCATTCCCTGATTTTTATTGTTAACGAGCGGGATGATTCAGATGTACTCTCTGTTGTGACAAAACGGTAATGGTTCAAAATACACAAAACTTAGAAGAGATGACCCTGCGCCAACTGCGTCGGATCGCCAGTCTCTACAATATCTCCCGCTATAGCCGGATGCGGAAGTCACAACTCATTAGTGCCATCCGGACTCTCCAGCCAACTCCTTTCAATTCACCGACCGTGACTAATCCTCATTCTTCAGTGACCCAAACCGAAGTGGAAGCCGCCAAGTTTGAAGTGGGTTCCTCAACCTCCCGCCTTGGCGCTGACGCTCCTGATACTGACGCCCTTGAGTCTCCCGCCCTGGTAACCCAACCGCTTGAGGCTCAGGGCGCAACCTCAACCCTCACAGAACTGGCGTCCGTTGATGCAGCGCTGCCGGAGTTGCCCACGGGTTATGGCGAGAGCCAAATTGTGCTCATGCCTCGCGATCCCCAATGGTGTTACGTCTATTGGGATCTGCCCAACGCCCATAAGGAAGCGGTACGGCGTCAGGGGGGGCAAAATTTGGCGCTCCGTATCTACGATGTCACCGACATCAATTTAAGCCAGCAGAATCCCCACAATGTTCAGGAATATCCCTGTGATGAACTGGCCCGCGACTGGTATCTGCCCATTCCTATTAGCGATCGCGACTACTTCGTCGAAATTGGCTATCGGACGGCAGATGGTCGCTGGTTAGCGCTCGCCCAATCAGGGGTTGTGCGTGTTCCTCCTGTATATCCCTCCGACTGGATTGACGATCAGTTTGTGACTGTCAGTTGGGATCAACCCCTGATGGGCGCTTCAGTACACCAACTGCCCCATTCCAACCAAGAAAGCCTTGAAGACGAAATGCGCCGTCGGATGCGGGAGCTAGAGGTCGCCGCCGAAGCCAAGCGTCAAGCGGGTTCACTCATGCGGACGCACAGCCCTGAAGAGACCCTCAGTTCCTATGTCTTTCCCTCCGGCGTTGGTCGTTGGGCTTCTGGTGTAGGCATGTCCGGCATGGGGATGCAAATGTCTGGAGCCGGAATGTCCGGAGCAGGCGGCCAGATGTCGGGCATGGGCATGGCCGCTTCTGGTGCTGGGATGTCTGGAGCTGGGATGATGTCGGGCATGGGCATGGAAATGTCCGGAGCCGGGATGTCCGGAGCTGGGATGTCTGGAGCTGGGATGATGTCTGGCATGAGCATGCAGCAGATGTCGGGTGCCGGGATGATGTCCGGTATGGGCATGCAGCAGATGTCTGGGGCGGGCATGAACATGTCCGGTGTTGGAATGCAGATGTCGGGTGCTGGCATGAATATGTCCGGTATCGGCATGTCCGGCATGGGCATGCAGCAGATGTCGGGTGCCGGGATGATGTCCGGTATGGGCATGATGTCCGGCGCGGGCATGACCATGTCCGGTATGGGCATGATGTCCGGCGCGGGCATGACCATGTCCGGGGTTGGCATGTCCGGCATGGGCATGCAACAGATGTCCGGCATAGGTATGCAACAGATGTCCGGCGCGGGCATGATGTCCGGCATGGGCATGCAACAGATGTCCGGCGCGGGCATGATGTCTGGCATGGGCATGCAACAGATGTCCGGTGCGGGCATGAATATGTCCGGCGTGGGCATGTCCGGTATCGGGATGCAGATGTCCGGCGTGGGCATGAACATGTCCGGGGTTGGCATGTCCGGCATGGGCATGCAACAGATGTCCGGCGCGGGCATGATGTCTGGCATGGGCATGCAGCAAATGTCCGGCGCGGGCATGATGTCTGGCATGGGCATGCAGATGTCCGGTATCGGTATGAACATGTCCGGGGTCGGCATGTCCGGTGTGGGCTTCTCAGCCTCTGCCCCCCCGATTCGTCCGCGCAAATTCTGGTTGGTGGCGGATGCTGAGTTGATTGTTTACGGTGCGACAGAGCCGGATGCCACAGTTACGATTGGTGGCCGACCGATCAAACTCAATCCCGATGGTACCTTCCGCTTTCAGATGTCGTTCCAAGATGGTGAGATCGACTATCCGATCATGGCGGTGGCAGCCGATGGTGAGCAGACCCGGGCGATTCACATGAACTTTGAGCGGGAGACCCCTTCACGCCAAACCAATACCAAGGATGAGGCGCAATTGGAATGGCTTGAAGAGTAAGGCAGTTTGAATTCAACGGTAGAATTCAAAATTCAAAAAAGAGATCCTGATTGCAATCAGGATCTCTTTTTTTTGTTCAGATTCAAGATGTGAAGAAACCAAATTAAAGGCAGTGAAGCTTCACTGGCAGGACTTACGCAAAAATACTGTCAAAACCTTGCTATCTCGTCGTCAATGAGGGGTGAGCCTGTCGTTCGCGTAGTGTCCCCAGAGGGGAGACCTCGGTCGCTCAGGACTTGAAAAAATCAGCCTTTACTCGATCTTGCTGATTTCATTTCGTAACCTGAGTTCTGGATAAGCGAAATTATCACGCGCCTCAAAACATTGAAATCTCGTTGTTAAACCCGGTTGTCAGGGGGCCAGCCCCCCGACAACTCCCGCTGAGGGGGAGATTGCCCCCTCAGACTCCGGCAATATCGGAGCCAGTATTGTTAATTCCATTGAGTTTTATGAGTTTTCGTGCTCTTAGCTTAACCGAAACTCAGGTTTCATAAGTTCGGACTAGTGCTTTGTCAAGAGTGAAATGAGGGGTTGTCGCGAGATTGAATTAAATCGTGAAACCCAGTATCAGAATTGGTGCATCCCAGTTTGGTGGGCCGCACCCAAAAAAACAAAAACCCACTAGGGAACAGGGCATATTTTAATGGTCCCCAAACAAAAAAAAAATTGGAAAGGGTTGGGGGGTGGGGGGCCAAATAACAAAAAAGAAGGACAAACAAAAAAAAATAATG
>JBCDEB010000081.1:0-30638 GCA_039180005.1 Cyanobacteria bacterium P01_G01_bin.54 | reverse complement strand
CGCAATCGAGAATGAAAATCTAGCCACCGCAATGCACGTTCTCTCTCCACCCTAAATCCCCCCTTCCCCCCTTGGGATGGTCTTCGGGCTGTTATTTGTTTACCAGATAAAATTCTAATCGACTGTAGGGGCACGGCTTCCGTGCCCGCGCAACCTTTAAAACCCTCCTGCCAGTGTCATCGAGTGGGTTGCAGGGCGGGGAAACCCATCCGTGTGAACTTAAGGCTAGAAAAGCCTACCCTGTCTAGAGCCTAGACCCTGGCGGGCAAGATGTCCGCGCTACGGATCATTGCTGTCAAGCCGTAGCGCAGGCGTCTCGCCTGCCAGGGTATTAAATCTCGCCTGTTGACCGCTTAGCGGCTATCGCTCAATCGACCTCAGCGCTTGGGTTCCACGCTTAAGTTCACACCAGTGGGGGAAACCCCGCCCCTATATGAGGAGAACCACCGGGCCTTCTTTTTTTCTCTCCAGAACATAAAACAGTCCTACCCTTGGCAAGGGGGTTGACGCTGCAAGCGACTGGGAATGTTGGCTTAGGTGGGATTTAATTGTAGAACCCCCTTACCCAAGGGGGTCGGCGTAGCCGGGGGGATCTCGCTAGCTTTGTTGCAAATGCATCATACCAACAAGTCATGACGGGTTATCACCCCCAACGATGAAAACCCCCTTACCAAGGGGGTCGGCGTAGCCGGGGGGATCTCGCTAGCTTCATTTACTTGGTGCAAGAGTATTAACATTGTCTATTTTCAAAGTAAATCCGGAAAATACAGACAAAATAAGCGAAGATGAGGGCTGAGCTTGTCGAAGCCTGGTCGCTCAGACGTTCGACAAGCTCAGTCTTCGCTTTCTTTCTGGCTCTATACAATCAGGATTTGGTATCAGTCCGTCTATTTTTAGAGTAAATCATAAAAGTATGACTACAGATAAAGCCTAGTCCTAAGAACCGGGCTATCCCTCCGGGACGCTACGCGAACGGCTCCGCTCAGCCCTCATCCCGGTTTTATTTGGAGTTTACCTAGCGGATTTAGTATCAGGGGCAAAAGTGGGATATCCCCAAAGGCAATCGGATTGACAGTCTCCTGAAGCCTTGAGACTCGAATAGAATAAGGCTTTGTAGGCTTGGGATTATCCAAGTCTTCCGATGAATTTGATCGCTACTTGTGGTAGCTGATGCTAAATCATATCTCTTCTTTCGTAATGTTGCTAGATTTTAAAACGCTGATCAGCCGCTATCGTGAATTGTTCAATACGTCTAGTCGGCTGATCATGCGTTATCGTGCCACTCTAGTCATTTTCAGTACGGTTTCCATTAGCACGCTCATGACGAACTGGCTCGGGTTTTTCACGCCTGTCGAGTTTGAAGTGCGCGATCAGTTTTTTCGTTGGCGACCGAGAGAGGGGCGAGAAGAAGATATCGTTGTGGTCACGATTGATGAGGCGGACATTGCCTTTGCGGAGAATTGGCCGATACCAGATCAATTTCTCGCTGAGGCGATTCGACAACTCAACTATCAGCAGCCTCGGGTGATTGGGCTGGATCTCTATCGGAATTTGCCGGAAGAGCCGGGGCATCAGGAGCTGCTAGAGGTTTTTCGCACGACACCGAACCTGATTGGTATCGAAAAAATTTCTGGCGATCGCGTCGATCCCCCGCCCATCTTGAGTGAGCAAAATCAAGTGGCGATCGCCGATCTGGTTTTAGATGGCGATCAAAATATTCGTCGAGCTTTACTGTCTTCTCGGGATGCGCAAGAAGATGTGATCAAATCCAGCCTCGCGGCTCAGGCGGCCCTTGATTATCTCGCTAAACAAGGGATTGAACCCAAAGCAGAAGAACGCAATCCTGGCATTCTCAAATTGGGTAAAGCAAATTTCAGGCAATTGGGTAATGGCGAGGCGGGTTATCATAAATCAGTCGTGGGCGGTTACCAGCTTCTCCTCAATTGGCGAGGAGACAGCGATACATTTCCCAGTATTACCCTACGAGATGTGATTCAGGGGAAGATCCCAGCAGATTTAGTGCGGGATCGCATTGTGTTGATTGGTTCCACTGCACCGAGTACCAATGACTTTTTTGCAACGCCCTACAGCCGCAGTTGGCTATCCGCACGTAAACTTACTCCGGGAGTGATAATCCATGCCAACATTACGAGTCAAGTCATCCGAGCGGCGATCGAGGGTCGCCACCTTCTGAAGGGTTGGTCTTTTGGTGTGCAGGGGGGCTGGATTTTGGTTTGGACAGCGCTGGGCACGGTGGGTATTTGGGTGCTAATTGGCTGGTCAGACCGAAGCAACCGACGAATTCCCGGGGGTGTTGTGCTCTGGAGTAGCTTGGGTGTGAGCGCAATCTTGGTGGGTGGGGCTTACAGTGCATTTTTGGCTGGTTGGATTATCCCGGTCACGTCACCCTTGACGGCATTTTTATTGGGGGCGATCGCCACAACCAATGCCTATAAACAGCAAAAGCTTACAGAGATGAATCAACAACTTTTGGTTGCGAATGCTCAGCTTCAAGACTACTCCAAAAACCTAGAAGTAAAAGTTGAAGAACGCACCCATGAGTTGGCCCTGGCCAAAGAAGCAGCAGATGCTGCCAATCAAGCCAAAAGCGAGTTTTTGGCGAACATGAGTCACGAATGGAGAACACCCCTGAATGGGATCCTCGGCTATGCGCAAATTTTAGGGCGAGCGCAAAACCTCTCCGCTAAAGACCACAAGGGCGTGAATATTATTTACCAATGTGGCTCTCACTTACTGACATTGATTAATGATGTCTTGGATTTGTCCAAAATCGAAGCCCGAAAGTTGGAATTAATCTCCGCTCCCGTTCATTTCCCTTTTTTGCTGCAAAATGTTGTGGAAATGTGCCGAGTTAAGGCCGAACAAAAAGGGATTGAGTTCGTTTATCAGCCCAGTTCTCGCCTGCCGGAAGGGGTTGAAACCGATGAAAAGCGCCTGCGACAGGTCTTAATTAACTTATTGGGTAATGCGATTAAATTTACCGATCGGGGTGCAGTAACCTTGCGAATCGACGTCGTTGCTCAATCCGAAACGGGTGTGACGCTGTTTTTCCAGGCGATCGACACCGGAATTGGCATTGCCGAAGCTGATCTCGCCAAGCTTTTCGAGGCCTTTGAGCAGGTAGGCGATCGCCAGAAACAAGCCGAAGGGACAGGACTGGGTTTGGCCATTAGTCAGCGTATCGTCCGTCTTATGGGGGGCGAGATTCAGGTGAGCAGCGAGTTGGGCCAGGGCAGCGAGTTCTCTTTTACCATCGAACTTCCTCTTGCCGCAGATTGGATACAGCGGCAGGGGGAGAGCGAGGGCAGCGCTCGCATTGTGGGTTATGAGGGCGATCGTCGTCAAATTTTGGTGGTGGACGATCGCCAGGAAAGTCGTGCTGTCCTTGCCAATCTCTTAGAACCCTTGGGGTTTAACGTGATAGAAGCGGAGAATGGGCAGATGGGCCTGGAAAAACTCCGATCTCAGCAGCCCGATTTAGTGATTGCTGACCTCATCATGCCGGTGATAGATGGATCTGAATTCTTGCGACACATCCGCAGCAGTGCAGATTTGCAAGATCTGAAAGTTATTGTCTCCTCGGCCTCCGTTGCTCAATCGGATCGTCAAATGGCCTTGGATGAGGGAAGCAACGATTTCCTCCCCAAACCCGTTGATGCCAAATTACTCTTTCGCTTATTAGCAACTCATTTATCTTTGCAATGGGTACGGGAACAGAGAGCAGAAGCCTTACCCGCCCAAGCCCCAGCTAAAACCCGCTTACCACCACGCCAAACGTTAGAGTGCTTATTGACCCTCGCTCAACGGGATAAAGTTCACGCGTTGCGAGATGAGTTAGAGGGATTGCTTGAGCGCGATCGCAGCTATACTGCATTTGCCAAACCACTTTTGCACCTCACCCAACAATTCCAAACGGAAGATATTGAAGAAATACTACAACATTATTTGAGTTTAATAGGGGAGATACAAAATGTCTGATTGGGCGGAAATTTTAGTGGTGGATGATACTCCGTCTAACCTCGAAATTGCAATTGAAACCCTGTCTGCTGTGGGTTACGAAGTTGCAGCTGTCACTAGCGGCGAACGTGCCTTGAAGCAGCTTAATTTTTATCATCCAAACCTGATTTTGCTTGATGTGCAAATGCCGGGGATTGATGGCTTTGAAACCTGTCGTCGAATCAAAGAAACCCCCCTAGCAGCAACGATTCCCATTATTTTTATGACAGCGCTCAGTGACGTTGATAGCAAAGTGAAGGGTTTTGATCTAGGAGCCGTTGATTATATTACCAAACCGTTCCAAGAGAAAGAATTGTTAGCACGCGTGAAAACTCACTTGCGCTTACGTCAATGGAGTCAAGAACTTGAAAACTGTGTTGCCGAACGCACCCAAGAATTACAAGCAGTTCTCGATCGTCTTCAACAGTCTCAGTTGCAATTGGTACAAAGCGAAAAAATGTCGGCGCTAGGGAATTTGGTCGCAGGGGTCGCCCATGAAATCAATAATCCAGTGGGCTTCTTGCAAGGAAATATTAAACCAGCCCAAGATTATGTGCAGGATCTATTTAGACTGATTGATTTGTATCAAGAAAAAATGCCTAATTCTGATGCAGAAATTGAAGATGAGATCAAAATGATTGACTTGGAATTTATGCGAGAAGACTTACCCAAGCTGATTGGCTCAATGAGTACAGGGGTCGATCGCATTCGTAATATCAGTGATAGTCTACGTACCTTCTCTCGCAAGGATCAAGACCATAAAGTAGCTTTTAATATTCATGATGGTATTGAGAGTACCTTGCTTATCCTCAAACATCGCACCAAAGCCAACGAACAGCATCCGAAAGTTGAGGTGGTCAAACGCTATAGTGAACTCCCTGAAGTTCAGTGTTTTCCAGGCCAGTTCAATCAAGTGTGTATGAATATTCTCGCCAATGCGATTGATGCATTTGATGAAGCGAATCAGGGAAAGACTTATCAGGAAATTGAAGCCAATCCCAACCAGATCACGATTGCTACTTCAGTAATTAATGCACAGGTTCAGATTCAAATCCAAGACAATGGCTGTGGCATGAAACCGGAAACTGTTGAGCGAATTTTTGAGCAGGGGTTTACTACCAAGGAAGTGGGCAAAGGAACTGGATTGGGGATGGCGATCGCCCACCAAATTATTACCGAAAAACATGGTGGTATAATCGAATGTCATTCAGAAATCGGTCAAGGCACCACCTTTATAATTACTTTGCCTTTAGCAGGAAATTGACGATAATTTATAAATACCCAAGTAACTGCTTCCCCTAATACTCACTAATCAGAGGAGACACCGAAGACAGAGAGATCAGTCAAGGAGTGATTTTTCTTCTCGCAGAGCCTTCACACAAATACAGCGTCTTCACAAGAATTTCACAAGCCATTGCCATGATTATCAGTAGAACTTTAAGCATTGTCTCAGCTTGAACTCATGATCGAGTGATGAGACATGCTGAACCTGACTGATTACCAAGAAACCGAACTCCTCTACACCGGAACGCGAACTCTCGTCTATCACGCCACTCGCCTCAAGGATGATCAGCCCGTGATCATCAAGGTGCTGCGGAATCTCCATCCTCACTTCAACGAACTTGTCCAATTCCGCAATCAATATGTCATCACCCAGAATCTTGACAACCCCTTCATCGTCAAGCCCCTGGCCCTGGAGCAGCATAGCAATGGTTATGCTCTCGTAATGCCCGATCAGGGTGCGGTCTCTCTTTGCAGCTATTGGCAAGGCAAGAAGCATGAACTGCATGAATTACTCAGGATTGCCATTCAATTAGCGACAGCCCTCCATACTCTTGCTGGCCAGCAGATTATCCATAAAGACATTAAACCTGCCAACATCCTCATTCACCCCCAAACCCAGCAGGTTCAACTCATCGACTTTAGTATTGCCTCTCTGCTCCCTAAAGAGCAGCACCAGCTCGTGAGCCCGCAAGGGCTCGAAGGAACCCTTGTCTATATCTCGCCTGAGCAAACCGGACGGATGAACCGGGGGATTGACTATCGTACCGACTTTTATTCACTGGGCGTGACGTTGTACGAATTGCTGGTGGGCGAAGCGCCCTTCACTGATGATGATCCCCTGGAACTGATTCACGCTCACATCGCGCAAGCTCCTGTGCCACCCAGTAACCGATTGGCGACTCAAGGTCAGCCCAAGATCTCAGGGCTTTCTGCCATCATCATGAAGCTAATGGCAAAGAATGCTGAAGACCGCTACCAGAGTGCCTTGGGTTTGAAGCATGACCTGGAGCAATGTCTACGCTCGCTTGAAGAAACAGGTGAAATTGTTGAGTTTGATTTGGGTGAACGGGATGTTTGCGATCGTTTCAACATCCCGGAAAAGCTGTACGGACGTGAAGCAGACGTCCAAACTCTCCTCAATGCCTTTGACCGAGTTGCCAACGGCAATAGTGAAATTATGCTGGTGGCAGGTTTTTCTGGTATTGGAAAAACGGCGGTGATCAACGAAGTTCACAAGCCGATCGTGCGTCAGCGGGGTTACTTTATCAAAGGTAAATTTGATCAGTTCAACCGCGATATACCTTTTTCTGCCTTTGTGCAAGCGTTTCGGAGTCTGATGGGGCAGATTCTCGGTGAATCGGATGCGGAATTAGCCGCTTGGAAGGATAAGATCCTGACGGCGCTGGGCGAAAATAGTCAAGTCCTTATTGATGTGATCCCGGAACTTGAGCAGGTAATTGGGGTGCAACCGCCCGCTCCCGAATTATCTGGCAGTGCAGCACAAAATCGCTTTAATTTGCTCTTTGAGACGTTTATTGCGGTCTTCACAACCCCCGAACATCCAATGGTTATCTTTCTTGATGACCTGCAATGGGCAGATTCAGCGTCGTTGAATCTACTCAACGTGTTAATGGGCGATCGGGGCATGGGCTATTTATTACTCCTAGGAGCCTATCGAGATAATGAGGTCTCTCCGGCCCACCCGCTGATGTTAACGCTCGATGAAATGATTGAAGTGGGGATTAAGGTTCAAACTATCAATCTTTATCCCCTTAGTGAAAGCAGTATCAATCAGCTCATCACAGATACATTAGGGATTTCAGAATCCATAGTTCAGTCCTTGACAGAAGTTGTGTTCAAAAAGACACAAGGGAACCCTTTCTTTGTGACTCAGCTCCTTGAGTTTTTATATCAAGAAAAAATCATTAGTTTTGATTATGAAAGCGGGCATTGGCAATATGAAATTGTCAGGGTCTGGAATGCCATACTCACTGGAAATGTGCTTGAATTCATGGTATTGAAATTGCAAAAACTACCGCCAAGCACTCAAGAAGTTTTGAGACTTGCGGCCTGTATTGGAGCACAGTTTGACCTAGCAACATTGGCGATCGCTGCTGAGCAATCTAAAACCAATGCAGCAGTTGCTCTATGGCACGCTTTACAGGTAGGACTGATTGTTCCCACTAACCAGGCTTATCAGTTTTTCCAGTCAAGAGAAGAAGCTGAAAGTGGGAGTGATGTGAATCCAATATACCGTTTTTTACATGATCGTGTTCAGCAGGCTGCGTATTCACTCATTCCAGAAGCTCAGAAGCAGTTGACGCATTGGAAAATTGGTCAGCTCTTACTTAAGAAACTATCCCAGCAGGAGCAATTTGAGCGAATTTTTGAAATTGTCAATCAACTGAACTTCGGACTCAATTTTATCCAAGAAAAAATCGATCAAGATCAGCTTATTCAACTCAATTTAATCGCCGGACGTCGGGCAAAAACTTCGACTGCTTATGCTGCTGCTACTCAGTATTTTGAAATGGGCAGGACGCTTTTGAACTCTATGGAAAAAATTAGCCACTCATCAAATGTATGGGTCAATAACTATATATTGAACCTTGCCTTCTATGAAGAATTAGCGGAAGTATCTTATCTGAATGCAGATTTTTTGCAGGCAGAGAAATTCTCCGGCGTGGTATTGCAACAAGCCAAAACCCTACTCGATAAAGTCAATGCTTATATTACAAGAATACAAAGTCGAATTGCTCAGTCCAAACTGATTGATGCTATCCAAGTTGCGTTGCCAGTGTTGAATGAGCTGGATGACAGTATTGATTTGCCTGAACATCCCCAACAAACTAACTTTGAACAACAACTACGGAAGACACAAGATAATCTAGCTAATCAATCCATTTCAGACTTGTTATGTCTACCGATCATGGAAGACACTCAGCAATTAGCAATTATGAGTGTCTTAGCCAGTATTGCCCCACCTGCCTATTTCGCATTTCCTACATTACTCCCCTTGATCGCCATGAAAATGGTGAATGTATCGGTTCAATTTGGGAACACCAGCACTTCAGCATTTGGCTATGCAATGTATGGCTTTATCCTCTGTGGTCTAGTTAATGATATCCAATCGGGTTGTCAATTTGGAAAACTTTCTCTAGATCTCGTCAATCGGAATAACTTCAAAGATACCAAAGCAAAAGTGTTGTTGTTGGCAGGGGCCTTTATTAATCACTGGCAACAGTCAGGTCGTGAAAGTCTAACACTTTTACCCAAAGCCTATCAAATGGGCTTGGAGTCTGGGGATTTGGAGTTCGCTGGTTATGCCGCCTCATTTTACGGTTTTCACAGACTATTGATTGGCAAAAGGCTAGTCGAACTTGAGACAGAACTGAAATCCTATGGCGAAAAGGTTGCGCAGATCAAACAGGAGCATGTTCTCTATCAACTCTATTTATCACGGCAAGTAGTTCTCAACCTAATTGATTACAGTGAGAATCCTTGTCATCTCGTGGGAGAAGCCTATGATGAAGAAAAAATGATTCCGGTGCATGAGTGTGATAATAATCGGACAACGCTGGCATTTTTTTATATTGCTAAACTCAGCCTCCATTACCTTTTTAAAGAGTATGATCTAGCCCTATCTATGGCTGAGCGTGCCGAACAATATCTGGACGGAGTCGTGTCGATGCTCTGTGTTGCTGTGTTTCATTTTTATGATGCACTCGTGAGTTTAGCACAATGCTCAGGTTTAGAGCCTGTGACTGAGGCGCACCCCCTACTGAAAAAAGTGCGCAACCATCAGACTAAGATGCAACGCTGGGCAGATCATGCACCGATGAATTTCCAGCATAAACTTGACTTGATTGAGGCTGAACATAGTCGAGTAATGGGTCGCATGGCTCAGGCGATTGAACATTATGATCGTGCAATTGCTGGTGCTAAAGCCAATCGATACCGTCAAGAAGAAGCAATCGCCAATGAACTTGCAGCGCAATTTTATTTAGGCTGGGGAAAAAAGAAAGTGGCAGCAAGCTATATGCAGGAAGCTTATTACTGTTACAGTCGTTGGGGCGCAAAGGCAAAAATAACTCACTTAGAAAGGACTTATCCGCAACTCCTTGATCCAATCCTACAGCAGGGTGCAAACCTTCCTTTCTCGGTTTTAGAAACAGTCTCAACGCTAGCTGTTTCAGATGGAGATAGTAGTGTATCAACTGCTAAGCCGTCGATCAGTTCATCAAGCAGCACAAATATCAATTTTGGTTTGGACTTTGTGACGATTCTCCGAGCAGCACAATTGCTTACTAGTACAATTGATTTGAATACTTTGATCGAACAACTGACTCGAATCATCTTGCAAAACTCTGGGGGTGATCGGGTTGTTTTGGTGCTACCCGATGAGGTAGGGCATTGGTCGGTCAAGGCAATTACCACTGCTGAAGCAACCCAAATTTGCTTGAAGCCACTAGCGGAGAGTCTTAATCATTTACCGATTAAACTAATTCAATATGTCAAACACACATATAAGACAGTGCTCATTGATGAGGCAAATGTTGATAGCCCTGTCTTGAGTGATTATGTTTTAAAGTATCAACCCCAGAGTGGTTTGTGCTTGCCATTACTCAATCAAGGGTCTCTGATTGGGATTCTCTATCTAGAGAATCGTATTGTCCGTGGTGTCTTTACTCCTGATCGTCAGACCGTATTGAACTTTCTGAGTAGTCAAGCGGCCATTGCCCTGCAGAACGCCCAACTCTACGGTAAGGTGCAACAAACCCTCCAGGATTTGCAGCAAGCCCAATTGCAATTGGTACAAAATGAAAAAATGTCCACCTTAGGGAATCTGGTAGCGGGGGTTGCCCACGAAATCAATAATCCCCTCGGTTTCATCGGCGGCAATGTCACAATCTTGCAAGACAACCTTGCTGATTTGTCTGCGATCGTTGACGGCTATCGTGTCGAATGTCCCAACCCCAGCCCCCAACTGGCTGAAGAGATTGAAGAGCTCGACCTTGATTTCTTGCTAGAAGATATCCCTAAAACGATTGCATCGATGAAAGAAGGGGTCAAGCGCATTGGCAACATCAGCACATCTTTGCGTACTTTTTCACGCACAGATACTGATCATAAGACCGAGTTTCAGGTACAGGATGGCATTGACAGTACTCTATTGATCTTAAAATATCGGCTCAAAGCCAATGAGGAGCGCCCTGCCATTGAGATCGTGAAAAACTACGGTGAAACTCCAGAAGTGAAATGCTACGCCGGACAGCTCAATCAAGTCTTTATGAATTTATTGGCGAATGCAATTGATGCATTAGAGGAAAGTAATCAAGAAAAAACCTTTAAAGCGCTTGAACAAGAGCCCAACTGCATTACTGTTAGCACAGTAATCAGTGAAGATAAACGGAGCATTATTGTGCGGATTGCTGATAATGGAATAGGGATGCCGGACGAGGTGAAAGTACGTATTTTTGAGCAGGGGTTTACAACCAAAGACGTGGGTAAAGGAACTGGATTGGGGATGGCGATCGCCCACCAAATCATTACCGAAAAACATGGTGGTACAATCGAATGTTATTCACAGCTCGGGCAAGGCACAACCTTTACAATTTGCTTGCCTTTAGAAGGTCTCTAAAGCCCATCATCCGTTAGTACCAGAAGCCTTACAGAACAAATGATAGAACATCAGACCCAAAAAATAGGAGTGGAGTTGTAAGCTAGTTATAACAATGCTTCGAGATCGAACTGATGACAGGCCCTCGGTCGAGTCACAACTTAATCTCAGCTTAGTCGAATGGGCGAATGCTGCACATGTTAAATCTGACTGGCTACCAAGAAACTGAACATCTCTACACCGGAACGCGAACCTTCGTCTATCGTGCCCTTCGTCTCGGCGATGATGCACCCGTTATTGTCAAGGTACTCCAAAACCCACACCCCCATTTCAATGAGCTGGTGCAGTTTCGTAATCAATACGTTATTACCCAAAATTTGGACTCACCGTTTATTGTCAAACCCCTTGCTCTGGAGCGGTATGACAACGGTTATGCTCTGGTCATGCCTGATCAGGGTGCAGTCTCTCTGTCCAGCTATTGGCAAGGCGCAAAACAAGAGCTCAGTGAATTGCTCTGGATTGCCATTCAACTCGCTGCAGCCCTCCACGTCCTGGCCGGGCAGCAGATCATCCACAAAGACATCAAACCCGCTAATATCCTCATTCATCCCCAAACGAAGCAGGTTCAGCTCATCGATTTCAGCATTGCCTCCCTTCTACCCAAAGAACAGCGACAATTGTTGAATCCCAAGGATCTAGAGGGAACGCTGGCCTACATTGCCCCTGAACAAACGGGACGGATGAACCGGGGTATTGATTATCGAACCGATTTTTATGCGCTGGGTGTGACGTTGTACGAATTGCTGGTGGGAATTGTCCCCTTCACCCATGAAGCGCCTCTCGATCTCATTCATGCCCATATTACTCAAACGCCATTGTCTCTGAGTGACCTGTTGAATGCTCAGGGCCAACCCCATCCCCCCACCCTCTCGGCGATCATCATGAAGCTGATGGCCAAGAATGCCGAAGACCGTTATCAGAGTGCTCTGGGCTTAAAGCATGACTTGGAGCGATGTCTGCAATCTTTAGAAGAAACAGGCGTAATTGCTGACTTTAAGTTAGGGGAGCGAGATCTGTGCGATCGCTTCCTCCTCCCCGAAAAACTCTACGGACGTGATGCAGAAGTCCAGACGATGCTAGTGGCGTTTGAGCGTGTGTCTCAGGGGAGTTCAGAACTCCTGCTGGTAGTGGGCTATTCAGGGGTGGGCAAAACCGCTGTGGTTAACGAAGTCCACAAACCGATCGTGCGTCAACGCGGCTACTTTATCAAAGGCAAGTTCGACCAGTTTAACCGGACTGTTCCCTTTAGCGCCTTTGTGCAAGCATTCCGTAGCTTAATGACACAGCTTTTGGGAGAATCCGATGCAGAATTGCAGCAGTGGAAAACTAAAATTCTGACTGCCCTTGGTGAGAGTGGTCAAGTGCTCATCGCGGTGATTCCTGAGCTTGAGCGGGTGATTGGTGAACAACCTCCCGCGCCAGAACTCTCAGGCGTGGCTGCGCAAAATCGTTTTAACAGCCTCTTGGAGCAGTTTATTGCCGTCTTCACAGCACCCGAACATCCCTTGGTGATGTTCCTTGATGATTTGCAATGGGCCGATTCGGCGTCATTGAACCTGATGAAGGTGTTAGTGAGTAATCAGGCAATGGGCTATTTGTTGCTGTTGGGCACCTATCGGGATAATGAGGTCTTTCCTGCCCATCCACTGATGCTAACGCTCGCAGCATTAGAGCAGCAATGCCAGGAACGCATGCCCCGAGCGCAAAAAGCCACAATTTCTACCCTTACCCTTGCACCTTTAGCTGAGCAGCAGATTAATCAGCTCGTTGCGGCAACCCTCAGTTGTAGCCTTGCGATCGCCCAACCCCTGACCGAATTAATCTATCGCAAAACCCAAGGGAATCCGTTTTTTACGACCCAGTTCTTGAAAGGGCTCTATGACGATGGACTGCTCACCTTCGGACGCGATTTGGGCTATTGGCAATGTGATTTGGCTCAGGTTCGCAATGCGGCGCTCACGGATGATGTGGTGGCGTTTATGGCCGGACGCTTGCTGAAGCTCCCCCCGACAACACAGGTGGTTTTGCAGCGGGCGGCTTGTATTGGTAACCAATTTGACTTAGAAATATTAGCAATCATCCAGGAAAGTTCCCCGGAAGACGTGGCAGCGGATCTTTGGGCTGCTCTGCAAGAAGAGCTCGTGGTTCCAATTAACCAAGCCTACAAGTTTTTCCAAGGTGAGTTCGAGTCAAGCCCCATTGAAACGGCAACGGTCGATTATCGTTTTTTGCACGATCGCGTTCAACAAGCTGCCTATTCCCTGATTGATGAAGCGATTAAACCTGAAACGCATCTCAAACTGGGCCGCTTATTACTGAAAGAACTTTCAGACTTTGCAATCAAAGAAAATATTTTCGAGGTTACGAATCAACTCAATCTCGGATATTTACTGATTGGCGATCGTCAGGAAAAGCATCAGCTTGCGCATTTAAATTATCTAGCTGGACAGAGAGCAAAATCATCAACGGCCTATTGGGCATCGATTCATTATCTAGAATTAGGCATTGCGATTCTGGAGGACAGTTGGGAGCATGAATACGACTTACTGCTCTCTCTTTATCTGGAACTGATTGAGTCGGAATATATTAATACTAATTTTGAGCGATCTAAAACCTTGGCAGACATTGCCTTGAACAATGCCAAAACCACATTGGATCAATCAAAAATAAGTGAATTGAAGATTCAATATTATATTGCCAAAAATGAACGAAAACAAGCGGTAGACTTGGGGATTAGTGCATTGAAACTGCTCGATATTCAGCTTGATCAGACTGAGCCCAATGTCTCTGATATTGAAGCGCTCGCTGATTTACCGGAAATGCGTGATCCTACGCAAATGATGGCGCTACGAATTTTGATTACAACCGTATCTGCAGCAGTCATTGCGGCTCCCGAACTCTTGATTCCGATCGCCTTTACAATGGTCAATCTTTGTATCCGCTTTGGAAACTCAACGCTCTCTCCCTATGCTTATGGATTCCAAGCGTGGATGCTTTGTGGCTTCTTGGCAAAGATTGATCGGGGCTATCGGTTTGGCAAGCTTGCCATTCAGTCCGTTGAAAAATTCAATGCCAAGACGGTTAAATGCAAAGTCTATCAACAATTCAACGTCTTTGTTCGACATTATAAAGAACCACTCAAGAACATGACTTCGTTAGTGGAAGCCATCCAAAGCGGTCTTGAGGTGGGTGATATTGAATATGCTTGTTATGCAGCACAAGACTATTGTATCTTGCAATTTTTTATTGGTAGAAATTTAACCTCTGCCTTTGCAGAACAGAAAAAATATCTAGATTTAATCGAGCAAAAGCAACAAGAATTCTCGTCTGATTTCACGAGTCCTTGGTTGCAGCTAGTTGATACTTTACTAACTCATGTTGCAGCGCAACCCGGCTCATCTATCGCCTTAAATGGCATCTTCTTTGATGAACAAGAGAGGCTCTTTAAGCTCAAAGAAGAGAATGATAAAATCTCGCTCTTTCCGATTTTCTTTATTAAGCTATATCTCAATTATTTGTTTGCTCAATATCCGCCAGCAATCGAAAATGCAATCGAAGCAGAACAGGTCAAAGACGGCTCCAGCGGCTTTATTTACTACCCAGTTTATTTGTTTTATCATTCCTTGGCATTGCTAGCGACGGCCCCAGCAGCCAATATTGAAGCGAAAAATGGAATAATTGAGCGTGTTAAAGCCCAACAAGTACAGTTTGAGTTTTGGCTCCAGCATGCCCCCTTTACTTACCAGCATAAATATGATCTTGTGCAAGCGGAGTCTTACCGTGTTCTCGATCAGAAGCTAGATGCCATCGAATTTTATGATCGTGCGATCGCCGGCGCAAAAGAAAACCAATACATTCAAGAAGAAGCCCTTGCAAATGAACTTGCGGCAAAATTTTATCTAAACTGGGGCAAAGAAAAAATGGCTGCCACCTATATGCAAGATGCCTACTACTGCTACGCCCGTTGGGGTGCTAAAGCCAAAACTGATCACCTTGAAGCCTACTATCCGGGTCTGCTGGCCCCGATTCTACAAAAGCAGTCGGTTGAATTCAATTCCCTTGATAGCCTCAACACATTAACCACGACCTTAACCCGTTCTCGACCCACCCAATCCCCAAGCAGTAGCACGACCATCTCAGAGTCCCTCGACTTTGCTGCCATTCTCCAAGCCGCCCAAAAGCTGGCGAGCACCATTGAATTAGAGCAACTGCTTGGGGATATTGCAGAGATTATCCTGCTCAATGCAGCCGCCCAAAAAATGTTTTTGCTCACGCCCAATGGGCAACAATATGAGCACCAATGGCAACTCCAAGTCAGCGCCGAACGGATGGATCAGGGCAACGTCATCTCCCAAACCCCCGTCCAACTCCTCACCGCCGAGAGTTCTATTCCGATCCGGCTGATTCAATATGTCAAAAACACCCAAGAACCCATTCTCATTAGCGAAGCTAAAACCGAAATCCCCGGCATTCTCGAAGGCTACCTGCTCAAACACCAGCCCCAAAGTGTACTCTGTGTTCCCTTGCTCAAGCAAGGCAGTCTGGTCGCCATTGCCTATCTTGAACACCGCACTACCAAAGGGGTCTTTACCCCGAATCGTCAAACCATCATTGAATTCCTCTGTGCCCAAGCCGCCGTTGCCCTGCAAAATGCCCAGCTCTACCAACAAGCTCAAGTCATGTTAACTGAACTCCAGCACGCTCAACTTCAACTGGTGCAAAGTGAGAAAATGTCTGCTTTAGGAAGCTTAGTGGCAGGGGTCGCCCATGAGATTAATAATCCTGTGGGCTTCTTGCAAGGGAATATTCGACCGGCCCAGGACTATGTTCGAGATTTACTCGAATTGATTAGTTTGTATCAAGAAAAAATACCAGAGCCCGATTCGGAAATCGAAGCTAAAATTGAAGCGATCGATTTAGAATTTGTCTGTGAGGATTTACCCAAGCTTCTTGAATCGATGAATGCCGGGGTTGATCGTATCCATAATATTAGCGATAGTCTACGCACGTTCTCGCGCAAGGATCAAGACTATAAAACGGCGTTTAATCTCCATGATGGTATTGAGAGCACCTTGTTGATTCTACGACATCGCACAAAAGCCAGTGAGAAGCACCCCCAGGTCAAAATTGTCAAAAACTATGGGCAGCTACCAGATATCCAATGCTTTCCGGGGCAGCTCAATCAAGTTTTTATGAACGTTTTGGCGAATGCTATTGATGCATTTGATGAAGCGAATCAAGATAAGACTTATCAAGAGATTGCAGCGAATCCAAATCAAATTATGATTACCACTTTAGTGAAGGATAAACAAGTTCAGATTCAAATTCAAGACAATGGTTGTGGGATGAAGCCCGAAACGGTTGAGCGGATTTTTGAGCAGGGCTTTACCACGAAAGGCGTGGGGCAGGGAACGGGTTTGGGGATGGCGATCGCTCACCAGATCATTACGGAAAAACACGGCGGTATAATCGAATGCCATTCGGAGTTTAGTCAGGGCACAATGTTTGTGATCACACTGCCCTTGTGATTCTGATCAGCCTTGACAAGAATTTTATGGTTATAGATTAGAAGTGTAGAGTAGGGCTTTACTGAGATTGTCATAACAACATTGTTAAACTTTGCTTAGGGCGTGTCATCAGTTAATGCCAGAAACCTTACGGGACAAGCGATTGCTCCTGGCATTGCGTAAAGCGCAATCGAGCGCTCGATCCAAACAACAGGCAAAGGGGCTGTAAGCTAGTCACAGTAAGAGTTTGAAATCTAACTGATGACAGCCCCTCGTTCAAGGCATTGGCAATGTCTTGTGAATACCCTGTTTTCTAGGGCAGCTTAGTGTAAGCCCTCCTGCATTGATTGGCAAATGCGATTATCATCGTCACATTGGCTAAAGACAATCAGAGAAAAAAGAGTGAGAAGAGAAACAGAACTGTCCTCAGATTGAGAGCATTAACTTCAATGATGAGAATGCAGTGTATAAGCCTATCGTCGAACCAAAAAGTCATTTCATTAAAGAGAAATACGAATACTTTAATCAAACTATTCCATTTGCTGCGTTTGTCCAAGTGTTTGTTTTGGATGTTTTTTGAGAGTCCGATTTGATCATTCGTGATTCAAATACAATAAATTATCCTATGCTAAAATTAGCACTTCAGCCCAAAAAACTATCACTCCGCACGGTGTTAATTGTCCCCTTCTTACTGCAAATTTTTGCAGCAGTCGGGATTACCGGTTACCTATCGATCCGTAACGGACGACAAGCAGTGACTGACTTAGCCAGTCAGCTCCGCAATGAGGTGAGCCAACGGATTGATAGCCAACTTGATAGTTATCTCAGTCAACCGGCTGTCATTAACCGAGTCAATAGTCAAGCGGCCACTGTCGGTAAACTCAATCCAACCGATCTCAACAAGCTAGAAAATCATTTCTGGCAACAGATTCAACTCTTTCCCTTCTTCCGGCAAATCTATGTGGGTAAACCCGAGGGCACTTTTATGGGGGTGAATCGCCAAGCCGAAGGCGTATTTTTGAGTAAAGAGGTGCTAGGTCAGGGCGATCAAACCCGTACCCAATATGCTATCAATGAGCAGGGCGATCGGGCTGAGGTTTTACAGGTGGATCAATATGATCCGAGAGACCGTCCTTGGTATCAAGCGACCGAGACCTTGAAGCAGCCGAATTGGAGTGATGTCTATACTTTCATACAAGGGGAGTTGGGGATTACCGCCTCAGCTCCCTTTTATGATGCAGAGGGTACATTGCAAGGGGTCATGGCCGTTGATCTGATTTTGGCTCAGATCAGTCAATATCTACAAACGATTGAGGTTAGTGAAACCGGGAAAGTATTTATTATCGAGCGCTCCGGGCTCCTCATTGCCAATTCCACAACAGATGAGCCCTTTACAAAAAATCCAAAAACGGAAGAATTAAAACGCATTGCTGCGGCTGATCTGAAACAACCGCTCATTCGAGATACAGCTACATTCTTAAGTGAGGATATTAATCTGGAGCAGATTGCAGCAACGCAGCAGTTGAGTTTTTTTCGCAACGGAGAACGACAATTTGTCCAAGTTTCTCCCTACCAGGATGAACTGGGTCTGGATTGGCTGATTGTCGTGGTGGTTCCCGAGTCTGACTTTATGGCACAAATCAATGCCAATACGCGCAACACGATCGCCCTCTGTGGCATTGCCTTAGTCACGGCAGCCGTCCTAGGAATTTTCACATCCCGTTGGATTGCCCAGCCAGTTTTGGCCCTGTCTCAAGGCGCTGATGCGATCGCCAGCGGTCATCTCAGACATCAAGTGAAGGAGGCTCCCATTCACGAGTTAAATGTGCTCTCCCAAGCGTTTAATCATATGGGAACTCAGCTAAATACAGCCTTTGAAACCCTAGAGCAAAAAGTGCAAGAACGTACCCTCGAATTGGCGGAGGCAAAAGAAGCAGCAGACAATGCCAACCAAGCTAAAAGTGAATTTCTCGCTAACATGAGTCATGAGTTGCGCACTCCCCTCAATGGCATCCTTGGCTATGCTCAGATTTTAGGACGCTCCCCTGCATTGCCCAAAAAAGAACAAGAGGAAATCAATATCATCTACCAATGTGGCTCTCATCTATTGAACCTGATCAATGACGTTCTCGATCTAGCTAAGATTGAAGCACGTAAGCTCGACCTGGTTCCCAAAGGGGTGCATTTACCCTCGTGTTTGCAAAGCGTGGTGGAAATTTGTCGTGTCCGTGCCCAGCAAAAAAGGATTGAGTTTGTCTACCACCTAGACTCGGCACTACCCCAAGGCATTTTTGTGGACGCCAAGCGTCTGCGCCAAGTCTTGATTAATTTATTGGGTAATGCCATTAAGTTTACCGAGCAAGGCACGGTAACGTTTCGAGTTGATACAGTCCAGACGACGCTCCCCGATCGCTGTCAACTCTGTTTTCAGGTTGAAGATACGGGGGTGGGAATTGCTCCCGAGAACTTGGCAAAGCTCTTTGAAGCATTTGAGCAAGTCGGCGATCGCCAAAAGCAATCGGAGGGAACTGGTTTAGGACTCGCCATTAGTCAAAAAATTGTACGCCTGATGGGTTCGAATATTGAGGTACAAAGTCAGTTGGGCCAGGGCAGTCAATTTAGTTTTGAGATCGTTGTGCCCCTGGCAACGGACTGGGCTAAGCAACGGAGTAATACCGAAGGGCATCCGATTGTGGGGTATGAAGGAGAGCGATATCGTATTTTGGTGATCGATGATCGCTGGGAAAATCGGGGCGTTGTGGTAAATCTTCTCGAACCTCTGGGGTTTGAGCTGGCAGAAGCCGAAAATGGTCAGGAGGGTTTGGAGCGGATACATCAATGGCAACCGCATTTCGTCATTACGGATCTCGCCATGCCAGTCCTCGATGGGTTTGAATTACTCAAACACGTTCGTCAGTCACCCGATCTACACAATCAGAAAATGATTGTCTCATCTGCCTCTGTTTCTCAGCTCGATCAGCAGATGGCCCTTGATGCCGGAGGCGATGACTTTTTACCTAAACCAATTGAAGCACAGATGTTGTTTGAATTGTTAGCTCAGCATCTTGAGCTGACGTGGCAGTATGGGGCAACCCCCCTCAGCGAATCCCCCCAATTGGTAGAATCGGAGGTGATGCTGGTGCCATCCCTAGAGCGTCTACAATCGTTGTTGGAGGCTGTGCAACAGGGCAAATTTCGTAAGGTTCGTCAACAACTCGATGATTTAGTTGCAGTGGATCGGCGTTATCTCGGTTTTGCGATGCCGCTGGTTACATTGACCAAGCAATTCGATGCCGATGAACTTGAGATGATATTGAATCAATATCTACAGAGCGGGGGGATAGATGAATAAGAGGACAATCCTCGTCATTGATGATACGGCTGAGAATCTGGAATTGATGAGCTGGATTTTAGAGGATGATGGCTATGACGTTTTCATTTCCCGTAGGGATAAACTACACAAGGCTGGGTTTAAGATTTAAGATCGAATGTCAATCGAAACCCAGTCAGAGCATGACATTTTTGATCACGCTTTCTCTGTGATTCTGATCAACCTTCACAAGAATTTCATGATTATAGAGTAAAAACTTAGGATAGCGTTCGAGATCCTAATAATACCAAAACACAAAAGTCTGACTATAAATAAGATCCAGCTTAGCGATGCCAGGCTTTCGCCCCTAGCGACGCTACGGGAATGATGCCGTCCTCATTTGCTGATCTGTGGTCATATTTTCGAGAATCGGTATAAGGATTTTGCTGAACTATACTTTGAACCAAGAATTGGTAAAACCGGGTCAATGAAATCTTTTACAGCGCAACTAAGTCAAGTCCTCCTGCATTAGTTGGCAAATGCGATCGCTGCATTGGACAAAGACAATCAGGAAAAAACAGAGTAAGCAGAGCAATGAAGCTGTTCTCAGCTTGATAACGAATTGATTTTGGTGATGATATTGAACTTGACTGGCTACCAAGAAACTGAAATTCTCTATACCGGCACACGTACGCTGGTCTACCGAGCGATCCAGGTTAGGGATCAACAATCGGTCATTATTAAAGTTTTGCGCAGCCCCCATCCCAACTTCAATGAGCTGGTTCAGTTTCGTAACCAATACATCATTACCCAGAATCTTGATTCACCGCTGATCGTCAAACCCCTTGCCCTGGAACGCTATCATAATAGCTATGCATTGGTGATGCCCGATCAGGGTGCAGTCTCACTCTCGAGTTATTGGCAGGATGCGCAACAAACGTTGTGTGAATTGCTCACAATTGCCATTCAAATTGCTGAGGCACTCCATTATCTTGGTCAAAATCGAATTATTCATAAAGATATAAAACCGGCTAATATTCTCATTGATCCCAAAACTCGACAGGTTCAGCTCATTGACTTTAGCATCGCTTCCCTACTCCCGAGGGAACAGCAACAACTGACCCACCCGAAAGGACTAGAAGGAACCCTAGCTTACCTCTCCCCTGAACAAACGGGGCGAATGAATCGCAGGATCGACTACCGTACTGATTTCTATTCCCTTGGCGTAACGCTCTATGAATTGCTCACGGGTCGATTGCCCTTTCGTAGTGATGATCTCATGGAGTTGATTCACTGTCATATTGCGCAAGCGCCAACTCCACCGATGGAGATATTGGCTGCTCAGGGTCAGACGTCCTCAATAATTCTCTCTGCCATCATCATGAAACTGATGGCCAAGAATGCTGAAGATCGCTATCAGAATTCATTAGGCTTGCAACATGACTTAAAGCGGTGTCTTCAATCTTTAGACCAAACAGGTAAAACATCTGATTTTAAACTTGGTGAGCGGGATGTTTGCGATCGCTTCCTTATTCCCGAAAAACTCTACGGACGCGAGCTGGAAGTCCAAGCCATACTCAATGGGTTTGAGCGAGTTACCTCCCCCCTTAGCCAGGGGGGAGGAACAGAAATGATGCTCGTTGCTGGTTTTTCTGGGATTGGTAAAACCGCAGTCGTCAACGAAGTTCATAAACCGATTGTTCGTCAGCAAGGGTATTTTATCAGCGGAAAATTTGATCAATTTAACCGCAATGTTCCCTTTTCTGCTTTTGTCCAAGCCTTTCGGGACTTAATGGGACAATTGCTCAGTGAGTCGGATGACATGCTAACCAATTGGCAAGCCCAGATTCTTGAAGCGGTGGGTGAGAATGGGCAGGTGCTAATTGAGGTCATCCCAGAACTTAGCCAGATTATTGGTCAACAGCCTCCTGCACCAGCGCTATCTGGAACCGCAGCTCAAAACCGCTTTAACGGCCTTTTTGAAAAATTCATTGCAGTCTTCACAACTCCAGAGCATCCTTTGGTGATATTTTTAGATGATCTACAGTGGGCGGATTTAGCGTCATTGAATCTCATCAAAGTCTTAATGTGGCAGAGTGAAATGGGGTATTTGCTGTTGTTGGGAGCCTATCGAGATAACGAAGTTTATCCAGCCCATTCCCTAATGCTGTCTTTGGAGGAACTAGAGAAACAAGGGGCAAATATATCAACAATTTCTTTGACATATTTATCAATTGATGACGTTAACAGATTAATCGCAGATACGCTTAGTTGCTCTGTAGAGTCAACCCTTCCTTTAACCGAATTAGTCTATCAAAAAACTCGAGGTAACCCTTTCTTTACCACTCAGTTCCTCAAAGGACTGTATGAAGATGAGTTGATTGTCTTCAATCACCCGTTAGGGTATTGGGAATGTGATTTGATGCAGGTGCAAAATGCCGCTCTCACCGATGATGTGCTGGAGTTTATGATGAAGCGTTTGCACAAGCTGCCCGAAGCAACCCAAGATACCTTGAAATTGGCAGCTTGTATCGGTAGTCAATTTAGTTTGGATACTTTAGCCATTATCTGTGAGAGGCCATCCACAGATGTTGCGACTGCTCTGTGGGTTGCTTTGCGGGAAGGACTCGTCCTACCCCAGAGCGAAACGTACAAATTTTTTCAAGACTGGGAGCAAGAAACAGAGCCAACTGAGAGCATTTCAGTGGCGTATCGATTTTTACACGATCGCGTCCAGCAAGCGGCTTACGCGCTCATTCCTCCATCACAAAAATCCGTAACACATTATAAATTGGGTCGTCTCCTACTGAAAAATAGGGGCGTCGTTGAGAAAGACGAACAGATTTTTGAAGTGGTGAATAACTTGAATTATGGTCTTGAGTTTGTGAGCGAGCGAGTGGAGAAAGTGCAAATTGCTCGCTTGAACTTGACTGCTGCCCGGAAAGCAAGAAAGTCAGTTGCGTATTCTGCTGCAGTTAATTTTTTGGATGTTGGGATTCAACTTCTGGGGGGATTGGGTTGGGATGATGAATATTCATTGACATTCGATTTGTACAGAGAATGTGCAGAGAATGAATATTTACAAAGCAATCTGGAGCGATCGGAGTCCCTTGCAGCGACTGCTTTACTTCGTGCAAAATCGGCGATTGATCAAGCAAAAATCTATAACATTCTTATTGTTCAATATACAGTAACCAGTCAATATGAGAAGGCGATCGCTTCTGGAAGAACTGCCCTGAGTTTATTGGGAGTTCAGTGGCACGAAGACAAGCTTTCTCAAGATTTAGAACAGGAGCTGGACTTTGTTGAATATCAATTAAGTGATCGAGAGATTGCTGCTCTGATTGAACTTCCAGAAATGGAGAAACCAGAAAAGAGGAGTGCGATCGAAATCCTCCATAACCTACTCCCTACAACCTTTAGTATTAATCCATCACTCTGGAAGGTTTTGGTTGTGAAGATGGTAAATTTATCATTGCAATACGGGAATATTGCAGAAAGTTGTTTTGGTTACTCCTTTTATGGCGTTCTCGTTAATTCAATGTTTGGTGATTATAAGTCGGGTTATGAGTTTGGTATTTTATCCCTAAATCTGAGTCGAAAATTCAGGGATTTGTCTCAAGAGTCCAAGGCTTGTAATATCCTGGCTGCATTTTTATGGCATTGGCGAAAGCCGATTTATCACTGTGAGAGCATTAACAAACGTGGGTATGAAGCAGGACTAGAGTCAGGGCAGCTTCAGTTCATTGGCTACATTACCTATAATCGAATATTAAGCCTGTTCCATGCTGGTAAGAATCTTAAAGAATTACAAAATGAATTATCAATCTATTTGCCTGTTTTGGAAAAAATAAAACATTATTATGCACATGACATCCTACTAGGATGTCGATTGGTAATTTCAGCTCTAACATCTGCCAATTCAGGAGATTTATCTGAGTCTCTTCAAGATATAGAAGAATATGAATATATTGAGACTTGCAAGGAAAACAACAGTTTGCCTGCTATTTGTATTTATCAGATTCTTAAGGCTCAAGCCTTGTATTTATCTCATCAATATCAAGATGCGCTCAAGTATCTTTTGTCTGCGCAAGAGTTTATTGAATTCATTGTTGGGCATTTTATTGGTATAGAATATAATTACTATTATTCCTTGGTGCTTCTGGCGATCTATAGAACAGCTTCTTCCCTAGACCAAACAGGACTGATTGAACAGATTCACGAAAACCAGAAACAGCTTTATATTTGGTCAAAAAACTGTCCGGAGAATTTCCAGCATAAGTTTGACCTGATCGAGGCAGAAGTTGCTCAAAGTAATCATGATAAATTGCTCGCACTTGAGCTGTATGATCGTACTATTGCTGGTGCAAAGGAGAATGGTTACATTCAAGATGAAGCCCTTGCCAACGAACTTGCCGCCCAATTTTATTTAGCTTGGGGTAAAGAAAAAGTTGCCGCGATCTATTTGCAAGATGCCTACTATTGCTACGCCCAATGGGGCGCAAAACACAAAATCGATGCCCTCGAACGTACCTATCCACGACTGCTGACTCCCATCCTGCAAGCTGCCCAGCCGAACCGGACTGCCCTCGATTCACTCGGAAGTGTGGTGCGGATCTCCTCTTCTCAAGCGACACATATTTCCAGCACTGAAGACAGTCAGTCTTCCACAAGTTTTAACGCTACCTTGGATCTGGTTTCGTTATTCCAAGCATCTCAAGCTATCTCAAGTAGCATTGACCTGTCAGACTTACTCGCTCAGTTAACGGACATTCTGCTACAGAATTCTGGGAGTGATCGCTGTGCCATTTTGACCTATGAGGTGGATAGTAGCCTGCAAGTTCAAGCCATTGCCACCCCAGAGGCAACCCGGATCAAAGCGATCGCCCTTGAAGAGACAGTTGACCTGCCTATTCAACTGCTGCAATATACCAAACGCACGGTCGAAACCGTCGTGATGGACAGTCCTCAGAGTAAAATACCTGTGATCGATCGCTATCTCAACCAGCAACAGCCCCAGAGTTTGTTGTGTCTGCCCTTGGTTGACCAGACCGAACTACGGGGCATTTTATACTTGGAGAACCACGCCACCAAAGGGGTCTTTCATGCCGAGCGTCTCACGGCCCTCAACCTGTTGGCGACCCAAGCGGCGATCGCCCTAGAAAATGCACGCCTGTATCAACAGAGTCAAGCCTACGCCCAACAACTCGAACAGTCTCAGCTACAACTGGTACAGAGTGAGAAGATGTCTGCCTTAGGAAACCTTGTTTCTGGTGTTGCCCATGAAATTAATAATCCTGTCGGCTTCCTTAAAGGCAATATTAAACCGGCTCAGAGCTATGTTCAGGACTTACTCGGTTTGATTGATATTTATCAAGCTCAATATCCCCAAGCCAATGAGCAGGTCGATGAGGAAATTGAAGCGATTGATTTGGAATTTGTCCGAGAGGATTTATCGAAGCTGATTGACTCGATGAATACAGGGGTTGAGCGCATCCAGAGCATCAGTAATAGTCTCCGCACTTTTTCCCGCAAAGACCAAGAACATAGCACCGTGTTTAATCTCCATGCTGGCATTGAGAGTACCCTGCTCATCTTGAAACATCGTACGAAAGCTAATGAACAGCGTCCTCCGATTGAAATCTCTAAGTGCTATGGCAATATTCCTGACGTGCAATGCTTCCCCGGGCAACTCAATCAAGTCTTTATGAATATTCTCGCCAATGCCATTGATGCGTTTGATGAGATGAATCAGGGAAAGACATATCAAGAAATTGAAGCGAGTCCCAATGTTATTTGGATTCAAACCTTACAGGTTGATAAACAGATCCAGATTCAAATCCAAGACAATGGCTGTGGCATGCAGCCGGAAACCGTCGAGCGAATTTTTGAGCAGGGGTTTACCACCAAGGAAGTGGGCAAAGGGACGGGATTAGGAATGGCGATCGCCCACCAGATCATTACCGAAAAACATGGCGGTACAATTGAATGCCATTCACAACTTGGCCAGGGCACGACGTTTGTGATTATGCTTCCCTTGGAGGCACGCTAAGGGGACTGGGCGCATCTTGAGCAGGGAGATGCGATCGCCCCGGAATTGCCTCCTTTAATTACAGTTTGCCAAAGGAAAATGATCAGTCCTGATGCAGTATGTCAGGATAAGAAATTAAACTTGCCGAGCGATCGTTTCCTGCTCGGTGCAACTGGATTTTGATTGCCCCTGCAACCCCTATGCCCCCTGCCCGTTCGTCCCTGACCCCCAAGCTGCGTCTACGCTGGGTCTTAATCGTCCCCTTTGTGCTCCAGATTTCTGCTGCTGTCGGGCTTGTGGGCTGGCTCTCCTTTCGCAGTGGTCGCCAAGCCGTCAATGATGTGGCTGCCCAACTGCGGCGGGAGCTGACCACCCGCGTGGAGGAGAAACTGCTCACCTGGCTGGCAGCGGCCCAACAGATCAACCAGATTAATGCCCAAGCCATTGAGCAAGGCTATCTCAACCTGGACTCACCCGTAGATCAACAGGCCAGTCTGCGGCGCTACTACTGGCATCAGGCTCAGCAATTTAACATCGATACCATCGCCTATGCCAACGAGCAAAAAGAATTCATCGGGACGGTCGGGCTAAACATTGATGACCAGGATGTTTTAACGATTTCGCGCGCGGGGGTATCCACAGACTATGCGATGGAACTCTATCGGCCGGATGCCCAGGGAAATGACCAAGAACAGCTACTGCGGAGCCCCAACTACGACCCGAGAACCGTGAATTGGTATCGTGCCGGTGCTGCGGCCGAGGGCGCGATTTGGTCGCCGGTCTATGAATGGCATATCAAGGAGGGGATTGGCATTACCGCACTTTGGCCCCTTTACGCGGCCGATGGTCAGACCTTTAAGGGGGTGATGGCGGTGGCGCTGACCTTGGCCAATATCAGCGACTTTCTGGAAACACTCGACCTGAGCGCCTCCGGGCAGGTGTTTATTCTGGAGCAAAGCGGCGATCTCATTGCCACTTCAACCGGAGAGACGCCCTATGGTTATCGTATTCCCAAGGATGACCCGACCTATCATGAGCAGGAGGGGGCTCGCTTTGAGCGCTTAGCGGGCCGCCAGAGCGAAAATGCCCTAACGCGTGCGAGCACCGAATATTTAATCGAGACTTTTGGCAGCTTAACGGCCATCACCACCCCCCAGCAATTGGAGTTTTCCCTGGCCGGTCAGCGCCAGTTTTTGCAGGTGACGCCCCTCACCGACGAGCGGGGTATTGAATGGTTGATTGTCCTAGCGGTTCCGGAGCAGGACTTTATGGCCCAGATCAATGCCAATCGCCAGCGGACGATTCTGCTCTGTGGTGGGGCGCTGCTGGTGGCGGCCACGCTGGGCATTTTCACCGCCCGTTGGATTGCCCGACCAATTGTGCGCTTGCAGCAGGCGGCGGGGGCGATCGCTCAAGGCCAACTCAGTCAAACCCTTGAGCTTCAGGGCATTGATGAGCTCGAAGCCTTGGGAACCTCCTTTAACCAAATGGCCGGACGTCTGCAGACCGCCTTTACCGAACTTGAAGACCGCGTTGCCGAGCGAACCGCCCAGCTCAGTGAAGCCAAACAGCAGGCGGAAGCCGCCAACCAAGCAAAAAGTGAATTCCTTGCCAACATGAGCCATGAACTGCGGACACCGCTCAATGGCATCCTGGGCTATGCCCAAATTTTGGGGCAGGCCCCCCAACGCTCTGCTAAAGAGCTCGATGGGCTCAATATTATCCACCAATGCGGCCTTCATCTCTTAGCGATGATCAATGATGTGCTTGATCTAGCCAAGGTTGAGGCGCGTAAGCTTGAACTGGCCCCCACTGCTGTGCATCTGCCTGCCCTGCTCCAGGGCATTGTGGAACTGTTCAAGCTGCGTGCTCAAGCCAAGGGGATCACGTTCAGCTATCAAGTCAGTTCGCGGTTGCCCGAGGGGGTGCAGGTGGATGGCAAGCGCTTGCGCCAAGTGCTCATTAATCTGCTGGGCAATGCCATTAAATTTACTGAGCTTGGCACAGTCACGTTGCGGGTCGATGTGATCGACTCCTCAGATGCCCAAGCCTCGCTATTGTTTGAGGTGAGCGATACGGGGGTGGGCATTGCGCCCGAGGATTTAGCCAAGCTCTTTCGCACCTTTGAGCAGGTGGGCGATCGCCAAAAACAAACCGAAGGCACCGGGCTGGGGCTAGCCATTAGCCAACGCATTGTGGGGCTGATGGGTGGCCAAATTGAGGTCAAGAGTGAGTTGGGGGTGGGCAGTGCGTTTTTCTTTACTCTGACGCTACCGCTGGCCGATGATTGGGTTAGCCACCAGGGCAGCCTCACGGACCGGGAGCGGGTGATCGGCTACCAGGGCTCGCGTCGCACCCTATTGCTAGTCGATGATCGCTGGGAGAATCGGGCTGTGCTTGCCAATCTCCTTAAACCCCTTGGTTTCCGCATTCTGGAGGCAGAGAACGGCCAAGATGGACTTCGACAATTGCAAGCGGAGCGCCCTGACTTAGTGATTCTGGATCTGGTGATGCCGATCATGGATGGCTTTGAATTTCTTCAGATGATCCGGCGTCACCCCGCTGGGGCAGGGATTCCGGTGGTGGTTTCTTCTGCCTCGGTATCGCTGCTGGATCAACATCGCGCCCTGGACTGTGGTGGCGATCGCTTCTTGCCCAAGCCGGTGGATGCGACCACCTTATTGGCGATTCTCGCGGATTGTTTGGCATTAGACTGGCAATATGCGGCTGAGCCCGCCACCGCTGTGCCATCTGGCTCGACAGAAGCGGTCGCGATCCCGCCGACAGAAGCGTTAGCAAGGTTGCTGGCGATCGCTCGCCAAGGCGATGCCGCTGGCATCCGTGAGCAGATTGCCACCTGGGAACCCCGCTACCAAACCTTTGCCCTGCCCTTGCTCCAATGGGCAACGGCCTTCAAAATTGAAGAAATTGAAGCCCACTTACAAACCCACTTACAAACCCAATCACCTGCTCAACCGACCCAATCAACGACCCGCTCAACAGCGAGCTGACCGAAATCATACAAGATCCGAGTATATGTCCCTGAAGCAAAAATACGTCAGTAGGGGAGGGTTTGAAACCATTAGCGTGAACTTAACGCTGTATTCAGCTCCTGGTGGGAGTTTGAGGGGGCCGACCCACCTCCCCCCTCCGGGGTACTCCTCCCAAGAGGAGATTTCAAAGCAGGGCATCCCCTCTCGGGAGGGGCGGTCGCGCGTCGCGCTGACCGGGGTGGGTCGGGTGTTTGTCGCCCCTGAAGCCCTTTTATACAGGGGGTTCCACGCTTAAGCCCACACCAGTGGTTCCAAACCCTCCCGGACGCTAGCTTTTTACAGTTTACGATGCGGATTTTAGGATCAGCCCAATGAGCAGGAGATCAACAATGCAAAATCAGGGACGAATCCTCGCGGTTGACGATACCCCCGCCAACCTCAATGTGATCAGCGACACCCTGCGCAAGGCCGGCTATAGCGTTGCGACAGCCATTGATGGGGAACGGGCGCTTAAGCGTCTCGAACATTATCAACCGGACTTGATTCTCCTCGATGTCATGCTACCGGGCATCGATGGCTTTGAAACCTGCACACGCCTCAAAGCCAACCCCCAATTCCGTCATATTCCGATTATTTTTCTTACCGCCCTCTCCGAGCCCATTAATCGGACCCAAGGCTTGAATCTGGGCGGCGTGGACTACATTACCAAGCCCTTTGAAACCATTGAATTTCTCTCGCGAATTCGGGTGCACCTCAATCTCCAGCGAGCCCAACTCCAACTGCTCCAGGAAGCCAATCTCTCAACCTTAGGCAATTTAGTCAACGGCATTGTTCATGAAGTCAATAACCCAATCAATTTTGTCGCCCGTAATATCAATCCGGTTGAGCAACATCATCAGGAACTGGTTTATTTGCTAGAGCTTTATGAAGCGCAATATCCTGACCCCCCAGACGAGATCAAAGCCTGGCGACAACAGATTAATCTTCCCCATCTCAAGCGGGACTCTCTCAATTTGCTCAAGTCAATACGACTCGGGGCCGAGCGACTCCAGGATATTCTCAGCTCGTTGCGTACCCTCTCGCCGCTCGATACCACCCCACTCCAAACGGAGTGGGGTGGTATCGATCTCCAACGGAGTCTGGATCATGCCTTGCTCCTGCTCTCCTATCGTCTGCAAGCCAACACCCAGCGCCCGGCGATTAATGTGATTAAACAATACGCTGAACTACCGGAGTTTCAGGGTCATTCTGCCCAGCTCAGTCAGGCCTTGATGCAGGTCTTGATGAATGGGATCGACGCCCTCCAGGCTAAAGACTGGACACCTGAGCAGCAGCAGCAGCCCACTTTCCCCACTACCAAAATTGAACGACCCCAATTAACCCTCACAACGACTGCCCAGCGTTTTGAGCAGAACCCACAGATTTTGCTGCAAATTATGGATAATGGGGTGGGCATTTCTGCGGAGATTCAGCCCCGGATCTTTGAGCGTTTTTTTTCAACAAAACCGCTGGGACAGGGGATTGGTTTGGGGCTGGCGATCGCCCACCAAATTATCACCGAACAGCATGGCGGGACGATTACTTGTACCTCAGAACTGGGCAAGGGAACGACCGTCACGATCGCTTTACCATTAGCAGAGGATTGAAAACCCCGTGAGTATATACCAAATTGTTAAAGTATCTTCACAAGAATTTCACAATCCCCTTCCATAATTGCGGACAGAAGCTTAGACATTATCTTAGCTTGGGTTAAGTATCAAATAGTAAGTGCTGACAATGCTGAATCTGACTGGCTACCGAGAGACCGAAACCCTCT
>JBCDEB010000080.1:0-31004 GCA_039180005.1 Cyanobacteria bacterium P01_G01_bin.54 | reverse complement strand
TCTCTTTTTTGACCGTGGTCTGATGGCTCTTTCCCTTGTCCGCTCTACTCTTCAGCTTCCTTGTCATCCCTAAAGGAGATTGGGTGAATAATCCCGTTCTGCGCGGTCACACCTGCTACCTCAAGTGGGATAAGAAACGGCGTCAAAAGTCCTCAGCAGACTGGGAATGGCATTACGATACGCACCCCGAGGAGCGACTGCTCAGTGAGGAAGAATACACCCTCATCCAAGATCATCTGGCCCATCACAGCAAGTCGGTTCGCAGCTCGGGAGAAAAGTTCTATTTGACGGGTCTGACTGTCTGCGACGTTTGCGGCAGTCGGGCTGTCCTGAAGCGAAACCAGCAATACGTCTACTATGGTTGTCGTCATTCGGGGGTGAGCTGTGACAATCGTGGCTGCATCCAGGTTTCGGTGCTAGAGCAGGCGGTGGTTGGGCGGCTGCATCAACGGGCGTTGGCCATTCGAGAGGGGGATGCAACGGTCTCGGCGGTGGTTGGACAACAGCAGTCTGAGTTGGCTTCACTCCAGCAGCAACGGGAGCAGTTGACCTCTCTGGTGGCGCAGTATCCCGAAAGCAATGGGGCACTCAAACAGACATTACGAGACTTGGAGCAACAGATTCAAGCTCTGGAGCAGCGCAGCCAGTTGGATATGCTGCGGGATTCCACGGCGGAGGAGCTGATTCGCCTGCCGGAGGCGGGGGATTTGGGGTTTTGGTTTTCGCTGTCGCTAGCGGAGCGGGAGTTGATTTATCCCAAGCTGGTGTGATCGATTGCTTTTGCCCATAAGCAAGTGGTGGCGGTGCAGCTAACGGTTTGAGATTTTACTGACTGAGGAGATTTTTGCTGATGTTTCATCCTGCTTTATCTGCCAGCCGCCAGGCGGCGGGTCAATACCAGGAACTGCGGGAGGCGGTTTTGGCGGATTGGCCAGACTTTTTCCCCTGTCGAGCGCCGGGAGCCTCCCCTCGCTGTCTCACCTGTCCGCTCTTTGGCTATTTTGTGACCGAGTTGCAGGCGCGGATTCCGGCGATGACATCCGAGGGAGTTGAGCGGGATTTGTTGGCCTGGTCAATGCCGCAGCAGGTTTTTCCTTACGAAGAGTCGTTGTTGGCGCAGGGACTGCTATTGTTTCGGGCGGGGATGTCGCTCTCGGCGGTGCAGCGGTTGTCGGGAATGGGTCAGCGGGATTTTTTGCGGCGTCGGTTACTAGCGGCGGGTTTAATGAAAGGGTTGGCAGATTGCACGGGGGCAGAGCAGGCGCGTTGTTTGGCGCTGGTTGAGCAGGGCTGGTCTTTGATTGATATTGAGGATGAGACGGGGATTGTGATTGACCATCTCCAGGCTTGGCTGAGTCCGGAGCAGTGGGCTGTTGCCAAAGGACGCAAGTATTCGGAGCATCGTCGCCGCTATGCGCTGGATATCTATCAGGCAGGGGCGGATAACCATACGATTTTCATGGAGACGGGGATTGATCCGCAGACGGTGGGGGAATGGGCTAAGGAACTGGGCATCAGGCGACCGATTGTGGTGCAGCAGGGGCGACGGGGGATTGATTATCATCGCAAGCGGTCTGAGGCGGCGCGGTTGCAGGCGGAGGGGTATGGGTTCGACAAGATTGGTGAGCTGCTGGTGGTTTCGTCGGATACGGTACGTCGGTGGTTGAGGGAGATTCGGGTTTCTTGATGGGCACGGGTTATGGAACGCTCAGCTACTCATGCATTGAGCTATTTCGATATTGCTTTTAGTCTAGATTTGAAGCGGGTGTTGTCGATCAGTGTAGACATGCATGAAGCTCGTCACTTGATATCCAATCACTCATGTCATAAGTCACAATGCTTGTGGCTTATGACATGAAGATTGTAAAAATGCTCTAGAGCTATTGTGCTTGTGGGCTAATCCCCTCAAGCAAATAAGTCTGAATTGATAAAGATGACAATTCCTCAAGGCCAACTGATCTTAAACCTTGTGTCCAGGTATCTGGGACTGATCTTGAACCTTGTGTCCAAATAGCTGAGTCTGTTAAGTGTTCTGCGAACCATAACTCCATCTGTTCATGCCATAGATGGGGAACATCTTCTACCTGCTCCGCTGCCACACGGTAAACTAAACCTGATGAAATGGGAACATCTTGCGTCAGATCATTCGGATCGCATTGAATATAGAGTTCCCACTTATAGGCACGAGGATTCTCTTCATTAGACAAAATGGGAATTTGAAATGTTTCGGGTATCACGATTCGAGCGATATGTCTTGAATTTACAAGGCTGAACAGTTGACTACGAAACTCCCTAGCCCCTGCATCCCTCCGATTCTGATTGATGATTTGCAGATATACTTGCTTATCCTCGAAAGCAGGCACAGAAATATAAATATTGAATTGAGGCTCTTGTGTGTAAGCAATGGTATGAACTTCACCTTCATTGTCTTCATATTCTGGAACAATAACGATAACTTCTTCTTCCATCGCTTCAGGCGAATCTTGTCTGGCATCATCTTCACAGAATTCACCTCGTGATCCAGTAGCAATTTTACGACGTGATATGCCACGCCCCTGAATACCAAGTAATTCATCGGCTTCTGCCGCCAAAAGTGGTTCACTTACGAGCAGACAAAAGAGAATTACGACACTCGCTAAACGCATGATGGGTCTAGGTAGAATTGAATTTCGATAGATATACATCATTTGAATAATTACCTTCACACCATGGATACTATATCCAGAATTCGCTAGACTCACATATTGTGCTACTTCTCGAACTGGCTCAGTTAAACGATCGCCGCCGTATTCAGTATGGAAAGATAACAAGTCACTGGAGCCATTATTGGTTAATTTCAGAGTTTTAAATCATAAATAAAGATACGTCTATCCGAGGTAAAATTAGCTAGGGTTTATAGAGTAGTAGAGCTACAGTAGAACGTTAGAAATGTTAGATTAAACCTAATTCAAAAAGTTTTGTAGAGAGAGATGGTAAGAGCTGGTGTGATATTGTCTTGGGCGGTGAGTATCGTCGCGATTGTGCTATCTACAGGGGCTCAGGCATTACCACTGCAACCTGATGGAACGCTGGGCAATGAGCATTCAGTGGTCACTCCTATCGATGCATTCAATGACCGCATTGACGGAGGGGCAGCCCGAGGCGCGAACCTCTTCCATTCATTTCAGAAGTTTAATGTGGGTGAGGGTCGCGGGGTATATTTTGCTAACCCTGCAAATATCAGCAACATCCTGACACGGGTGACCGGAGGAAATATCTCAGAGATTTTTGGAACATTGGGGGTGTTAGGGGATGCGAATCTCTGGTTAATTAACCCCACAGGAATTTATTTTGGCCCGAATGCTCGGCTGGATATGACTGGATCATTCACTGCAACGACGGCAAATGGGGTTTGGCTTGGTGATGATGCGATCTTTAGTGCTACTGATCCAGCTAGCTCGACCCTATTGAGCATTTCCCCCGGCGCACTCTTCCACAATCACTTGGCAGCGCATCAGGCCAGGATTCAGAGCGAGGCACCGTTAGTAACCGCAGGGGATTTACATCTTGAGGCAGGAAATTTGGAGTTGACGGGCCAGGTACGGGCGGAGGGCAACCTCAATCTGGTGGGTTTGGAAAAGGTGAAGATTCGAGATAGTGATAATGTGCCGTTTGTGGCATCAGCAGGAGGAAATTTATTATTCCAAGGGAATCAGATTGTTGATCTATTTATCCTTAACCACAACGAGAGTGGTTTGGTCTCCGGCGGAAATCTAACGCTCCGCAGTGATGGCGATATTATTGGTGATGCGCATTATTTTTCATATGGGAATTTTCGAGTTGAAGACTTAGCCGGAAACCTAGCACCATTGCTTAGCCCCAATGATCCAATCATTCGTACAAGTGGTGATGTAGCTTTTAGCGATTATTTAGGTCACTCTCTACATATTCTGGCGGGGGGAAGTGTAACAGTCTCGGGCAATATATCGATCCTTGGGCCTGGTACTGGTTTAATGGATAGTGTGACACTTTCTGATGGTTCTTCTGAGCCCATCAACGGTACTACATCTGGAACAGTCGATATTCGTGCAGGCACCACAAACTTTGGGACACCAGTTTCACCATCGGCAGGTGAAGGTTTTACTCCAGATCCACCACCATTACCTGGGGGAGCTGGGAGCAGTGCGGACATCTCAATTTCTGGTTTTGTTAATGTAAACTCAGACAATGGCACAATATTACTAACCAATCAATATTTTCCGAATACTACATTAGCTGTAGTTGGAGGTATTTCAGCTAGTTCACTAGAAACGTCTGCTGGTACTGGAGGGAAAATAGTGGTTGATTCCCGAGGTGATATTAATATTCCAGGAACGATTATTACATCTGGCTCATCAGGCAGCGGTGGGAACGTTATCTTGCTTACTCCCAATGATATCACTCTACCTAGTACAATCCATACTAAAGGTACTTCAGTCGGTGGAGATGTCAGTATTCATAGTGGTGGCTCGATCAATGGAAGTTTATTCGCTATCAATACGGGAGATTTTGGTTCAACAAATTCTACTGTTTTTTCAGCACTTCATGGAACCCTTCCTCCTGCATTTCTTCTGACCTCATCAAACGATTTAGATAGCGGAACAGTTGAACTTTTTGCCATTGAAAGTATTAACTTGAGCCAAGGTATTATCAGTGCTTCAGGTCACAACAATTCTGGTACTGGAAGAGGGGCAGGACAAGAGATTTCTTTGAATAGCTCAGGTGCGATCGCCCTTGACCAAGTTCGATTGAATAGTAATAGCGAATTTGGCAATGGTGAAGGCATTAGCATCAATAGTCGCACCTTTTCAATGCTCAATGAGAGTAATCTGGATATCAATGCAGAAAAGCTAGCCACCCAATCTGGGGATATTACAATCACTGCGCCAGATTCAGTGGAATTAACCGAAGATAGTCTCATTGCACTCCGAGTCCAGAATAACTCTAGCGGTGGTGCGGTTATCCTCAACCCCACCAAGCAATTGACCCTGCAAGATTCTCTAATTGCTACATTTGCTAATGCAGACTCAACGCCTGGCGGAACAGCCGGCACCATTCAAGTTGCAGCTGACCGGGTAGACATATCAGGAGAATTCTCCGGTGTAGGAAGCGTACTGGGAACCTCTACGTTCAGTGGTTTGGCGAACGTTAGCTCACGTCAAGGGGATTCGGGGGGCATTAGCGTAACGGCACAACAGCTCAACCTCTTTAATGGCGGCAGCATAACGGCCACAAACGCGGGGGATGGTTTAGGCGGAGATATCTCGATTGACGCTAATTCTATTTTCGTTGGGGGGGCTGCACCGAGCCAGTCTTTTGTGAGCAGCATTACGGCTGATAGCTTAGACAATGGCGAGGGTGGCAATATTCAAATTAACGCCGATCGCTTGACCCTTCACGAAGGCATCACCTCAACCTCCAGTTTTGGCAGCGGCCGAGCTGGCGAAATTCGACTCTCGGTCGTGGACTTGTTGCTCACGGGAGCTTCAACAACCCCTCCAGTCCAAGCTGGTCTTTATGGACAGTCTTTCAATGGTAGCCCTGCGGGTAGCATTTTTGTCTCTGCAACAAATGTCGATGTCCAGAATGAAGCCAAGATTAGTGTTAGCAGCGATCCTCAAGCTGTAGGCTCCAGTCTTTTAATTGATCAAGCCAATCAGCGCATTGATTTGATTAACTCCAATCTTGCACTCACGACTCCGCCCGCTACATCCATACCGTATGTGGGCCGGGGCACGAACAATGGTGATGCAGGTGATATTAATATCTTCGCACGCGAGCGGATGAATCTTAGGAATCAGGCAGAAGTTGTCGCTGAAACTTCTTCCGGCCAAGGTGGAAATATCAACTTAGACATTGGCAATATTTTATTGATGCGCTATGGCAGTGTTATTAGTGCCGAGGCGGGGACTGCCCAAGCAGGGGGAGATGGGGGAAATATTAATATTAATTCTGGCTTTATTATTTCAGTTCCCCATGAAAACAATGATATTATCGCCAATGCCTTTAATGGGAATGGGGGCAATATCACCATTACGACCAACGGTCTTTACAATATTGCCTTTCGTGATTTACTGTTTCCCCGTAATGTCATCACTAATGATATAACGGCTTCCTCAAACTTTGGTCTCAACGGTACACTCACGTTTAACCGCATTAGCTTCCCCGCTGAACAGGGGCTGAATGAACTTCCAGATAGCCTTGTGGATGCCGAAGATATTTTGAGTCGAGATGTCTGTGCGCTCCGCAATGACCAAATCGCGAGCGGCAGCTCCTTTGGTAACATCAATCGTGGCGGCATTCCTGTTAGCCCCAATGACCTCACTAGCGCGAATGTCAGCAGTCCTCCTTGGTCAAGTCGCCCTGGCCTGAGTCAGCCTCAAGCCATTGTTATCCCTCGTACTCATGCCACCGACCCACTGGTTCGTGATAAGCCTGCTCAGGGTGAGCGTGCTGAGCGCGATCGCCTCATCGGGTTGATGGCAGAAACCTCGGGTGCAGAGGCTGGAGAACCTGTTTCAGGTTACTCTGCTTGTCCAGCTCTTTAGATTAAACCTTGAACAAGGATTAAACATTAAACAATTAAACTTCTGCTGCAATTTATTTGAGGCGTTTAATATGGGTGTCGAGGTGTAGCGAGTTGCTTTGATATTCCTTAGCGAAAGAAAATAAGTCCAACCCATCCGTTCAGCGCCATCTCAGTTTCAGGGTCATCTCAATGTCGATCATCTGTTGTCCATTGAGGAGAAAAACGAGTCATGACGTCCAAGTTTATTCTGCCCTTGTTGACGGGGTTGGGGTCGATCGCCTATTCAGTTTCTGCCCAAGCCCAACTCATTCCCGATCAGACGCTGGGGGCAGAAGGCTCGGTGGTAACCCCAGTTCATACCACCCGCGATCGCATCGATGGTGGTGCAATCCGAGGCACCAACCTCTTCCATTCCTTTGCAGAATTTAATATTGACCCAGGACATAGTGTCTATTTTTCTAATCCCAGCAGCATTCGTAATATCCTGACACGGGTGACAGGCAACAATATCTCGGAGATCTTCGGCACGTTGGGCGTTTTGGGTGGGGCGAACCTCTGGTTGATCAACCCCAATGGTCTTTATTTTGGCCCAGAAGCTCGCCTAGATGTGGAAGGCTCATTTACGGCGACAACAGCGACTGGGGTTTGGTTTGGCCCAGAAGTGTTTAGCGCCACAAATCCAGAGCTGCCGCCCCTGCTAACCGTGGAGCCGGGTGCATTGTTCCAGCATCAGGTAGCCAGCCATCAAGCGCAACTGCGCAACGAAGCCCAGCTGAGGGTTGCGCCAGGCCAGGCTTTAGTTTTGGCGAGCGATCGCCTCCTCCATGCTGGCAGCATCACAGCCCCCGGCGGCACGGTCAGTCTGCTCGGCCAGCAAGTTGCTCTGATCAAGGATGCCAAAATTAATGTCTCGGGTCCCCAGGGCGGCGGCACTGTTCATATCGGGGGCGGACGGCAGGGGCGCGGCCCAACGCCAACCGCTCGGCAGACTTACATCAGCCCAGACACCACGATTCAGGCTAACGCCACCGTTCAAGGGGATGGCGGGGAGGTGATTCTCTGGGCGGACGATCGCACCGAGTTTTATGGACAAATTTCAGCTACAGGCCAGAACGGCGGCTTTGTAGAAGTGTCGGGGAAACAGTCGTTGGCCTTTCGGGGCGAGGTGGATACCCAAGGGTTGAATGGGCAAAATGGAACGCTATTGCTCGATCCGGCGTTTATTGAAATCCGCAGTGGCACAGGAGATGGAGACAATAATGCATCGACTTCAACATTCGGCACTGGCCAAATCCTATTTAGCGATCCGGGGCCAACCGTTCTCTATGAGTCAGAACTTGAAGGGATGCTGCCCAACAACAACTTGGTGATCCAAGCCACTCAGGACATCACCATCAAAGATTTAGCCGATAATGTCTTGTCGTTTTGGCCGGGGCCGGGCGGTTCGATTGCTTTTGAAGCGGGGGGAGCCATTCGGGTCGAAGATCCCAATGATGAGGTCAGGGCGGAAGGCCGCAACCTCAGCTTTAATGGTGCAACGCTCCAACTGGGTGCGCTTAATACCCTGGTGGATGATAATGCCTCTTTTAATATTCAGACTGCTCCCTCCGGCAATCTGACCCTGACCGCCACGGGCAATATTGAGGTGGGCAACATTTCAACCAACAACAGCGTGGGGTCAATTTTGGGGATCGCATCCGCAGGTAATAGTGGCAATGTCAGCATCACTTCAACCCATGGCAATATCCAGACGGGTGATATTTTGACTGATAACGAAGCGGGCTCGCTCTCCGGCATAGCCGCAACGGCTGGCAACGGCGGCAATGTTGAAATCACTGCCCAAAATGGTGCTATTCAAGTGGGTGAAATAAATACCTCTAATCAGGTATCAACTTCTGGGGATGCAACGGCTGGAGATGGCGGAAATGTCCAAATTACTGCCTCCAGCGGTGCTATTCAAGTGGGTGGAATAAATACCTCTAATCAGGTATCAGCTTCTGGGGATGCAACGGCTGGAGATGGCGGAAATGTCCAAATTACTGCCTCCAGCGGCGCTATTCAAGTGGGTGAAATAAATACCTCTAGTGAGGCGAATACATGGGGGGATGCTGTGGCTGGCATGGGGGGTGAAATTACGTTTAATGCTGGTGGTGCAATCACAATAGGAGACCTCTCAAACTCATCCGCTGCCACTTCCGCAAGCGGCACGGCCACCAGCCAATCCACCCAAGATATTGCCTTAACCGCCCAAGGTGATATTTTCCTAGGCAAGATTGATACCCACTCCCAGAGCTTAACGCAGGCAGCAGTGGATAGCCTGATTACAACGCCTGATGTAGATGTGCTCCGGGCTTTGTTGATTGGTGGCAGCTTTCCAGGCGTCACGGGTGGTGATGCTGGAAATGTGACCATTCGCAGTACTCAGGGAGGCGTCTTCTCCCCAAACAAAGAACCGATTTTTGCCTTTGGTGGTGCAAGTATTGTCTCCTTGCTCCCCTTTTCAATTTCAGCTATACCGGAAATACTCCCCACTGGACAAGGGGGTCAGATTACTGTTCAAGCTGCCGACTCCATTGAAATGGGGGCTCTCTTCAGTATTGGTCAGGTGGGTGGAGCAATTAACGTGACGAGCGATACGGGAATTCATCTCAACCCTCGTGCTAGCTTTTTGAGTGTAGGCATTGGCAGTCAGGACGGCAATGATATTACGGTGACAACACCAACGCTGAGTAGTGTGAATGGCAGTATCCGCAGTCGAACCTTTGGTTCAGGACGAGCGGGCGATGTGCGTATCAATGCAGATAATCTATTCTTTGATGATGGTGGTATTGTTTCTGATACCCGTGGCTCGGGGCGGAGCGGTGATTTATTTGTTAATGTCGCCGATACGATTGAGCTGAGCAATAATGCTAATCTAGCGACTCAGTCTGCGGATTTTACTGGCGACGCGGGCAATGTGGTGGTCAATAGTCGGCAGTTGATTGGCCGTAGCGGTGGCAGGCTCAGCGCTTCAACTTCAGGCACCGGTCGGGCGGGGAATATTACCGTGAATGTGCGTGATCGTATTGAGCTAACAGGCACATTTGTGGATTTTGATAGCACCGAAAATGCCAGTGGCTTCGTTGCGGGTGTGCGGGAAGCGGGTCAAGGCAGCGGCAACATTACAGTCAATACCCGTCAATTGAGCGTTAACAATGGCGCTAATCTCATAACCGGAAATATCGCCCAGAACGCAGTTTCTGGAGGCAACTTAACGATCAATGCCAGCGAATTTGTAGAACTGGCAGGTGTTTCAGATAGTGGCAATGTGCAAAGTGCGTTGCTGACTGATGCTTTTGGTCGGGGTAGCTCCGGTGATTTAACGATTAATACCCCCCAATTGACCATTCGTGATGGGGCAGTGGTTTCGGCGTCTACCTTAACTGAAGGCCAAGGGGGTGATATTCAAATTAAGGCCAATACGATCGAGATCAGCGGTACAGATCCCAATGGACGGGCTAGCGGCATTTTTGCAACGGCTGGGTTTGCTGGATTCTCCACACCCTTTCTTAACCTGGTTGCTCAACAAGCTGCCCAAGCGGGCACACCTGTGGTGTTTGCCCAAATCCTGAACTTTACCCAAACCGCATTCGGCTCCTCCGCCCAGAGTGGCAATATTAACCTTCAAGCCAACCAGGTGACGGTGGCGAATGGGGGTGCTATTGCCCTGAGCAATGAAATTGACGGTCGGGCGGGTGAGCTGAACTTGAGCACCGACAGCCTCACCCTGCGCAATGGGCAAATCGTGGCGGAAACCGTCTCGGGGCTCGGCGGCAACCTCAACTTTAATGTGGCAGGCAGCCTGTTGATGCGCCAGGGCAGTGTCATTTCGACCACGGCGGGGCAGGCCGGTCGCGGCGGCGATGGCGGCAACATGACCCTCAATGCCGGGTTTATTCTCTCCGTCCCCCAAGAAAATAACGACATTATCGCTAACGCCTTCGGTGGCAGCGGCGGCAACATCACGATCAACACCAGCGGACTCTACAACATTGCCTTTCGTAATCTCCTCTTCCCCCGTGATGTGACGACCAACGACATCACCGCCTCCTCAGATATCGGCCTCAACGGTGTGCAAACTTTTAATCGCCTGAGCTTCCCCGCCGAACAAGGGCTCAATGAGCTGCCCGATAGTTTGGTCGATGCGGAAGACATTCTCAATCAAGATGTTTGCGCCTTCCAAAACGACCGAATTGCCAACGACAGTTCCCTGACGGCGATCGGCTGGGGTGGCATTCCCCATCGTGCTGATGACCCCATGGGTCACAATACCAACATCCCGATCTGGGCGAGCCGTCCGCCAGCGATCGCTCCAGTACCCTCTATTGCAGCGTCTCCCCATCTCCCTGAGCCATCCTCTCACTCTGCTCAATTCGTCCAAGACGGACTGATTGATGAAGAGGGACTGATCCATCTGACGGCCGAATTAACCAGCACGACGCTCACGGCGATGAGCCTTAAGCCTTCCACCTGCCAAGCCCCTAAAAGCTTGCACAATAGCCTGATTCACAACTGATCAATTACCACAGAGTTAGTGCTGCTAATTGTGCTTAGCCAGCACCTTGTGATTCACAGATGAGCAAGATGCTGAGTTGGAGGTGTTGTCGGTTGCGATCGCCCAACTCGATACGCTATAACGAGAATGTAGTATAAAGTGTAGCCCTGTGTGTTAACACCGTCTTCCCGCAAAAAAACGAGCGTTGTTTGCATTAAATCTGCGGAATATCAACTATCTAATCTGTATTTATCCGTACAGAAATTTATCTCAAAATCATCTCCAACTCGTGAATAAAGACTGACTGATTGTTGATCTTATCGCAGTTCAAAATCGTATAATCCTGTCGGTCGGGGACATTTTTTGGTGTCTGCCCTAAACGGGATTCCTCTCCCCTTTAGGCTAATTTCAGCCAACTGCGAATTATTGTTGTTGCTTCATTTGTGAGGAGCTAAGAATCATGCCGTCTACCTTCATCCTGTCCCTAGCAACCACAGTCCTTTCCCTTGCCTGGATCATCCCAGCCCAAGCCCAAGACCCGATCACACCGGATCAAACCCTGGGGCCAGAACAGTCCATTATCACCCCTCTCGATGCGCAAAATGACCGTATTGATGGGGGTGCTACACGGGGGACAAATCTGGTTCACTCATTTAGCGAGTTTAATATTGGTCAAGGTCGTGGTGTTTATTTTGCCAACCCTGAGCCCATCCAGAATATTTTTGCGCGGGTAACGGGTGGTAATCGCTCTGAGATCCTGGGGACGTTGGGCGTACTCGGTGAGGCTAACCTGTGGTTACTGAACCCCAATGGAATTTACTTTGGTCCCAATGCTCGGTTAGATATGCACGGCTCATTGATTGCTAGTACTGGAGATACAGCCTGGCTAGACGATCAAATTTTGAATGCTACGAATCCCGAGCAAGCCCCATTACTCACCATCGATCCAAATGCCTTATTCCAAAACCAACTGGCCAACCATCAGGCACAAATTCGGAGCGAAGGTCAGTTATTCACACCCGGTGATTTAACCCTGCACGCGACCTCCTTAGAATTAGCGAGCTCAATTCAGGCAGAGGGAAATCTGAATTTATTGGGCAACACCGTCCACATTCAAGATACCACCAGTGCCCCGACCCGCCTCACGGCTGGCGGTGACCTGACTATTCAAGGCAATGAAGTTGTCGATATTTTTGTCTTAAATCATCCTGGGAGTCACGTGACGGCTGGGGGTGATATCACCTTGATTAGTGAAAATCCAGTGGTGGGAGATGCTCACTACTGGGCTGGTAGAAAATTCAGCATTGAGACCCCAATGGGTGAATTGGGCGATCTAGACAGCCCGAACGACCCAATTATTTTTGCGCGTGAAGATGTGTTTTTAGGCTCCTATTCCGGTGCCTCTTTACATATTTGGGCCGGTGGGCTGGTGTTTATTCCTGGTGATATTTCGATTCGCCGGCCGGATACGGTGAATTCCATTCGTGAGTCCGTGACGTTATCTGATGGCGAGACGGCGATCGCCATTGATGGTGCTTTAGAAGCAACCTTGGATATTCGAGCGGGCATTGATTGGGTACAGCTTATTGACAACCTACCAGAAGGTCTTGTATTCGGAGATGTCAACCCGATTGTGGGTGATTTAGACCCCACAACCGCTAGCGCCGATATTATTTTACAGGGAAGCATTAATGTCTCGAATGATCTAACGGAAGCGGGGGGCAAGATCTTCTTAACCAATCAATATGTCCCTAATCTAGCGCTAGATACGGTATTTGGTGGCATTGTGGTTAACACGCTACAGACGGCCGATCGCCTAGGTGGCGGCGATATTATCATCGATTCTCGCACGACGACAAATCTCAATGCCAGAGTCAATGCCTCATCACAACAATTGAGAGATGGTTTTCTCGGCGATGGTGGGGATGTCACGATCTATTCCCAAGGGGATATTAATCTGAATCCGGGAGCGCTGATTACGGCTTCTGGGTTACTGAGTGGCAACATTCATCTGGAGAGTCAAGAGGATGTGAATCTCTCGAACCAGGGCATTATTAATAGTACTCATTCTGCCGAGTTGGGACTTAAGGGCGGTGATATTACGGTCATTGCCCAGAATATCAATCTTGCGGATGCTGCCATCTTGACAACCAGCGAGAGTCTGGCCCAAGCCGGAAATATCTACTTAGTGGCAGGGGATACAATTTCCTTGAATTCAATCCTCGCCAGTGTGGGTAGTAATACCTCAGCGGCAGGCGATGCCGGTGATATTCACCTGGTTGCCCGCAACTTATTCCTCAATTCAGGTCATCTCTCCAGTCTAACTTCGGGCGCGGGTGATGCGGGCGATATTGATGTCCAAGTAACGGATTCTGTATTTTTAGCGGGTCTCGGCGCTGGAATTTCGGCCAGTACATCTGATGTCGGCAAGGCTGGCAATATTAAGATTCGCACTCGGTTTTATGAGCAGATCGAGGCCGCATCCGTTTCGGCTGCTAGTCACTCCGGTGCGGCTGGGAACGGGGGAAGTATTGAGATCCAAGCCACAGAATCCGTTTTGCTCCGGGGGGCGGGGACGGTAGAAAAGATGCTAACTGATGGGACGAGCCTTATCTCGACATCCACGAGCGGGCCAGGAGATGCCGGGTCGATCACGATCGAGTCGCCCCAGATTTGGATCGACGCTCTGGCGTTTATCTTGGCATCGGTTGGAGAGGGGGCTGTGGGAGATGGGGGGACGATTGCGCTGGATTCTCCAGGTCAGGTTCGGGTGAGCAATGGTAGTATCGTCACCACCCAAACCGCTGGGCCCGGCAAGGGAGGCGATATCAACATCCGAGCTAATGCAGTACAGGTTGATACGGATGGGGTTTTGCAGCTCAACACCACTGCCAATGGAGTGGGGGGAAATCTTGGGATTCAAAGCGATACTCTCAGCCTGACCAAGGGTGGCGGCATTTTTAGCATGGCCTTAGGGGCTGGTGATGGGGGCCAGATTCAGATCGAGGCGCTAGAGCGAATTACCATTCAAGGCTTGGGCCAACAGACGGAGTCGGCGATCGACAGTGGAAACGGCATTGACGCTTCAGGCAATTCAGGGAATATCTTCCTGAGCACTCAGCATCTAGATATGACTCAGGGGGGCCGGATCAATGCTTCCACCTCAGGGCCTGGACAGGGGGGAAACATTAATATTGATGCGGCCCATGTTGAGCTTGATGGAGAATCCTCCTCGGGTGATTCAACGATCATTCAAGCGGGGGTGAATATTGGCGCAACGGGAGATTCTGGTAATGTCAGTATCACAACGGAGACCTTTCGTCTGACGAATGGTGCGCTATTGCTGACGGCAACGTCTGCTCAGGGCGATGGGGGAGATGTCAACATTTTTGCTGGGGGGGCGATCGAAGTGATCGGTATTGGCTTGAATGGTTTTCCCAGCGCGATCGCCAGCCAAGTGAACCCCGAAGCGGTTGGCCAAGGGGGGGATATTCAGCTTCAGGGACGGACGATCGCTGTTCGTAATGGTGCGGCTGTGATCGCAGCGTTAGTAGGGTCAGGGCAGGCGGGGGATATTACTTTTGAGGCCGCTGAATCGATAACGGTGGCGGATCGAGCCTTTGTCAATGCATCACGGACCCCTGATGCCAATGGGGATGCCGGCCGCATTACGGTGAGAGCACCGCAGGTGAGCATACGAAATGATGCACGGATTGAATCTGAGACAGCGGATGATGGTCGTTCTGGCGGGATTGCCATTACTTCGGGCGTGGTGGAATTGAGCAACCAGGCTGAAGTAAGCAGTGGGTCATGGGGCACGTTTGCGGGCAATATTCGGATCAGCGCTGATTCACTAACGCTGCGCGATCGCAGCATCATTACCACCTTGTCGTTACGTGGAGCCGGGGGCAATATCACCTTAGACATCGCAGAAAACTTGCTCCTGCGGGGGGGAAGCGTGATTGCCACCGAAGCCGGGCGACTAGGGGGGGTTGGTAAAGGCGGCAATATTGATATCAACGCCCTCTTCATCGTTGCCGTGCCCGGCGAAAATAGCGACATTACCGCTGATTCTGTGGGGCCAGGCGGCAACATTACCCTTAGCACCAATGGTCTGTTTGGGATCAGCCCTGTGGATTCCCGCTCACCCCAAGAGGATGCGGCCAGCGGCATCAGTGCCTCTTCAGAGATTGGCCTAGATGGAGAGAAGACGTTTAATCGTCTCAGCTTCCCGGCCGAGCAGGGACTCAACGAACTGCCGGAGAGCCTTGTTGATGTCGAAAATATCCTGAAGCGTAATGTCTGTGCCGTGCAGGATGGCAACATCGCCAACGACAGTTCTTTCACGCACGAGGGGTCTGGCAGCCAGTACAGCGCCAATGATGCCATGAGCCCCAACACCAATTTTCTGCCCTGGGCCAGTCGCCCTGACACGACAGCTCCCTTAGCAATAATGCCCCCCCAAGCTTCAGAACTCACCCCAAGCGATCGGCTAGATCCGGGAGGGCAACCGAGTGCCAATGACAATCTGGGGCTGAATGCGGAGACCAATGGGGCTAGCTCCATCCCAACCGAGGGACAACTGATCACCTGTTCTGGGCATTAACTTTTAATTGTGTTTAAATTAAGTAGTTATTGTCTGAGTCATTAATTGTCGTTAGTCCAACTCTAAATTGAATAGTCGTGAATCGAACAACTGTAATTGCTCTCACCTGTAGCACTGTGTTTGGTGTAACCCCTACCGTTTGGGGCCAAGAACAGCGCGATGTTAACCCCACCAATGAGCTGCCGCCATCTGCAGTGGAAGTATTGCCAGATCTGGAGGATTTAAATTTATTTCCAGATATTCCCAACCCAGTCTCACCCGATCCAATGGAGACAGAGAGTCAGCCTGATTCAACGGAATCAGAAGTAACTGAAACCTTTACGATTGATGGGTTTGCCTTTGAGGGAAATACTGTTTTTGAGAATGAAGAGCTAACCGAAATACTCAACTGTGTTCCTAAGAGTGACGCAGACCAAAAGAGTTCTGATGCTGAGGCTCAAGGCCAAGATGATGAGTCTTTAGCCCCAGCAGAATCCTCAAAAAATACATGTGTAGATCTGATTGGTACTGAGATTACCTTTGCGGATTTAAGTGCAGCCACCGCAATCATTACCCAATACTATTTCAATGCGGGTTATGTCACCTCAGGGGCTGTGCCGTCTGAGTCGCTTCTTGACGATGCCATTGACGATGGGATCGTCAACATTCAGGTGGTTGAAGGCACCATTGCAGAAGAAGATATCCGAATTACCGGTCTCAATCATCTCCAAGAGAGCTATGTCCGCCGTCGGTTGCGTCGGGCCATTGAGCCGATCAACCAAGATCAACTCCTTGAAGTGCTGCAACTGCTCCAGCTTGATCCGTTGATTTCACGGCTCAATGCCAACTTGAGGGCAGGGGCTGAGATTGGCCGCAGCATTTTAGATCTTGATTTTAAGGAAGCGAAACGCATTACTGGGTCATTAACACTCGATAATGGGCGATCGCCCAGCGTTGGAACCCTGCGACGGATTGCCCAAGTCACCCATCAAAACCTGCTGGGCTATGGTGATCAGCTTGCTTTTGCCTTTACGAATACCGATGGCAGCAACTCTCTAGATAGTCTCAGCTACACTTGGCCCCTCGATGCTCAGGGCACAACGCTGGCCTTTTCCTACAGCCGTAGTCGTAACGCCATTATTGAAGAACCCTTTGATATTTTGGATATCACCTCTCGTTCTTTGAGTTATCAACTGACCTATCGTCAACCCCTCTACAGAACCCCCAATACAGAAATTGCGGTGGGGGCGATCGCCGGTTGGCAAGAGAGCCAGAGTTTTCTTGGGCTTGATAATATTGGAGGCTTTCCCTTTTCTGCCGGAGCCGATAAAAACGGCAGTACCCGCGTCAGTGCCGTGCGACTATTTGGTGAATATAACCAACGCTCTAACACCGAGGTGTTTGCTGTGCGCTCACAACTGAGCTTTGGTCTACCTTGGTTTAACGCTAGCCAGAGTGATCTCGATGTACCCGATAGTCAATTCTTCTCCACCCGCACCCAAGTGCAATATCTACGGTTGTTAGCCCCTGATGTTTTTCTCCTCTTGCGCTCTGACTTGCAATGGACACCCCAAGACTTACTGTCGCTCGAAGAATTTTCCGTCGGCGGAGCGGCCACAGTGCGGGGCTATCGCCAAGATGAACTCCTCGCTGACAATGGCTTTTTTGCCTCAGCTGAACTGCGTTTTCCGTTACTCAAAGTCCCCTCTTGGCAAACCCAACTACAACTTGCCCCTTTCTTTGATATCGGCACGGTTTGGAACGATTCCAGCACCATTGATATTTCTCCCCAAACGATTTACTCAGTGGGCATGGGGCTCAACCTTTCTGTGGGCAACAACCTCCAGGGCCGTTTGGATTGGGGACTTCCCTTAGTGGATGTGAATACAGAGCCAGATTCCCTGCAAGAAAATGGTGTGCATTTCAGCTTAAATTACCGCTTCTAGGGAGGAAAATTAATGCGACGATTTTGGCGATATATCTGGGTTGGGGTGATCACGGGGCTCCTCTTGGTGCTATGGAGTTTGCCGCTACGCTCAACCCCAAACAGCGCAACTGACCCAAACCAGGCAACCGAGCAATGTCTCGCTCCAACGATTAACACCTATTCCTATGAGCAGTTGGATGCCCTCTCCCAGCAATGTTACCAATATGGACAATACCAACCCGCCCTTGACTGGCTAGAGCAGGCCCGAGTGCAAGCTCAGGGAGATGGCGATCGCCTCGGGGAACTGCTGGCTCACCGAAATTTAGCCCTGATCCACACCCGTCTGGGCAACTGGCCTGCTGCTGAGGCGCACCTCGACGCAGCCTTGGGACTAACCACTCAACTCCCCATGGCACAACAAGCCCCACAGTATGCCGCGATCGCTGAACTCCAAGGCTTCTGGGCCTTTCAACAAGGCAGAGATCAAGTGGCGCTGGGCCATTGGCAAGCGGCAACCCAACAGTATGCCGCCCTAGAAGATGAACTGGGCACAACCCGCAACCAGCTACATCAAGCCCATGCCCTCCGCTATCTCGGGCTTTACTATCAAGCAGATCAGATGCTTGAAGCTCTCGCCGAGCAACTCAAGAAAGCCCCTCAACCCACAGCAACCCAAGCCCAAGCTCTCAAACAACTCAGTGAGGTGCAGCGGATCACCGGCAAGCTTGAAGAAGCATTAGACTCACTCAGCCAAAGCATTGAAATTGCCCAAGCACTTCAGCTTCCAGAACTGGAAGTCAGTAACCAAATTCTGCTGGGCCACTTGGCTCAAAATTGTTATGCCGATGATGAACAAGCCACGTCAGCATCATCGGGTTGTGATGATATCAAACTGGAGTCTCCTGAAATCTATTATCGAGCAGCTGCCAAGACTGCCAACGAGAAACTTTGTTCTTCCGCTCAAGGAAGCTTGAGAGCAGTTCAGCTCCCTCACCAAACTGGAGCAGACTGTCAACCAGAGTCAAGACTAATTGCTCATCTCAATGAATTTAATTGGTGGGTTCATCAAAAGCAACAGGAACCAGCCCAAACACTATTAAACACGCTAGAACAAGACGATCAACTTTCCAACCGACCGGATACGCGAACAACGCTTAATGTCCGTATTCAAGTGGCTCAAGGCGCAATGGAGCTACCCGGCTTAAGACCCCCACCAGAGATTGCTTATTCTCTAACCGACGTCATACAAAAGTCTAGGCAACTCGGTGATCCAAGAATTGAAGCCTATGCCTTAAGAACGTTGGGTCATCTGTATGAACAGCATCAAAATGAACAGCAGCAAACCTGGAAAAATGCCGCAAGCATAACACAGCAAAGCATCAGTATTGCCTTGCAGCAGATTCGTGCTAAAGATCTACTGTATCAGAGCCAATGGCAGCTTGGTCGAATTTTTAAGTCTCAGTTTGAGAAATACAAACAACAACAATTAGAGGAGCAAAAAACGATTGAGTGTGAGGAGATGTGCAACCAGGCCATTCAATACTATAGTCAAGCCGTTCAAACCCTTAGCTTTATCCGGGGTGATCTGGTTGCAATGAGCAGCGATGTGCAATTTTCTTTCCGTGAAAAAGTCGAACCGCTCTACCGAGAATATGTCGATCTACTCTTGCAACCCAATGAACAAGATCAAGATAAACTCCAGGCTGCACGAAAGGCGATCGAAGCTCTACAACTCGCAGAGTTAGATGACTTCTTCAAAGATGCTTGCTTAGATGCTGAAGACCGACAAATTGATCAGGTTGATCCAACCGCAGCACTCTTCTATATGATTATTCTGGACGATCGCATAGAAGTGATCTCAGACCTCCCGAACCGGGAGCAGCGCCTTGAGCATCATTTTACCCCAATGACATCAGAGCAAATCCAGAGAGAGTTAGATGAGTATAGAGATCAGCTTAAAGCTCAAAGTAATGCGTACACTGATAGTGCTCTCAAAGCTCTATCAAAAGAGATTTATGATTGGCTTATTGGTGATTTGAGACCCCAACTCGACCAAAGTAAGATCAAAACTCTGGTGTTTATCCTTGATGGTAAATTAAGGAGCATATCGTTGCCAGCTCTCTATGATGGTGAGCAATATATCATCGAGAACTATAATGTTGCCTTAGCACCCAGCTTAAACTTGATTGACCCCAAGTCATTATCAGATCAGAATTTAGATGTTCTTTTTGGCGGACTCACCCGATCGCTAGAACATGCTGAAGATGAAGGAAACGCGATCAGTAAAATACTCGAAACTTCCCCTGCAAACTCCAAGACAAAAATACTCATTGGTGATGACTTCACCCAGCAAAATCTAGAGATCGAGATCAATCGTTTGCCTGTTCCCATTGTTCATTTGGCTACCCACGGTAAGTTTGGTACAACAGCTAAAGACACCTTTATATTGACATCTGATGGGCGGTTAAATATCAACCAACTCAATGATCTCCTTCGTGTTGATGCAAAGCAAATAACCCCCATTGAAATGCTCGTGCTCAGTGCTTGTGAAACCGCAGAAGGAGATGAACGAACAGCGTTAGGTTTGGCTGGGGTTGCTGTTCGTGCTGGAGCACGAAGTACTTTGGCTAGCTTATGGCGAGTCAATGATCAGTCAACAGCAGAATTAATGAAGCGGTTCTATCAGCAACTGGCCAAGGGTTCAGTTACCAAAGCAGAAGCACTACGTTTAGCCCAAGCTTCTCTTCTGAAAGACTCAGACTTTTGGCATCCCTATTATTGGTCAGCGTTTGTTGTTGTGGGAAATTGGTTGTAGCAGATGAGTATCTAGCCCTATTGAACTTGATGCTTCTTAGTCAAGCCGATCGTGAACAGCTTGAATTTTCTGGGTCAGTTCTTCTTGTTCCCTGACGCTAAACACCTCGGCATTGTTTTGCGCTGCTTCAAAGGCAGCCAGAGCTTCGTTAAATTCTCCGAGTTGCCAATAGGCCAGGCCCATCGAGACATTTAACCGAGCTTGCATGTCTCGGTTGCTTTGCGCTGCCAGGAAATTTTGGGCTTCTCGATATTGCGTTAGAGCTGTGTGGTAGAGTCCCACTTCTGCGTAAAGCTCCCCTAAGAAATAGTAATCCTCTCGCTGTGCCGCCCCGGTCAGGATCTCCTGCTCTAGGTGTTGGATGGCATCGGCATAGAGTTCATGGTTCTGGTAGAGTCTGGCAACGGCGATCGCCTCATTCCGTTCCTGGGAGCTGAGGCGATTCCAGTCGGCTTCAAAGGCAGCCATTTCTGCATCATTCAGAACTGTGAAATCTCCTTCGCACTCATCCGAAAATAGGCCCGAGTCAAAGCAGTCTGTTCCCTGTTGTCGAATTCGAATTCGATACCGAGTGCCCGGTTCTAAGGGCAACTCAGCGGCGTATTGCCAATCGTTCTCCTCAAGGGTGAGCGGTTCCATACTGACGCCGAGTTCAATGACTTGCAATTGATAGGGAACATCGTGGTTGACGCTGTTCCAGCGGACGATTGGACGCTGGCCCTGGCGGACTTTGGTGTGAACAGGCGTGATAAGATAAGGGATATTTGGGTTGTAGTCACCTCGGGGAGGATGTAGTTTTCGGCAGCGACCCGTCAGGCGGGATAGAAGGCCACAACGCTGGGCGATGTATTGAGGGTTGGGTCGATTGCTCGGGTTGGTAGTTGAGTCATAGGAATAAGCATGGCTCTGGGGTGAGTCACTCAGCACACTAAAGCTCAGACCGAGGCTCAGCAGCCCTAAGACGAGACTTTGGGGACTAGGGCGTGGCATTGTTTACCCTCCTTTTCAAGGTGTTGACGAGCAAGTTGGAGCCATTCGTATTCTTCGGGTTGAATTTGGGTAATGTCATCTTCCTCTTTTTGACAGCATTTCTGCCAGCGTTCAAGGTGAGCTTTGGGGTCGAGATTTTCGGAGGGGAGTTGAGCTAGAAGACAATAGCTACTACTGGCGTCAATTTTATTCTTCTCGGCAATGCTGATGGCTTCCTGAAGATAGATATAAGCAGCAGGATTATTTTTTTGTTCAAGTTCAAGCCAGCCGAGGTTCTTATGTAATGTATAGCTTAATTCGTTGGGATATGCCTGATTCTGATTGAGATCATTTAGGCTTTGGAGACCGCCATCAAGAAGATGGAAAGCAGAGTTATATTCTTTCTCAAGAATGTAAAGACGGCCAAGGTTGTTGTAAACAAGAGACGAGCTGGGTCCACGAATGGCAATTTGATAGGCAGCTTCAGCTTTCTCAAAGTCTTTCAGCTCTTCATATAGATCGCCTAGATTATAGTGAATCCAGACATTGTCAGGATAAAAGTCAATAGCCTTTTCATAGCTCAACTTGGCTGCCTGTAGATCACCTTGATTAAATTGATAATAGCCTTGACTATTGTATATTTGAGATAAAATTATTGGTCCAAAAATCCATGCAATAGAAATGCAGAACAATAGAATCAATGCTCTTCTAGTTAGATCTCGAATTTCCGAATAGATACGCCAAAAGTCCTTACCGATATCAGGCTTAACAGAAACACAAAGTGGAACGAGAACGATTAGGATTTGGAATGCAGTCACAAGACTTCCTATGATGCCCAGCCAGCCGATGAATAAATGGTGAAAAAGACCAGGTATAAAGGTCAAGTTTACCAACCAGATAAAACCCGTAAAAACTTGCAGAAGTCCATTTTTTTTCGGTCAGCTATTTTATCCTCTAAATGCCACCACCATTGGTCAGAGCGATTGAGAATTTCCTTACGCCAAGTTTCGAGTTGATTGGGATTGAGGAGCTTACGGATAATATATCCTGCGTTCTGTTTCAGTCGAGCGTCGAGTTTGAGTAGGTGTTGCAGACTGTGGTTAGGAAGAGTATTTACTGCATTGAGAGTCCGGTGAAGATTTTCTCGGTGATTGAGTAACCCAAGAACTGCAAGGGTGCGATCGCGAACTGGCTTCCCTCTCAATGTTCCTAGGTTCTGAAGGCGTTGCTCATATTCACGTAACTGGTGTGACAGGTGAGAGTTAGACATCCGTTTTTTAGCTAAAGATTGAGATGGGCTCGATCCATCAAGTCAGGCTACAACTCAAGCGGCTCAGGATTTCCTGAAGGAATAAATGCAGCCCAATAGTAGGGATGGCTCCAGTCTTGGCTCCCGAGCATCTCGAGCTGGGTTAGGCGCAGCGCTTCACTGCGCCCCTCTCCTGCCTTGAGTTTCTGGTAGTAACGCACCATTAATTCTTGGGTGGCATCATCTGCCACTTTCCAGAGGCTCACCACTTGGCTTTCCGTGCCTGCAAGAACTAGGGCTCGTCTGAGACCATAAATTCCATCTCCAGCTGTTAGTCGTCCTCTGCCTGTATCACAAGCACTCAGCACGGCTAGTTGCGTACCGTAAAGGTTGAGGCTCGCCATTTCGTAAGCCGTGAGGAGTCCATCTTGACCACTCCGGTTGGTTTCGGCTTGCAGTCCCGCCAAAACTAAGCCCGAAAGCAGCATCGAGTTTTGGTATTGATCCGCGCTTGCACGATGGGGGGCAAAAAAGCCATGGCTGGCAATATGCAGAATGCTGGGTCGATTGACTTGTGCAACAGCACTCTCACTAGCGGCTACACCTAGGATCGCTTCAACATTAAACAGCGCCGCAATGGCTTTGGCCTCCCGTCGAGTTCCGATCAAAGGCGCATATTTGATCTGGCTCAGACTGGTACTTCTGGGAGCAATATCAATCTCTTGCGGTTGGGGGTCAGGAGCGTCTGGATTCTTCTTGAGATAAGGGTCGCCCATAATCACAGGCGCTTGCTGGCGCTCTTTATCGTCTTGCACCCGTCGAATCAGATCTCTGCCAGAGGTGAGGTAAGTGATGGCATGGGTTTTGATAAGAAATTCTCCATCACGGGTGGTGAGGGTTTCAAAGGGCAGTAGATTGAGGGTGCTATCAGGGGCAATGAACAAGCGGTGATGGGCTTTGAGGTGAGGCTCAAGGGGGTGCAGGATGCGTTGGGCTAGGGCCTGGCTGCTGCGTTGGACTTGGGGCAGCGGGGTGTTGTCGCTCCTGAGGTTGCCATGATGAATATCGACAAGCCGTTCTATCTCAGCCGCGTTGCCCAAGTCAATGCCAATTGGGATTCCTGTGGCATTGAGGATATAGGCGGCATAGCGGTATGCTTGCCCCTGTTGCCGATGCCGAGGCAAGATCGGGTTTATTTGACGATATTTAACGATTTCGATCAGTTGGCTGTTGGTGGGCAGTTGTTGCTGAAGCGTCTCTAGCGTGACGGTTTGGGTGGCGCTGCGAAAAGGGGCGCTGACTCGGGCAAGTTGGGCTTCTAGTTGATTCGTCTCTTGGGTGAGTTGTTGAAGTTGCCGTTGATGCTGCTGATGTTCTGGAGCGCTGAGGGATTGGGGAGGGGAAAAGTAACGATTAGCCAGGTCTTGACGCTGTTGTTGCCATTGGTCAAATGTTGCTTGCCATGCACGAGGCAAAGTATCCCTAAGCTGTTTAAAGCGGTTGGCTCTGGCTCTGGCATCGAGAATTCTGCCTTTGTATTGCAAGATGGTATTGAAGGCGAGTCGGCGAGCGGTTTCGTCTGTGGGTCGGGCGCTCAAGTGCAGGGCGATCGCAGCATCCCGGCTAAAGCCCAGTTTATTGCGAAAGAGGTCTTGGTGATGGGCTTCGGCATTGGAGCTCAAGGCTTGCTGGAGGTTCTGCTCTCGGACAGCTTGGCCTTGGCTGAAATAGTTCAACGCTTGTTGATCATTCTGCTGGGCCCAACTGAGGGCACCAAGGTTTTCTAGGCCATCGGCCACCAGAGGATGATCCTTGCCTAACCCCTTTTGACGGACTTCCAAGGCTTTAAGGTACAAGGACTCAGCCTCCCCAAATCGTCCCTGGAGCTTATACAACGTCGCTAGATTATTCCAACTGGTTGCAATATCCGGGTGTTCGGGGTCTAAAACCTGATAGTACAGCGCCAAAGACTCATGATAGAGCGACTCGGACTCCGCATATTTTTCTTGCGCCTCATAGAGGAGTGCCAGGTTGTTGAGCGTGTTAGCCAACTGCTGCATGTCCCCAGACTCTGCGTTCAAGAGCGTCAGGGCGTCATTGTAGAGAGGTTCAGCCTCCGTATATTTTCCCTGCGTCTCATAGAGCAGCGCCAAATTGTTCAGGCTCTGAGTAAGGTCACTCAAGCTCTGGGCGAAATCGCGTGGAGCCGCATCCGGCTCCTGATTTGCCAGTACCTTGCGGCGTATCGCTAGGGCTTCCTGGTGCAGCGGTTCCGCCTCTTGATAGCGTCCCTGATTTCGATAGAGTTCCGCTCGATTGTTCAGGCTCAAGGCGACTTCCAGATCTTCGTCACCATAGTGCTCTCGCCAAATGATCAGGGATTCGAGGTAGAGGGGCTCGGCTTCTCCATAACGGCCCTGCAAATCATACAGCAGGGCTAAATTATTAAGACTCTGGGCCACATCTGGATGTTGATTCCCCCGCAGGTGGCGACGTATCCTAAGGGCTTCCTGGTGCAGCGGCTCAGCCTCGCGGTAACGCCCTTGCAGCTCATAGAATACTGCGAGATCGTTGAGAATTCTGGCAATGACAAGATGCTTATTCCCCAACCGTCTCCGGTAGATCTCCAATGCCTCTTCCGCTAAGGGAATTGCAGCAGCGAAGTCTTCTTCTTCGTAGCGATCAGATGCCGTATTAAATAGTTCAGCAGCACGTTCTAGTTCAGCATCCTCTACCCGCTGAGTCACTACCGTGGGCAGTAGCGCCTGTTCAGATACGCTCCCTGGGTTGAAAGATAAACCGAAAACAATCAGGCTACTGATTTGCCAATACTGCATGGAAGGACGCTCTAGACCAAACTGACATGTGTAAGGCCAATTTTAGCAATTCATCCATCGATCATCCTAAGTCCGATCCAAGACTGAGGCACATTTGCAACTGACTTTGTAGAGCTTGGCTGAAAGTCCACGTCAAAATCCTTTTTCTCCATCTGCTCAGCAGTTATCGTCGGCGTGAAAATCTGCGAAGTAATAACAATCCATAATCCATATGACTGATTACCGTAGACTAAGAGGATAGTTCTTGATTCCTCTCCTGCAATGACCAAGTGGTTCAATATTGCCGGCCCTTGTCGAGCCGATATTCACTATATGCTCCCCCCCACCGCTCGTCTACCACAGGTCAAACGATTAATTGCTCAACAGGGCTACTTCGTCATCCATGCCCCCCGCCAAATCGGCAAAAGCACCGCCATGATTGCCCTTGGACAAGAACTCACCGCCAGCGGCCAATACACTGCCATCATGGTCTCCGCCGAAGTCGGAGCCGCCTTCCCCCGAGATATTGGCAAAGCGGAACGGGCGATATTGGGATCGTGGCGACGCGCCTGTAAAGCCTGGCTTCCTAACGAGTTACAGCCTCCAGAATGGCCTACAGCAGATGCGGGTGATCAACTTGGTGCTGCTTTAAGCCTTTGGGCAGAACGGTCTCCTCGCCCCCTGGTTATCTTTATTGATGAGATTGATGCCCTGAGAGATGACGTGCTGCTTGGGGTGCTACGCCAACTCCGCGATGGCTATCCTAAACGCCCCCATGAATTCCCCCATTCCCTTGCCCTGATCGGCCTGCGTGATGTGCGTGACTACAAAGTTGCCTCTAGGGGGAGCAGCCGACTCGGCAGTGCCAGCCCCTTCAATATCAAAGTTAAATCCTTGACCCTGCGAAACTTCACCCCTGCGGAGGTCGCCGAGCTTTATCAGCAACATACCGATGCCAGTGGACAAATCTTTGAATCTCAAATTGCAACTCAAGCCTACGAACTCACCCAAGGTCAACCCTGGCTAGTTAATGCCCTGGCCAAGGAAATGACCGAAGAATTGGTTACCGATGTTAGCCAATCCATTATGCTAGAGCACCTCGAACAAGCCAAAGAAAACCTCATCCAACGCAACGATACCCACCTCGATAGCCTCACTGAGCGCCTGCGGGAACCCCGTATCCGCGCCATCATTGAGCCCATGTTGGCGGGTCAACCCCTGGGGGATATCCCCCGAGATGATCGCGAGTTTGCTATTGATCTCGGCTTAGTCCGTCGCCACCCGGCTGGCGGGTTGGTCATTTCTAACCCGATTTATCGAGAAGTTCTGCCCCGGATGTTGGCCAGTGGTCCCCAGGATAGTCTGCCCCTGATTGCGCCTACTTGGTTGGATGAGCGGGGTACATTGATACCTGAGGCTTTGCTGGCGGCCTTTCTGAGCTTCTGGCGACAGCATGGACAACCCCTGCTGGGCAGTGCGCCTTACCACGAGATCGCCCCTCATTTAGTGCTAATGGCTTTTTTGCATCGGGTGGTGAATGGCGGTGGCACGTTGAATCGGGAATATGCCATTGGTAGCGATCGCATGGATCTCTGTCTGGAATACGGCGCGGTGACGTTGGCGATCGAACTCAAGGTCTGGCGCGATCGCCGACCCGATCCCCTCAAGGCTGGTTTAGAACAACTCGATGGCTACCTGGCAGGCTTGAACTTGGACTGGGGTTGGCTGGTGATTTTCGATCGCCGCTCTGGATTGCCGGATATTGCCGAGCGCACTACAACGGAATCAGCGGTTACGGAGGGTGGCCGTCAGGTCACAGTCATTTGGGGCTAGGGGCTGTCTGGGCTATGGTATATCAAGATTTGCTAACGTTGACCAGAGATTGGATATCCCCTGTCAACTCAAGACAAAATGGTGAAATATTGGTGAACTCGGAAATCATTGATGCCCAGAAGCCTTGATAGACAAGGGATTTTGCTTTTTGAACTACTGCCTGAAAATCCTCGTGTCGGCGGTTCAATTCCGCCTCCCGGCATACCTTAAACCTATAACCCGTGAGCGTTGCAGCGTTTTGCACTCACGGGTTTAGTTTTGCTGTTTTGACTAGAAATGACTTTAGAGATTTAATTCACAGTTGAATCGTCGGCCAATTATTCACCGCCTCAAGCTGCAGAGCCAACTGAATCAACGTTGCCTCTGCCGCTGGTTTACCCACCAATTGAATGCCGATCGGCAGACTGTTTTCATCTTGAGTGGCGGGGAGGGCGATCGCCGGTAAACCCGTGGCATTGGCCAGGGGGCAGGGTGCAATCCAATGAATAATGCGTTGCAGTGTCTCTTCAAAGGGCAACTGCTCCAGCTCCCCAATCTTGAGTGGACTATGGAGATGCACCGGCAACAAGAGCGCATCGTAATGATCAAAAAACGCCACGATTTGCCGCGTGGCAATCTGCAACTGTTGCACAGCATTAAAGTATCTCTGCAATGACCCGGCTTGTTGACCCAACCATTGGGCGATCGGACTCAAGATTTCCAGCGGTAACCCAGAGGAACAAACCGCCGCTTGCCAGATGACGGTAAACGGCTCCTGCAATGGTGTCAGATCCGGCGTACGGGGTTCGAGGTGATGACCCAAGGCTTCAAGCTGTTGCACTGTCTGCGCGACTGCCGCTGCACAAATCGGCGCAGCTTGACCAATGGGAGTGACGGTATCACTCCAGGCAATCTTCACTGGGGATAGGTCTTCCCCTCGTAGTTGCGCATAGGGCTGCTCCGGTGGGGGTAACCAAAAGGGATCGCCTGTCACATAGCCTGAAATGGCATCTAGTAACGCTGCTGTATCTGCCACCGTACGAGTCAGCATGCCGTTGGTGGAAATACTGCCGGGATGGTAGCCCAAGGGTGCATGGGTGACACGACCCCGAGTGGGCTTCAAGCCCACCAATCCACAACAGGCGGCCGGGGTGCGGATTGAGCCGCCGCCATCGGACCCCTGCGCTACCGGGCAAAAACCGGCTGCCACAGCGGCGGCTGCGCCACCACTCGAACCACCAGGGGTATAGGCTAAATTCCAAGGGTTGCGGGTGGGCGGGAAACCGGGGGCTTCGGTGGTGGGAAACAGACCCAATTCGCAGGTGGCGGTTTTGCCCAGGATTGTGAAGCCTGCGGCGCTCAGCTTTTGCACCATGCCATCATCGACAGCACCAAGGTTATTCTTTAGGGCAGCGACGCCCAGTGTAAACGGGACACCGGCCAAGCTGTTGAGGTCTTTGATCGCGGTGGGTACACCAAAGAAGGGCGGTAGCTGCTCGGTATGCTGGGCAAGCCGTTCGGTTTTGGTTTGGGCGTCGGCGATCGCTGCCTCGGCCAACACCGTAAAGAAACTGCCGATCGCCCCATCTTGGGTCGTGATCCGCTCCAAATACAACTGCGTGAGTTCCAGGGGAGAAAGGTCGCCCTGGCGAATCCAGCGAGCCTGGTCTAGGGCTGAAGCAAAGGCGATCGCTGTTTTATCCATGACCGAACATTAGAAAACTGCAATGATTCCTAATGCTAACGCGGTGCCCCACAAGCAAAAAATTCCTGCTGCACCGGCCAAGGGCTGCTGGTCGATGCCGACCCACCAGATGAGGGGAGAGGTTGAAGCGCGATCGCTGTAGCTTATAACCTTGGACTCCGCGAGGCTGGTCAAGCCCCAAATCCAGCCCCCATGAAGGCCGATCGCCAGGGATAAATCCTGCGTGACGCAGCGGGCGAGCACCAGCACCATGCCCATGAGCCAGAGGCCCACTAGCTGCGACGGGGTTTGCTGGCGATCCCAGAGAAGATGGGCAAGGGCAAAGAGGATACTGGTGAGAATTGCTACGATACCAAGGGCATGATCGTGCAACAACAGACGGATTAAAACGCCGCGAAAGAGCAATTCTTCCGTAAAACTGATCCAGAACGCCAGCACTAGAACCGTGGGGAGCAGGCGCAGCAACGTCGCACGCTGGTCTTGATGCCAGACCACCCAACCCCAATAGCTGTCAAGACCAAAGACGATCGCCAAACCCAACATCGCTAAAGCAAGCCCCAGGATCAGATTGCCCCAAAATGCCCCATGCCAGCCCAAACCCCAATCGGCTAAGGTGTAGCCACCCAAACGCTTAACACCCCAGAGCAAGGGAAGCAGCAACAGGTACAGACTGGCCAGCAGCGGTAACTTATAGGCTAAGAAGAGGGGCTGACCCGGTCGCCAACCGAGGGCGATCGCCATGATGGCGGCGATCGGCAACCAAACGAGGAACCAAAACCCCAGCAGCCCCACAATTTGGCTCCAACTGGGTAAGTGGGTCCAGAATGCTTGGAGCCAAGGCAACTGGGGCCAAAAGGGTGTGAGTTCCATGTTTCTTAAAGCAATGCCAGCGTCGTTGATCAACGCATTAAATACTGTGCCAAAACGGAGAGACTCTGGTGATGTTAGCCTGGCACCTGAACGAGCCGACTAGCCAGTAGTGGCACGACAATCGTCAGACTCAGAAACAGTGGCCATAAACTGTAGTCATAGAAATTGAAGAGACGGGGTCGATTGCCTTTCTTTAGATAGAGATACCAAGCCAGGGGTTTCTCACCATTGATCACAAAACTCTCTTCGAACGCCTCAAGATAGATGTTGAGCGTGCGTAACTGGGAAAGAAATGCACGGTTTCGCATGAAGGCCAACAGTACGTATGGGCAGGGAAACCACCAGGGGAGACTGCCGGGTATCACTGCTGCTGCATTGATCGAGAGCCAGCTATAGAAGATCATGACACCACCTACGGTATACGTTTCTAACTGCCGCATCGCGTGAACCACATCTAGGCTCTCTGCACGAAGCTCCTTATACTCTTCGAGGCGGCTTTCTTCAAGGGTAACCATCGTTATGAATCTTAATGAGCTACAAGTATTGTTCTGTTGGACTACCTTATCAAGCTCAACCGCATCTGCTACACGATTCGGTTAACTTTATGAACTGCTCCTTGCGGATGTCGGTTGCAGCAGCAGGCATGTCGCTAGGCAGCACTTGCAATGCACTGGTGTAAACTTAACGCTGAAAACCTATCGTGCCTAGATTTTAGTCTGTGGCGGGCAAGATGTACTTCGACTCCGCTCAGCAACCACCCGCGCTACGGACTATCCGTAAAAAAACCGTAGCGTAGCCGGGACGGTTGCCAGAGTCATCAGGTTTTGATCGACCCAATGCTCTCAGCGCCTAGGATTCGGGTTTAAATTCACACCAGTGCTTGCAATGTTCCCCACGCTTAACCAAGAACTATAGCCTTGTCGATACTCCGATGTCTTATGAAGGTTAAGAAATTAATCCGGTAATAGCAGAATGCGCTAGACCCTTGGCAGGCGAGACGCAGATTCGGCTCCGCTCACTGACCACCTGCGCTACGGAGTTCCTGATTTATTTTCTTAAGTTCCATTAGACGTAGATGCAGGATAACGCTTCTCAGCGGGGTGGTCAGTGAGCGGAGCCGAATCTGCGTCTCGCCTGCCAAGGGTCTAGCGCATTCTGCTATTACCGGATTAATT
>JBCDEB010000079.1:0-31335 GCA_039180005.1 Cyanobacteria bacterium P01_G01_bin.54 | reverse complement strand
CGGATTTACTTTGAAAATAGACAATGTTAATACTCTTGCACCAAGTAAATGAAGCTAGCGAGATCCGCCCGGCTACGCCGACCCCCTTGGTAAAGGGGTTTTCATCGTTGGGGGTGATAACCCGTCATGACTCGTTGGTATGATACTATTCATTACCATATTCAAGATAGGTAATCAGCCAATTTCCCTTAATCCGTTCAAGTTCATAATAGCTAATATCTTTGTTATATTCCCCATCACAAATCACGCCCCGATGGGTGGCGATCGCCCGGTTTTTCTTGACCTCAATCACCAAATCCACCAAATCCAGGGATTGGCATTCTTCCCGTGCCCAAAACTCTAAATAACGCTGCTTAATTTTGTCCCACCCTTCATAGCGGATATCATCATGGGTTGCTCGAACCGTTTCCCCTTTATCTAAGAGCATGGCATCCGGAGCATAGATCGACGCTAAACTCCCCACATTGGCATTTTGGGCCGCTTCCACTTCAAGCTGAATGACCTCCACAACCGCCTGTTTTGCTTGGTACAATTGGGAATCTTCACTACGGGTATTTTGCGACCAGACGAGCAAAATGACCGCTAAACAAAACGAGGAAATACTGGCCACACGGTCTAAAATATCTAACGTCTTGTTGTGAATGTAGCCCCTTGTACTCAGCCACCAGAGTAAGAGGGCCAACAGCGCAAAGAGAACAGCGACAATGATATTCTGCATAGGTCGTTAGATGGCTCCAGGTTCAGCATCAGAGTCCCCTGCAACCCGCAAAGTTCAGCAATCTTCACTGATTATCGCCGATTTCCTGACCCCTTGATCCCACCATGTCCCCCTCTCTCCTCCGAACCCTTGCCCTGAGTAGCTTTACTGTCCTGGCCCTGCTGCTGCCCTTGAGAGCAGTCCCCATGATGGCCGATGATGATGCCCTGCTGGTGGACTGTGAGAACCCCCAGACTCAGATGGTGATGAATATTTGTGCACAACAGGATTGGGACGCCAGCGATCGCCGCCTCAAGCAAACCTATCAAACCCTGCAAACGGAGTTACCGACGGAGGCGGCGCGATCGCTCACCACAGCACAGCAGCAATGGCTGGCATTTCGCGATGCGGAATGTGAACTCGAGAGCAGCTACGCCGAGGGCGGCTCCCTGCAGCCGCTGCTCTACAGCGCTTGTGCCGCGACCCTCACCGATCAGCGGAATCAAGATTTGACCGACTACCAACAGGGTCGGTTGCCCTACGGCTACGGCACGGATCGAGACTTTGAAATGGTCGATCGCGTCCTCAATCAGGTTTATCAAGCATTGCAAGACTCGATCAGTGACCATCGTCAGGCGGAACTAGTGGCGGCGGAATTGGCCTGGATTGAATACCAGGATGCAGTCTGTGCCTTTGAGCAGGATTTTGCCACTCGCACGGATGCGAGCAACGATGGGGCTGGGCAATGTCCGGTGCGGCTTACGGAGCAGCGGATTGGCCAGCTCATCGACTATCTGGCGCAATATTATTAAAGGGAGTCAGGAACAGTGTGGGTCATGGAAGGACATCATCTCGATAAGATTGGTTTTCGGCAACAATTGATTATTGCGGCGGTGCAGGGTCTGTGCGCGAACCCGACCCAGGAGGACATTGCGCCGGAGGATTTGGCGGAGTGGGCGGTGGCGATCGCCGAAGCGGTGATCGAGAAGAAGACTGCTAAATATGGCGAAGATAGCGGCCCGATGCGGTTGTGAGACAGGGGTGATGGATGAGTTCACAAATGAGTTGCGAACCTATTGATATCGCTGAGATTTACCGCCATGCGAGCCCTATATCTTTTCTTAAGTTTGGTACTGTTGACTGTTTGTCCTGCCTGCAATAGATTCCATAAGGGCTGGTGGCAACAGCAATCGATTCAGGAGCTTACGGTTTATTCAGACGGAACGGAGCAACTGGATTTAGCGCTTCAACAAGTGAACGATCTGTATTGGTCATACGCAGCAGTAATTCAGCAGGCAGCAGAGCTGAGAACGGTTGAAACCCTTAAACTTTCCCTTGAGGATGAGCAACATTCCAACCCCGAAGCCATTGTGCAGAAATTGATTGCTTACCCTGAAGAAACACTCAAGATTCTCGTGGGGTGCTATACCCATTGGTTTCAAGATGACATATTGGAACAACTTGAACAGATTAATGGGGACGGAGAGTATCTGCTGCCAGAGCCTGAGAACCAGGGGATTAAACGCCGACAGTGGCCGGTCTTCCTCGACCCCTGGACTCAAGACCAGAGTATGGAACGGGTGCGGATTCATCAAGTCAACAAAAATACGGCGGTGATTCTCGATCTGTGTGGTTCGGGTGGGGCGTATAACCTGGTGTATGCCACTTACCTCTATCGAGAACAGCAAGATGGCATTACCATTACGCCGCTCGTGACGCCGGAATATGATGTGGAGAAGAAGGCGATCGTAACACCAGAGGGTCTGCGGAGCAATGTCAATAATGATGCGGGTTTTATGGGCTATGATCCGGCGACGGGGCTTTTTATGCGGTTTCGGAAATATCGTGGCGTCGGTGATTGTGGCAAGGTGACACGGTATCGTTTAGTAGGCGATCGGATGGTGATTCAAGAAGTCCGCGAGGATCCTAATTGTGGACTGAATGATCTGATCGTCAGCCTAGAGCAATTTCCCCGAATTTATCCGTAAATGTCTGAAATCTTAAAAAACATCTAAGTCTAAACTCAAGCCGGGCAAGACCGTTTCCCCAGACAAAGTCGTCGGTAATGGGCAAACTTCAACCGCTTGCTTGGGGCGATAAATTTCCACCTGTTGTCCCTGAGGGTCGATCAACCAGCCAAGCTGCAGCCCGCTGTTGAGATATTCCTGCATTTTGGTTTGCAGTTGGTCTAAACGGTCGGTACGCGATCGCAATTCGATCACAAAATCAGGACAAATTGGTGGGAATTTTTCTTGTTCTTCAGGGGTTAAGACATCCCAGTGCTCTTTTTGAATCCAGGCGACATCGGGCGATCGCCTGCCACCTCGGGGTAGCTGAAAAATAGTCGATGAGCTAAAGACTCTACCCAATTTTGTCTGACGATTCCAAATCACAATATCGGCATTAAATTCTGATTCTCGATTACCACTGATCGCACCGACGGGGGGCATAATAATTAATTCTCCTTTGGCGGTGTGCTCCAGTTGCCAGTTTTCATTCATTTGACACAGTTGATAAAACTGGTCATCGGTGAGTTTGACGGGTTGGAAGTTAAGCGTGACAGATTCGGTGATCATTGTTGAGGCTGAAGGGTCATTTGATCGGTGAGGGGGAACAGGGCGGCATCGAGGGCGATTTCTAGGGAGGGGTAGCCGCCTTGCTGAGAGAGGGTTTATAGGGTTTGGGTTTGTTGGGGGTTAAGGGTGATTTGCATGGGGTTTGTGGGGAGCATGGCTCAATTGTAGCGAATGGTTTTCAACAGTAGGACTTTTGATGTACTCCCTAACTGAGAACTGCGAACTCTACTCAAGCTCTCCATAAAGATGTGGCTGACGCCGCTGAAGCTCTGTCCAGGGCAATAGTAGCCCATCCTCGATTTCAGTACGACAGTCTTCAGTAACTGATCCTGTAATTTTCATCAGTTTAACCAGAAATTTGTTAGCTTCATAATACTGTTGGAGTTGTTGCTTTTGCTCTGGAGTAAATTGCCAATCATGACCAATATTTCGATGTTCAATCATAACCTGTCGGAGTTGCTCAATCCATTGGACTCCATACAATAACCACCAACGTTGAATCTCTGTCGATTGTCTTGATGTTGGTAACTTATTTCTGAGTTGACGCAAACAAGAAATTAAATCAGTAGAGAGGTCGGGAGCACGTATACTAAAGCGGTCAAAATCGAGTGTGCGATCAATGTCTAGGGCAAGAGCATAAACACGAGCATAGGTACGGTCAGGGTCAGGAGCTCGGTCAATGGTGAGGGCACGGGCTAGAGCAAAAGCAAGAGCGAAGTCATAGAGAGCTAGTTCGAGTTTTAGAGAGTGCTCAAGGTCGGGAACATGGAGATCGAGAGCACGATCAAGAATGCAGGCAAAGGTATGGTCAAGAACACAGGCAAAGGTATGGTCGAGGCCGAGATCAAAAGTACAGTCAAGGTCGAGGATTTGGACAAAGGTATGATCGAGATCAAAGGCAAGAGTGAGGATGTAAATAAGAGCGAGGGCATGAGCTATGGCTATGGCGTGATCGGGGTCGGAGGCAAGAACAAGATCACGGTCACGGGCATGGATAACAGCAAGCGAGAAGTAGAATGCTCGAATTGCCGCAGATTTATAATTGGTTCGAATTGAATCTGACTTTTGAAGTAACCAGCTCAAAAAAAATTGAATATCGAGTTCTTGTTCTATGGATTTGTCAATAGCTTGTTTAATTAATCGAAGTAGTCGATCGGCAGGCTGTTGTGATCTAACAAGCTGTTTTACAACTTCCTGCCACTGCCAATTAGCAATCTTCGAAGCCAATTGATGAGACGACAATTGAGTTAGCCACTGAACGGTAAAATATTCCTGAAAAGTAAGGTGAGAAAACGACCACAGTTCATCAGCTCGCTCAATCAGCAAGCCATGCTGAGTTTCAATCGCTTTAAGAACAGCAATTAAATCTTGCTCATTAGTCAATTTCAACCTCCTTGAAATTTGTTCAATCAATTCATCTTCATCAAAAAGAACGAAATTCTTGGGGTTTTCAAACTTGTGTGCTGCAATTTCAATGAGCAGCAACTCTTTTTCCTTAAAGCTCAAATTACGATACACTTCAGTTCCAACTTCCCAACCTTCGATTTCTTTTTCTTTGTTCCAACGACTTAACAATAATCTAATTCCTTTTCTGTAGAGCCAGCCTCTATTCGTTGGTATTTCCCTTTGATCCTGCAAGATCCAACACATTAAACTTAATAGAACTGGAGTTGCAGTCAATTCTCTCAGATCAGGCTGATTAATTGTAGCAATTTCCACCTTTTTCCATTGCTCCTTTATCCTTGTCTCAGATTGCTCATTTTCTGTAAACCAATTCAAAACAAACTGTCTGACTTGTTGCGGATTAAAATCTGCAACCTCTACAAAAGTGAAGCCACTTAGATTTGTCTCTATAATCTGAGTTCGACACGTTAGGATGAATCGATTACCTTCAGGATAACTCTCGGAAATCTGTTTAAGTTGATCCTTGACAATGCGGCGTAGTTCATCAGTTGAAACCTCATCTAAGCCATCCATCATCACAAGAAATTTACCCTGCTCTAGTAAAAATAGAATTTCTTTTTTTTCTTTTAAATCAAGTTCTTTGCTAATTGCACTTATGAGACTCCAGTCCTTCCCACAAATTTGTCTTAGCTCAATCAAAACAGCAATTTTTTCTAGCTGAAATTCACCCTTACACCAGTCAACGGCTAAGTGCTTCAGAAATGTCGTTTTTCCAGAACCTGGCTTGCCTAGAATAATGAGCCTAGAACTACGCTTTGCAATTTCAAAACCTGGATTACGTTGAATGCGTTTGCTTAAAGCTAGACGATCTCCCTCACAATCAAAGCTATTCAAAAGACTCTCTGTCGAATCAATATATGTATGTTCAGGTCTTTCTAAGAGCCACACATCAACATAAAGCTGGTCAACACGAATTTCTTGTCCACTTAGCAATCGCATCCGGCTATGCTGTTCTAGAATTCTCTGACGGCAGCGTTCTTTGACTCGCTCAATAATATCTTCGTCAAGCTGCAATGCGGAGGGAAGAGAACTATGAGAAGTTATTTTTTTCTCTTCCAGCGAAGATGTTGCCAGCTCTTCTGCTGCATTGGCTTCCTCACCTGATGCAATCTCCCAATCAATTTCGAGGATATTACATAGACTTACAAATGTTATACGGCTGACTTTTTTTCTTGCACTGAAATTCTTGACCGTTGCAATGCTAAAATTACTCTGTTCCGATAACTTGTCAAGCGTCCATGCTCGTTTTGTCAAAGCGTGCTCAAGGAGCCGTTTACCTTCAGAAGAGAGTTTCATCGCGTAAAGACAATAGGCTTCTTCTGATTTTACTCGATTGATTCTGAACTTCCCCCCAATAATGCTGCATTTATCCCAAACTTATACCCAATACCCAACTCATACTCAGATTATACGCAGAATCCCCCAAACCTATACAGGACAAGGGCTGAACTTTCAAGACGAACTGGAGAAGATGAGGTCATAACCCACAGCAAGAAACCAAACCAATGAAAACTTCACTTCTTCGTTTCACGATCGCCCTCACCTCCACCGCGATCGCCCTTAGCCTCTACCTCGCCACCCTCAACCACCCCACCGACCTGCAAAAACAACTCAGCACCACGACAAACACGATCGCCCTTTCCGGCACCGCCGCCCTCTTCGGCCTGCTCAATGCGGATGAATCCGATCAAAACCCCGATCGCTAAACCTGAAAACGTGAGTTTTGGTTAACAACATTTCGGATAGTTTTAAATTGCCAATGATAGAATACGAGTCTCAGTCTCCTCAGTGGAGCTGGCTGTTGACGGTAGAATGAGGGTTTAAGCTTCTATCTCAAAAAGTGTCCGGAGTATTGGGTTAAGCGAAGCGATCGCATTCCTCAAAGCCCGAAAATCTCGTTGCCAAACCCGGTTGTCAGGGGTTCAGCTCCCCGACACTGCCCGCTGAGGGGGAAATTGCCCCCTCAGACTCCGGCAATATCGGAGACAGTATGCTTGATCTTGCTCAGTTTCTACAGTCTTGCGCAATGTCTGCTTATCCAGAACTCATGTTAAATTAACCCCGACGATAATTCGCCACATTCTCCGGTACTGCAATCCCCGGTGCAAGCTGAGCATCGGGAATCGGCGTTCCCGGCGTCAGCTTCAGCGGGATCTGTCCCGCCCAAATCGGCAGCTCACAATCGGCAGCATCATCCTTGGGATCGCCCGTCCGAACTTTCGCCGAACCCTCCTCAATGGAAAAGACCAACACCGTGGTGGCCTTGACCTCTTGAGGTTTGGGACGGCGAGCTTGCTGCCAACTGCCGGGAACCATATGTTCCGAGAGCACTTTGAGCGCATGCAACTTCTCGGACTCATCCTCAACCAACACGGCCCGACCAAACAACACGACCGAGCGGTAGTTCATGGAGTAGTGAAAGAGCGATCGCGCGATCACCAAGCCATCCAAGAGCGTGGCGGTGACGCAAATTTCAATGCCCTGCTGCAAATTCCGCAGCATCCGACTGGCATTTGCCCCGTGGATATAGAGGCGATCGCCGTCCCGGCCAAAACCCATGGGAATCACAAAGGGTTGACCCTGGGCCACAAAGCCCACATGAATCACCAGGGACTTATCCAAGATTTGCTCGATCAGGGCGCGATCGCGGCTGCCCCGCTTGGGTTGGCGCTTGATTTTGCTGCGATCGGTGGTGGGTAATGTATTTGCTGCGGTCATGGGAATGCCTCCAAATGAATGGGGTTGGCTGGCAATTAGGACTGGCACAGTTCAACCCTGCATGCTCTATCTAGACCCGAGATCCCCCCTGCCCCCCTTACTAAGGGGGGAGGCGAAGCCGGGGGGATCTCGAAAGCTTTGCTGGCTCGGTGCAAGTGCGTCAGTCCTAGCAGTAAGATAAGACGCAAATTGGTCTGACTCAAGTGCCAATTTTATGTTTTTAGAGCAGTCCAATTTTGCCGCCATGGATCTCGCCCTCTGCCTCGAGCGCACCGCCGCCACCCCCTTGTATCAACAACTGGCCGCAGCCCTACGCATGGCGGTGCTACAAAAACGCCTCAAGCCCAGCCAGCAACTCCCGCCCTCCCGTGTCTTCGCCGAGTCGCTGGGGATCTCGCGGGTGACAGTGACACAGAGCTATGACCAGTTGGTGAGCGAAGGCTATTTAGAAACGCGGCGAGGCGCGGGCACGTTCGTCTGTGCGCAACTGCCGGAAACTTATCTGCAAACAGTAGCGATCGCCCCAGAAACAACTGCATCAACGGCGCTGAACCAGCTCTCCCGCTTTGGCACCGATCTACAAACCGATCTGCAAACTGCCCAACCTCTGCGCGGGCCAGATCCCCAATGCCAAATTAATTTTCGCTACGGCAACCCGGCCACAGAATTGTTTCCCTTGAGCCTCTGGCGACGACTCCTCAATCGCCATTGCCAAGCCTCCCCCGTGCTCTTGGATTACGGCGCGGATGGAGCGGGATATCTACCGTTGCGGGCGGCGATCGCTGACTATCTGGGGCGATCGCGGGCGGTGCAATGCCAACCCGAGCAGGTGATTATTGTCAACGGTTCCCAACAGGCGCTGGATCTAATTGCGCGGCTGACCCTGGATGCGGGGGATTGGGTTGCTGTGGAAGATCCAGGCTACTTGGGGGCACGATATTGCTTCACGGGCCAGGGGGCAAACCTCCAGCCCATTCCGGTTGATGCCGAAGGTCTAGATGTGGCGGCGTTGCGCCAATGCCCTCAACACCCCTGCAAGCTGCTCTATGTCACGCCCTCCCACCAATTTCCCACGGGCGTGACGCTCTCCCTGGCGCGGCGATTGGCACTGCTGGATTGGGCTCAGGAAACGGGAACATTGATCGTGGAAGATGATTATGACGGAGAGTATCGCTACGGTGATCAACCCATTCCAGCGCTGCAAGGCCTCGATCGCAACCATCGAGTTATCTATGTGGGCACATTTTCCAAGATTCTTTTCCCTGCTCTGCGCTTGGGCTATCTAGTCGTTCCGCCCGCTTGGATTTCCTTGATGAGTCGCGCCAAGTGGCTGTGCGATCGCCATTCACCCCTCTTGGCGCAATATGCTCTGACGGACTTCTTGACCGAAGGGCATTTTGAGCGACATATTCGCCGCATGCGCCACCGCTACAATCAGCGGCGTCAGGTCTTGGTGCAGGTATTGAAAGAGCAGTTTGGCGATCGCGTCACGATTTTAGGGGAAAACGCCGGGATTCATTTGATGGTGAAATTGACAACAACATTGACGGATGAAGTGATGATTCAACGGGCGGCTGCAGTTGATGTGGGGGTGATGAGTGCTCAGGGTTATTATTTGCGCAAACCTCAAGCGGGGGCGTTTATTTTTGGCTATGCTCAACTGGATGAAGCACAAATTGAGCAGGGGATTCGGGCATTAGGTCGGGTTTTACAGGGATGAGTCTCAATTTCAAACCAGGGCGGGCGAGACGCCCGCGCTACGGATATTGAGCGCAGAAAACCGTAGCGCAGGTGGTCAGTGAGCGGAGTCGAATCTGCATCCTGCCTGCCACCAATCCATCGATAACTTCCTGGAATTTCTTAGCTTGGCGTATTACAGGATCGCGACCCAATGAATAGGAAGCAAAGCCTCCTGATTGGCATTCCCGGGCTCCAGCCCGGGAACGAGTTGGCAGAATTTATGCATTTGCAGCGAAGCGAGCGAGATCCCCCCGGCTGCGCCGACCCCCTTGGGTAAGGGGGTTATCTTGTTTAACCCTGCTTTCAGTAAACTATCCCAGCCGCTTGCGGCGTCACCCCCCTTACCAAGGGGGGAAGGGGGGATCTGGGTCTAGATATATGATGCGTTGCTTTGGGAGGCTAGCTATGGTCTGAAACTATGGTGAGTGAGTTCGGGGATAGATACGCTCGTAGCAGCATGGGGCCCGCCAGAGCGGATCAGAAGGGCGATCGCCGCCACACCGAGCTCGATCACCATGGCCATCACCAGATTATTCGAGGGCAAACCATCCAAGGCCAGACTCACGAGACGCGAGAGGCCAAACATGCCATAGACCAGAAAGGTGAGCGTTACAGCCAGCGATCGCTGTTCTAAACGAAAAGTGCCCATCAGAATCACCAGACCGCTACCCGCCAGCAAGCCGCCAGGGGCGCGAATTTCCGAGAGCAGGCTAGGGTCATTGCCCAGCAGAATGCCATCACTAGCGTAGAAGGTGTGAGGCACAAACAAGATTGTGCCGCCAATGGCCAGAAGCAGCAGACCAGCCAGAGCAAGAAAGAGAATGGTTATTGTGCGTTTCATGCGGCGTTCCTCCAAGTGTTGGTTTGGGAGGACGAGGGGGAATCCCTCGGGTGGATTGAGCGGTGGTTTGTTCGCGTTCATGGTTTGCTCCTTGTGGATTGGGGGCGACAGGGTTGACGGCTGTCGCCTGATTTGAGATCCATGATGATGGTATTTTTCTGGACGAACAATGATAGGAAATCTTTTATTCTTAACTTATCGTCCAAGATGACTGGACGAGCAGATAATATCGGTTCACCGCGTTTGAGTTCGCATCATGACGACCACCTACCCCACGCCCAGCCCCCTACCGCCCTGCGACCCTCTCGGCGAGGTACTCCACCTACTGCGCCTCACGGGTACATTGCATTGCCGTGCCGAGTTGACCGCACCTTGGGGGCTTGATGTCCCCCCCATTGAGGACTGTATGGTTCTAGAGATTGTCAATGCTGGCCGCTGTTGGTTGGAGGTGGCAGGCGAAGCACCCCGCGAGCTGCGGGAAGGCAGCCTCGTGCTGCTGCCCCATGGCACGGCTCACACGCTACGCAGCGCAGTTGATGCCGCGACCGAGCCCCTGTTTGAGATTCCGGTGGCGAAAATTAGCGATCGCTACGAGATGATGTGTTATGGCGGCGGGGGCGATTTTACTCAGGTCACGGCGGGGGTCGTGCGGGTCGATCGCGCGGCTGTTGGCAATCTCCTCGCCCTGTTTCCCCTGGTGCTCCAGATTGATGCCTGGGATGATGAAAGTGGCTGGCTCCAGAGCACGCTCCGCTTTATCACCCGCGAGGCCAGAGCGCTGAAACCAGGGGGAGAAACGGTGATTACCCGGCTCACGGATGTGTTGATTATTCAACTCATCCGGACGTGGGTTGATACAGTGGTGGACTCGGCCTCTGATGCAAAATCTGGCTCAAACCAGGGTTGGTTGGCGGCGCTCCGAGATGAGGCGATCGGTTCAGCCCTGGTGTTGATCCATCGGGAGCCCCAGCATCCCTGGACGGTGGCGTCACTAGCACGAGCGGTGAATCTGTCTCGCTCGGCGTTCTCGGCACGGTTTACGGCGCGGGTGGGTCAACCAGCCCTGAGCTACCTGACCCAGTGGCGCATGCAACTGGCCCACAATTTGCTCCAGGAGACAGCGCTGCCACTCTCTGCATTGGCTGAGCAGGTGGGCTATGAGTCGGAGGTGGCGTTTTCGCGCGCGTTTAAGCGGGTGCATGGTGTACCGCCGGGGAGCGTTCGTCGGGCGAAGTGGGTTTAAGTTAAGGGGACCAGGCGAGGTGCATTGAGTCAAACTGTTTAGCAAAAAGAGGCGAGCGGATTACAGTGTTGGCAGAGCATCACTATTTTTGAGATCCAGTTAAGGCGAGATGGATCGATCTACCCGTTGAATGGGGGATGGCAATGAAATGCGAATTTTCATTGAAACTGCGTCTATGGGGTCTTTAAAGCCGACACGACCGATTAGCATAAGGTCTAAGTGCTTTTTGATGAGGTGAGGTATCCACGATGGGGCGGCAACAAAACAGGCAACAGCCCAATGGGCTCAATCATTTAGATCCCCGTCCGACTTTCGAAGAAGTCGTTGTGCGCCGTTCTCCGAAGCCAGCCAAACCGTCTAACCCGTCAGCGAATCGAGCGAAGTCCAACAGTCCGGTGCAGCCCACTGTTGAAGAATTACCACCACAGCCGTCAGCGAAACCGTCGTCACCGCGATCGCAGCTACATACGACTACGGATAGCGCAAGACCCAACAGCCGGGTACAGTCAAGCGTTGAAGAGTTCTCTGCAAAGCGATCGCAACTGAATGCTTCCCCTCAAACACCTGACTCGGGCAAGACCCCCTACACAGAGCAAACCCAACGCATTGTTGCTTGGAGCAACTTGTTGCGATCGCTTCAGCCCTTTATTTGGGTAGTAGTTATTTTAGTGGTCATCGTCCCTTTAGTGGGAAAGACCTTATTATTTTCCTTCTTACCCGACTCAGTCCAACCGATCATTCAGCCGCTAACAGAAGTCATTGTTCCCGTCATCCCCCGACGCAATCACTTGGATAATGCGCTCGTCGATGCAGTGCAAACCGCCCATGAAAGTGCTGAGGCATTTGCCAAGACTGAACTCGATGACTGGGAACTACAGTTGGAGGGCCGAGTGGATCACTTTCTTGATTGGTATTTTGGCTATTTCAACCAGAAGAAAATGGAGCTGTCAACACCACTGGTCTGGGCGACCTCCGCCGCCCTCCGTACGCTGAACCCCAAGCAAATGACAGCCAGTGAAGCCGTCGTTGCCCGATTTACTGAGGAATTTCAGAAGCAGTTTGCCAAACAAGTATTAGTTCCGCAAACAGCTCAAATTCGCTTAGAAAATCTCACCACCGAAACGATCAATTATTATTTACTCGCGTTGCGCCAGAATATGAATCAAGTGCAATTAAAATATCGGGTTCCCCAAGGGCAATGGGATCGCTATTTATCGGATATTTCCACCACGATTCAAGATACCGAAGGCAACCTCTCAAATTTCTCACTTAAGATGTTGATTGGGGGCAGCGGTTATTTACTGACCAAGCCCATGATTTTAGCGACGGCTGGCAAGGTGGGGAGTGCGGTCAGCTCTAAATTTGCTGGAACCGCAGCGGCGAAGTTGGCGGCGAAAACCGGGGGAACCGTCGCAGCAGAATTGGGCACGAGTTTAATTGATCCAATTGTGGGAGTCGGGATTTTTATCTGGGATATTTGGGATTATCAGCATACGGTAGAGTTAGAGCGCCCCTTGCTGAAGGCGAATTTATTGGACTATTTACGCAGTGTGGAACAGTCATTGCTCAATGCGCCAGAGACCGGTGTATTGTCGGCGATCGACCAACTCGAGCAAGGTATTTTTCAATCACTCTGATGGAATCAGCGCAGACTAGAACTGATGTACAAAAAGAACGTATCACATTGTAGAGATAGAGCATGATTGAGGGGGATTTATACAAATTGTTGGAAGAGTCCCTGATATATCTCCCACACCGGTTGCCATTGGTTAATGGCATTGCGGAGCTGTTCTAGCTTCTCCCCTTCGCTCTCAGCCTTGATCTTCTGGGGCACGTTGCCAGAAAAGAGCACAGCATATTGAGCGCTTTCGTCTTCTTTCTGGAGTTTGATTTCGTTGATGCTCAGGTTGAGGGCTTTGTTGTCGAAGGTGTAGTTGAGGTTAAGGGTCGCTTTTAGCGGAGCAGTTCCGGCTTGTTGCCAGGGGGCGGGGGCGAGGAGATTGCCAAGATATTGACGGGCGGCGTCGTCGTTGTCGTCGGGAAACGTTAAGAAGGTGCGGGGGTTGACGGCAACAGCTTGGTAGTCGAGATTGGGAAGAGCCTGGATATATTTTTGGGCGAGTTCGGGGGTTTGGAGGCTGCTCGGGTCGGCGTCAGGAGCCAGGGCTTGGATTAGGGTGAGGCTGCCGGGTTGGGAGATCAGGTTGATGCCGTTGGTGAAGGAGATCTGGGCGATTTGCGGGGTGAGGGTGGGTTTACGGGCCAGTTCCCAGTCGCTGGGGATGATGCCGCTGCCTTTGAGGAAGTTGGGGGTGAGGAGGATAGGGTTGCAGTCGGGGGCGGCGAGGGTGAGGGTGAGTTCTTGGATGGTGATTTTTGGGGTGGGCATTGAGGCTTAGGAAGAAAGGGGACTAGGCTGTATCTCTTTGAGTGAGATCAAAGTAAATTTCCGAATCTAATGACGCAGCGTATTAGCGACATCATTAGACTTTAACTGAAATCGATCTAAAGGGTCAAGATAACTTCTGCGAATACTCTCAATTGTGAATTCGTCAAGAAGTGCGATCGCCGATCTTGTAGGATGCGTTAGGCGGCTACAATCTCAAAATAATAAAACAGCTTACAATCCGCCGTAACGCACCAACACTAATAACAAACCATCGCTAACCAAAAACCTCTGGTGGCACATATTTTATCATACCATTTACCTATAAATTCAGTGCATCACGGGTTGTTTAATTCTCCGTAGGCTTGGATATTTTCGGCGGTTAATCGTTTTTTTCAGGAAGGGAATTGATCCGCCGATTTGGGATGAGAATGGTGAAATGGTTGTGGAGAATCTTGAATGAGAATGACGAGTTTTGTGCATTTTACAGGAAGTGAGACTAAACCGTTCCTAGTAATGTTTTTAACGACTAATGCAATGTGTTTTACAAGGGGTGTGATCGAGCTTATACAATTTTCTGATCAGACTCGATCAGTCCCACAACTCCTTGCAATTGAGTTTAATTTTTTTAACGAGCAAAACATATCGTAGGGGAGGGTTTAAAACCCTCCCGCTCTGTCCCTCCCGCAGCCAGATCTAAACTAACGGCTGTTCTTAGACTGTCCCTTGGCCAGTTCACTGGTAATCGCTTTCATGTCTTCCAAAGCTGCTCGGTTGGCGCTACCCTCGATCGCCTTCACTGCCAGATCTTGAACCTGCTTGAGGCTGGCATCGAGTTTCTTGGAGAGGACTTGAATGCGGCTGTTGTTTGTCTCAATGGTGGTTTCCAGGGCATCAATGCGTAGCATATAGTTTTCGCGTTCTCCTTCAATTTCCTTGGTGCGCAAGTCCGATTTAACCTTGGCGTTGTAATGGCCAATTTTACGCCCCAGTTCTTTACCCTCCTGCTTTTGTTTTTCCTGATCGGCTTCAAAGGCTTCAACTTTCGCCTTGGCCTCAGCCTGCTCCTTCTCCTGATCAGCGATCGCCGTCTCCCGCTCCTGCCATTGTTTTTCCTGGGCTTGGCGAATCTCCTCCAGGGCTTGGTAGAGTTGCTTCTGCGCCTGTTCGTACGCCTCATCGCTCTTATTGCGCTCCAGTTCTAGCGCATATTGATAGTCTTGTTCCTCCCGTTGACGGGTTTTGCGGGCCGTTTCGTCGCGATCGCGGCAACTGCGCTGCTGGGTTTCTTGCTCTTTTTGCCAGGCGACAGCGAGGTCTTGGAGTTCCTGTTCCAGGGTTTCCTGGCGAGTTTCTAGCTCCTCAGCAAAAGCCTTGGCGCTCTCTTCGTAGCCCATGATCAACTCTTCAAGCGTCTCATCGGCGATCGTTTCGATGTCGTGTAGTTCAGCGAGCCGTTCGGTGATCTCACTCACCTGGGTTTGGAGTTCGGCCAAACTGGTGGCTTCCGAAATCAGCTGTTCTGAAAGATTGCTGACCGCGCCACCAAAGCCCACTTGCACAGCGGCGAGTTTATCAAGCGTTTGCTGGATATTCGCGTTGCTATTCTCTAGGGCAACTGCCGGTTCGGATTTGGAGCCATTTTGGGCATTATTTACCGTCGCGCCGTTGGCTTCCGCAGCGGGCGCTGGAGGTGGCGTAGTAGGACGCTCAGCCAATTCTGCTTGTAAGGCTTTATTGGCTTTTTGCAGTTCCCGAAAGGCGGCGATGATTTCTGCTTTGGTGTTTTTGGAGCTAATAGATTGAGCCATGGTTTTTGGAATGAATGAAGAGGTTGAAAAAATGAGCTAGAGCTTACAGAATTACGAGCGAGATCCCCCCGGCTGCGCCGACCCCCTTGGTAAGGGGGTTGTTAAACGCATTAAGTTCGTTAAAAAAATATCCCAGCCGCTGGTGGTATCACCCCTCTTACTTAGACGCTGGCGGCTTCCCGCAGGGTAAGGGGAATGGGGGATTAAGGATCTAGCACCTCAGCGCCAATTACGCTGCTGCCGTACTGCTGGGAAACGCTTGCATTGCCAAGCTCTGAGCCTGTTGCGTTGCAGCTTGCAGTTGCTCGGTCAGCTCAGCAATCTGGGCAATTTGTCGTTCAATGGTGGCCTCTAGGGAGTTTAACCGCAGGTCATAACCCTGTTCTTCGGCAGTCCAGGCCTTTTCTTGGAGATCCGACTTAACCTTGGCATCCCGATCAGCTTCCCGAATCGCCTCGACCTTGGCTGCCTCAAACGTTGCCTTGAGCTGTTCTTCAAAGCCTTCAATCTGCGTCTGGTGCTCGGAAAATTCCTCGGCATGGGCCTGCAATTCTTGTTCGCGTTCCGTCCAGTCTTTTTCTTTGGTGGCATTTTGCTCGGCCAGCTCCCGTGTTTGCTGGCGTTCTTGCTCTTCATATTCATCTTGGGCAATGCGGCGGGCCCGTTCCATTTCGTAGGCGTAGTCGGTGGTTTCTTGCTCCCGTTGGCGATCGCGCAGCGCCAGGGCTTCGGTTTGACGGGTTTCAAACTCAGCGTGTTCTTTTTGCCAGAGTTTGCGGGTTTGGGTGGCGGCTTTGGTGATCGCTTCGCGCTGCTCTGTGGTGGTGTCGGTTAGGGTCTGGAGTTTGGCGGTATGCTCTTGGCGCAGAATGTAGAGGGCATCGGCGACGATCTGGATTTGTTGGAGCTGCTCCAGATGGCGCGTTTCTACGGCGATCGCCTTCTTCAGCTCATCCAGCTTATCGGTCTCACCTTGCAGGCGCTCCGCGAGGGTTTGAATCGCTTCACCAAATTCAAGCTGGAGAGCGGCCGTTCCGTTGACAATTTGGTCTACAGTATAGGTGGCGACCCGTTCGAGGAGTGCTGAATTCTGCTGTTGTTCGGCTTCTTCTTCCTTAGTGGCAACCTGGGGCGGACGGCGATCGCGCTCGTGCAGCAAGCGCTCAAAGGCTTTGAGAATCTCGGTTTTACTGGTGAGGGTGGGCTGGTTCATAGCGTCATTGACCTTTAAATCAACTCTCCTTATCATAACTGGAGTTGAAGAATCCGTCAAGAGGATCTAGAATAAAATCTGGAGAGACTGATGTAATCTTCAATCCGGCTTTGTATGATGGGCTTAACTCCGTACAAAACAGATGTAGGGGTGGCCCCCACATCCAACCCACTCCAGTCGGCACCACGCTTGAGAAGCCCCTCCTAGGAGGGCGGCCCATAATCGCTCTTCTTCTACATCAACCCATTCACTGCTTATTCCCCATGCTCAATAACGAATTTGGCCAACTGATTCGACAGGCCCGCAAAGACAAAGGCTATTCCCAGCGCGACCTCGCCGCGCTGCTGAAGCTCGACTTCACCTATCTCTCGAAAATGGAGAACAATCGGGCCGAATATGCCCCCAAGGAAGAGGTGATTCGCAACATTGCCCACCACTTGGAACTCGACCCAGAAGAACTGATCTACCTCGCCGGGCGGATTCCCCACCAGGAAGAGGAGTTACTCAGCGAGCATTACAAGTCCATGCCCATGCTCTTTCGGCGGATGCGCGAAAACCCTGACTTTGCCCAAAAAATCTTTGACGCCGCCCAAAACGCTGAGCAGTAGTAAACCCCGTGCCGATTATCAAGCCGCTCCGTTTCTTGGCCAAGCATGACATTGAATGCCGTGCTCTGGACGTGTTGGAGTCGATGCGGCGGGCCCACGATCGCCTGCCGAATTTTCCGCTGGATACGAGCGTCGTGGCGGAATTTTTGGGGCTCGATGTGGTTTGGGACAGCATCCCCGACGATGGTGCGGGGCAAATCGCGGCGCGGATTTTACCCTTGGAGCGCCTGATTGAAATCAATGAAGACTTGCCACAAATTGAAGGCGGCCTGGGGGAATCGACCCTGGCCCATGAGATCGGCCATTGGGTCTTGCATATTGACCAGGAGGCGATCGCCCGTGTTGAACGGCTACAAACTCGCCAAGTCCGGGTGAATGTGGTACCGCTGCTCTGTCGAGAAGAGGCGGAGGAGCTGGGCCGAGAATGGCAGGCGCAATATTTTGCCACCTGTTTGTTAATGCCGCGCTTTGTGATGGAACCGGCTGTGGCGGGGAAAGATTTGCAGCAATGGCGATCGCTCTATGCCATTACCGAGGAACTGGGTGTAACCATTTCTAACCTGATCCATCGGCTTAAGGATTTGGGCTGGATCAGTGAAGCGCCGGCCAGAGTGGGGGGGCGATCGCAGGAGTGAATGTTTTTTTAAGTAGCGAGTAAAGAGTAACAAGTTTGATCTCGACTAAATGTCTTATGAACATCACCCTACAGCCAGAGTTAGCCAAATTTCTTGCTGAGCAAGTGGAGCTGGGCTTGTTTCCTTCTGTGGAGGCAGCGATTAACGAAAGTGTTCAGTTGCTAATTCGGCAAAAACGACTCTATAAGGATCGCTATTAGGATGCTCCCCAGAAAATTTTCTATGGAGTCTCAAGAATTCCCTCAAAAACTTCATTCGGAATCACGAAAGTTCCAGGGGCAGGGTCGCTAATTGTTCTCAGTAAATTTTCGACGTTTTCCCTCTGACGCTCAGAAGGTTCTTGAAATCGGCAAACCTGTTTAAGCTTCTCTGGACAGTCATCAAGCCCTAGTAGATTGTCATCAATATGTAACGCGATTAAATTAGTTAATGTGATCAATGGTTCTATATCTTGAATTTGATTACCTTCAAGATCAAGCCAGTCCAGATTAACCAGCTCACTTAATGTTTCCACGTCCTCAATTTGGTTGTTGCGCAGCACTAGGTTTTCTAACGCAACCAAACTTGATAATGGTTCCAAGTTTTTAATTTGATTATCATAAAGCTCCAGTCTTTCCAGTCTGATTAGATTTGATAATGGCTCCAGGTTTCCAATCTGATTGCCATGAAGATCAAGACTGACTAGACCAGTCAAGTCTGACAATGCTTCTAAATCCTTGATTTGATTTTGCCCAATACTCAAATGGAACAGATTGGTTAATGATGAGATTGGGGATATATCCTCAATCTGATTGTCATTTAAAACAAGGATTTTTACATTGGTTAGCTCTGCTACAGATTGTAGGTTCAACGTTGGATTACCGCTGAGATTAAGCGTGTTCAGAACTGGAATCTCAGATAGTGGCGTCACATCCTCAATTTGATTATAACCGAGATGAATTTTGATCAGTTTATTGTCAGTCTGATCACGCAATTCTGCCAGTGATGATAAATCCTTGATTTGATTGTATTCAAGTAAAATTGAAATAAAAGCAACAAAATCAGTTTCCTCTACATCCACTTGCCCATCATCACCCGTGATTAATCTAAATGACAAACCTTGCGTATTAAGTGATCTAACCAAAACGCTCAAAGCCTTGACATCGTTAATTCCATTTCTCCTAAGATTAAGAAGTGTTATCTGGGTCAGTCCAGATATTGGTGTGATGTCCTTGATTCTATTTCCCTCAAGATTTAGATTGTACAAACTAACAAGGTTAGCCAACGGTTCAAGATCTTCGATCTCGTTCTCCTCAAGATTTAGATCTCTCAAACTAGTAAGATTGGCTAACGGTTCAAGATCTTTGATTTGATTGTCATCTAAATTCAAAGAATTTAGACTTGTCAGATTTGATAATACTTCTATGTCTTCTATCTGATTGCCATCGAGAAAAAGATATCTGAGATGGGTGAAGCTTGCTAATGGACTTAAGTCTTTAACTCCCTTCCTACTCAAGAACAACGTATCCCTACTCATCAAGTGTTCTTCAGCTAAAGCACAATCCTCCGTTCTAGCCCTACGCAACAAAATTTCAACAGTACGCGTAGCTTCTGGATTCACATTATTTTTGTGCTTACACCAATCAGCGAAAGTCTCTAGATTATCAGTCTGAGCCATCGCACTGCTCCCCACCATATTGGCCAACAATAGAGACAGACAGCCCATCAAAACCATTCTTACCATTAGCTATCCTCTAATTCTCCATGTGAATTCTACTACCCAACTCACCTTGCTGGCTAAGTTCATGTCATTCTAAGTCGGTCTATACCTACAATTTTAAATTAATATTCTGCGTTTGGATTATGAGATTATTGACTTTACCCAACTTACCCTTGATCTATAGTAGATAGAGCAGATAAATCTTCCTAACTCTCTCGTAATACACGCTTCCATTTACTAACAAATTCACCGATCGCCCATTCGACCATGACTACTTTATTGAAGGTCAAGTTGTGTTCAGCTCTGAAGACTTCTGTTTCAGTCTGTACATCGAAGACAATTAGCTCGGTTTTAGAGAGAATGATCACTGTATTTTGGTTGGGTGAAATAAAGAAGTCGATGATCTCCGGATAAACTCGTTTAAACGCTTCAAAATTCAGACTAGGGTTATCGTAGATCTCGAACTTATCGATCGCCCGACCCATGAGAAACGCATCATGAAACGATCGATGGGCATTCCCATCTGTTTCAATCAAACCCAAAATCTGAGTTTGACCTTGCGATCGCGCCAAGGTAAACGTGGCCTCCTCTGAAACATCCGCGACGCCCTCATGCCACCGTAAGAGCTCTGGTTGACCAAACGCTTCATCGATCTCATTCGGTTCATATAAGTCGTTCAGGGCAGATGTGATCCCACTATCTTGTAGTGGCACAACCAAACTCTTTGTGCTGGCCTGAAAAAAAGCAGCTCCGCCTGTAATCCTAGAGTGAAATCCCTTCAGAACATAAAATCCATCCGTGATAAAGCTGATTTTTTCGTACTCTGTAATATCCTGAGACTCTGCACCAACGCGGCGGAATTCTGAATTAATAAAATTTCTAATTTCGTTTCGGGTCTGCTCCCGCACAGCGTCAATACTTGATCTTGACCCAGTCAGCCACAGTCTTGAATAGTCAAACCCAATCAGACATTCACCATTTGGCAGGTATAAACAGTCAACTCTTGGAGGCTCCCAATAGCGAACTTGACCAACATAAACAAACCCAGTACTTTGTGGACTGGCAATATAATCCAATTTTTCAGCAATCTCGACTTGATTGCCGATCCGGGTCAGGTAAAGCGTTTGGTTTGTTGGCAGTTCTGGAAAGTCCGGTTCTCGAAAATCATAAAATTGCCCATACCCTTCTCGATTTTGAGAAACATCAGTGTCGAACCCTAGCAACAGACCCGAGTCCCCCGCCTCTGGCGTGAGCTGGCGAATCTCCTCAAGGAAATCACGTTGAGCCTTAGCCTGATGGAGGGGTTGAGCACTTTGAAGGTCAGAACGGAGGCTCACGCTTAAACTAGATTGAGCCGGCCCTTGCAAACTACAGGCTTGTAAGCTCAAGGCCAAACCCATTAGGGTGCTAGAGAGTCCTAGGTGCAAACGACTCACAGACCAAAATCTTGAACGAGCTATCATTCTTTTATAAAACGCTTTATTTTTTGTCCTGTACTCAGAACCATAATACGCTCAATAACACAATACTCTCCCAATTTACTCAATCTCAATCACCCCCACTTCATAACGCTCAAAACTTGACGGTAAATTCGTCTTGAGGGTTTGGAGCAATCGAGATTCTCCAGGCAGCAGGGGCGGCGCTTGACGAGTAACCACGTAGCGATCGTGGCTCTCCATTGCCTGACCTGCCCCATCATAGCGACGAATTTGCACCTTGAGCCCTTGCACTGGCGCATTCCCGGTATTGGTAAAGACCAGAATCGCTTTGTGGGTTACGCGGTCTTCACCCATGCCATACTTACGCGTTGCCGATCGCCGCTCCTGAACCTGGAGTTGCAAATCGGCAGGGGGCTCAATGTCCCAGAGGAATTCTTTTTCCGGGCTCGGCCCATAGCGGGCAGCAGCAGGGGTTGCCTCAACCGTCGAGACCTGCAACCGCAGGGCGCTCACGGTGGCTGAAGTTTGGGTCAGCCAATTCCAAGCATGGCGATCGCCCGGACGCAGCGGGGCTTGATAGGTGTCCAGCAGCGAACGGCTCTCACTAGCAAGCACCCGACCCTGGTCATTCAACAAGTCCAACACCCCATTCACCTTGGCGAGTTCCTGGTCACTCTCATTAACCAGCACCGTTTGCACCGTATAAAACGACTTGCCGGATTGATAATTGGTCAGCCGTGAGGTGGTTTGAGCCAAACTCAAACCCTTAAGTTCCGGGGGGACAACCCACTCGACAGGAATGTCCAGTTCTTGGGCTCCCGACGTCGGAGCCGCAGGACTGGCGACAACCTGCTCCGGCACAGCGGTTGACTCAGGGGCATCAACGACGGGACGAGGTTGCCCATCCTGCCACAGTTGATAGCCTCCCAAAACCCCCACGCCTGCGAGCACCAATAGAGCCACTGTCGCTTTAGGCAAGCGCAGCCATTTTGGCAGTCCTCGGGGCTGGTCAAGCGCGACAAGTAGTTCCATTGCCGCTCGGTGGCTGGGCTCCAGTTGCAGGCATTGCCGGGCCAGCTCGTCTGCGGCGGTGCGATCGCGCTCTTTCCCTCGTTTTTGGTAACGCTGACGATGGCTCTCGGCTAGGAAGTACAAGATTTCCAGATTCAACGGCTCTAGCTCGATGGCCTGCTCCAGTTCGGCGATCGCATCGTCCCAACGGCGAAATTCAGCATAGCCTTCGGCTCGCGTCCGATGATCCTGCGTTCGCTGACGGAGGGTTTCGAGATCCGTTGCGGTCAGGCCCACGTCTAGGGCGATCGCCTCCAGATCAGCAGCGGTAGGTCGCTGGCTCAAGCTACCACGTAGTTGTAGCAGGCGCTCGGCATATTGCCGCATCAGTTGCTCAGAAGTCGTCATGGCCAACAAGGGTACGCCGTAATCGGCATCAAGGACGCTTTGTTGATGGTAACAAGACCGCTTCTTTTACAATGAAGCGATATCGTTCTAAAACCCCCATGACCACTCCTCTTGCTGTTGCCGAACTCTGGGTTTATCCGATCAAGGGCTGTCGGGGCGTCAGCCTTGAGCAAGCCGAGCTGACCCCCACCGGGTTGCAATACGATCGCCAATGGATGATCGTCAATGAAACGGGTAAGTTTATTACCCAACGGGAGTTGCCCCAACTGGCACAGATTGCGGTGACGTGGGATACGCAGGCGTTGACCCTTGCGGTAGAAGATGCGCTAGCGCCTTGTGTCGTGCCGCTGGACTACGCGGGGGATGAGCAGGCGGTGCAAGTTTGGCGATCGCACACCACGGCCATTGACCAAGGGGACGCAGCGGCGGCTTGGTTGAGTCAGTGTTTGGGGCGATCGGTGCGGCTGGTGCGCCAGTCTCCTCACTATATTCGCCCGATCAACCCCGAGTATGCGGGAGCGGACAATGTGCCGGTGAGTTTTGCCGATGGCTATCCGGTATTGGTGACGAATACGGCTTCGTTAGCGGATCTCAATGAGCGGCTGGCCCAGAAGTATGGCGATCGCACCCATAACATTCCCATGAATCGCTTCCGTCCCAACCTCGTTGTGGCCAGTGATGCGCCCTTTGCTGAAGATGACTGGTCAGCGTTACAAATCGGTGCGGTGGAATTGGCGTTGGTTAAAGCCTGCGATCGCTGCATTGTCACAACCACGGATCAGCAGCGGGGTACCCGCAGCCCTGACCAAGAGCCCCTCAAGACCTTGGCAACGTTTCGCACCCGTCGGGGTCAGGGCATTTTGTTTGGCGAGAATGGGATTCCGAAGCAGCTCGGTTGGGTTCAGGTGGGGGATGGGGTACGGGCAATTTGAGATGAGCCAGGTCATAAAGTCTAGACTATAGATCTCGCCTTACTCTTTTCTGCTATGCCACGCCGCGATCGCTATCATGACATTGTCAGAAACGCCCTGATCAAGGATGGATGGACGATTATTCATGATCCGATGAAATTGGGTCAAACGGTTCGGCTTTATGTGGATCTGGGTGCAGATCGAATACTGATTGCTGAACGTCGGACAGAAAGAATCGCAGTTGAAGTGAAAGTTTTTGGGGGTATCTCACCAATTACGGAATTGCAAAAGTCTGTGGGTCAGTACTTGCTGTATCGTTACTCTGCTCAAAAAGCAAGAACCCGATCGCCAAATTTTTCTGGCCGTGTCGCAGGATGCATATTCATCTCTTTTTAGTCAAGTTGAGATTGCGGATTATGTTGCTGAGTTGGATATGAATATTTTGATTTTTAATCCTGAGCGAGAGGAGATAACACAATGGATCACGTAATGCCGAAAACCGATCAACTTCAGGAATATCGAACCAAGATTCGTCAGGTTTTTGAACAGCAGGTTCAAGCATCACCATCGGATGGCTTAGAAGAAACATTGGCAATCTGTGATGAGCAAACGGATAATTATTTGCTGATGAATGTGGGCTGGCAAGGTTATCAACGACAGCATGGTGTTTTTGTCCATTTGCGGATTGTGAGGAAACAAATTCATGTGGAGTGGAATGGCACGGAGGATATCATTGAGGCGCTGATGGCGTTAGGGATTCCGGAGTCGGCGTTTGTGCCTGTGTTTCGTCATCCGGATTTACGAGAGGCGTTGGTGGGGATTTAGGTGCAGTAGATTTCCGTAGCGTGGGCATCTTGCCCGCTTTAATTTCACGGCTTAAGATGTCCTCGGCTTGGGTGCTCAAGTCGGGAGTACCGTTATATAGGCCAATCAAAGGATCATGGGTTGGCTCAGATTCAGCAATGGGGTTCGTTTGCAAATATTGCTGGATGGCTTCGTCAAGGAGGGTTTCGAGGCTTTGGTGCTTTTGCAGGGCGACCTGTACCAGTTGGGTGAGGGTGTCGGGGTCGGGTTTCCAGTTCAGTGTGATTTCGAGCATGGATGGGGGAGGGGGCAGGCTTGGGTTTAATTTTACAGAGGTCGTCTTGCTCGCAGGCAGCCGAGACGGCTGCGCTACGGGTTTGGGAGAGATGATTTGGCAAAAATGCCGCGTCCGCCTCGCCAGTTTCAGCCCAATTCTTCCTATCACATCACCACCCGTTGCAATAATCGAGACTTTTTGCTGACGCGTCTCGAATGCCGTCAAGTGTTGCTTTACACAATTAAGAAAGCAATTGAAAAATATCAGTTTCGGCTTTATGGGCTCTGCATCATGAGCAATCATGTGCATTACCTAATTCAGCCGCAGGAACCGGAGCAGTTACCGAAGATTATGCATTTGATTAACTGGTACACGGCAATGTGCTTTAACCGGATGCTCAACCGGACGGGGCATTTCTGGGAGAAGCGGTATCAGGCAACGGGGTTTGAGAATACCGATCAGCAGCGGGCGTTGAATACGCTGCGCTACATTCATGGCAACCCAAAGGCAGCATCAATGCAGCGGGGCTTCTTTTATGATTTCAGCAATTATGGGGTGCATGACCGCCTCGGAGAGGATGGTCTGACGACCTGGCATCCGGCCTATTTGGCGTTGGGAGAGACCTTGGAAGACTGCGCCAAGGAATATCGCAAGTTCTGCCAGCGCTACACACCCAAGGCCAAACCAGAGAAGCGCAACCATTGGGGCAAAAAGGTGCTCAAGGGCTTAAAGAAGAAAGGACGGGGCAAGAAGCCGAAGACTTCGCCGGGACAAATGCGCTTGCCGTGGGATGAGCGAGAAATGGTGAATCCGGAGGTTGTGGCGGTGGCCCAGAAGTTTATTTTGGCGAACGCTTATAACCCGAAGACAGCGGGGGGAATGCTCAGGCGTAAATGTAGTACAGAGTTCGTAGAGCAGGTGGCAGAAATTCTAGAAATTTCAGTGCCAGGTAACGAAAACCCAGACACCGCATGGGTTCGTGGGAATCAATGCATTAACGATTCTTAAAATTTTCCTGTAACCCTTACAGATTACAATTCACAAGTCTCGACGCGAGAGAGAAGAAACACCCAGAACGAAGGCAAGCGGGCCAGGCCCCAACGGGCCCCCCAAACGATGGGGCCACATGCCACATGCCAAGGGAGGTGTCCCTCTGGGGCACTAGAACTAAAAGTCAAGTCAGAGTAGTTCAACCAATCACCCTTATCACGCCAACCTACAGCATCTCCTAGCTCGCATTCGGTTTCCCAATCTACCTTACCACCGACTTGCTGCCAGATTTTCTTCTGCACTGAGAAGCCAAAATGACCATTGCTGGCGACTGTCCAGAGTTCATTGATCGTGCGGAGATCTTCGCAGGGGAAGTTTTGGATGTCGTTTGAATTGAGATAGTCTTTGTCGTCTGGATCACCCACTGCCAGCATCAGACGCAGCGTTTCTTGATCAGCATCTTTCCAGGCCTGTTTCTTGAGCAACTCCCGTAGTTGGCGATAATCTGCGCCCTTGGCGGATTGCAGTTTAACTTGGTCTAGCTTGTCAGCTAGAGTTTCAGGTTTAGAAGATCGAGGGGTGGATGTTTCAAAGCTGGTTCGATCTTTGGGCTTTGAGGTTGCTGGTGTTGCAAATGCAGGTCGATCTTCGGGTTGAGAAGCCGAAGATTGGGGTTTGGGCGGGTCTGGCTCTTGCGGCTTTAATCGCGCCTCAATCGGTGCAATATCTTCGTCGCGCAAACCCCACGCAGTCTGCAACTCTTGCAACCGCCGAGAGATCCGCCGAGAAATCGGCCAGCAACGCTGCACCGCTTTCTGATACATCGCCTCATATTCTTTGAGCTTCTGATGTCGCTGCCGCAGCGGTTCCGTAATTTCCCGCTCAATCTGTTTAGCCGCCTCAGCCGGAATTTGCCATTGCTGAATCCGTTCATCGAGCAGTGCCCGGTCAAATTCATCAAACTCGCCTGTAAGAAAGTCGATCGCCCCATCATCCTCCTCCACCAAACGCTGCACCTCCTTGCGATACAGTAACAACGGATCATCCTGCGGTGCTTTCGCTAAAAAAATCCGATGCCCCTCCTTCACCGGATAAAATTCCGGCGTCATCGCGGGTGACTCTTCAATTACCTTTTGCTTGGTATATTGATGCAACTCATCCGCCGAAATCTGCCCATCCCCATCCAAATCTGCCGCCCCCGTTTTAATCCCCTCCACCAAGTAATGGGTATAAATTGAAAGTGCCCGCTCCTCCTGCTGAAATGAAGGTTGCACCGCTGTGGAAGAGGTTAAAATCGCTCGACCTTTACCCCCCAACTGCTCTAAGACGTTTATTTTCCCCTCATCCTTGGCCGTCATGCCCTTGGCAAATGCGCCACTGTAACAACAATCTAAAATCACCACGACCCGCTCTGAGCGACACGACTGAATTTGCCGTTGGAGATAACTTGCAGCTACAGCAGTCGGTGGCACGATGCCCCGTTCCGTTTGTTCCGTCTGGGGTGTCGTCAAAAACAGCTCCAAGGACTGATCCTTGACCCCATGCCCCGAAAAATAGAGCAGCACCACATCATCTTTTTGGCGATTGGCAAATAGGTCGTAGATTTTCCGTTCCATAACCTGCCGGGTTGGATTCGTTAACGGTTTGACGGTCTCAAAGCCACCGATCGCCGCTTGTTCCAAGACCACCTTCAGCGCAGCCACATCCTTCACCGCACTTGGCAACGGGTTCAACTCTGGCTGATACTCACTAACGCCGATCAGCAGCGCAAACTTCGCCATCAATCACTCTCCTCAATTATCCAAAAGCTGCTGAATCTGTGGCACAACCCGCTCTAAATCTTTGGGGCTGCCCACCGTGACATTGATCTTCTTGGTATTACCCCCCACCGTGCGCTCTAGTTCCAGCTTGACCCTGCGCCCCGCATTCAGCTCCGCCAACGTGCCCAGCAAGCTGGTCGCAATCTCGCTGCTCGCCACCACCTTAAAGGCATTCACCAGAAAGCCACCGATGCCCTTGGCGTTGGGGTCAACTGTTGTCACCGGAATCAATTCTGCTGCTTCAACACCAGCGATCGCCGCGACTTCATTGCAGACTTGACGGGTTGCTTCTTGTAGCGCTTCATCATCTAGTTGCTCGTCTTCCAGCTCGACGTTGAAGGTAACGTTCGACATAGTTGTCTTGTGTAGATTAGTACGACCTCCATCATACTCAAGGCGTTAGACGGTTAGAAGACTCAAGCCTGATTGAGCAGCATCGTTTTCAAGCTGCCGCAGGGGCAATCTCTCCGGGGTTGTCCCAGACCTCTTACAATCTCAGAAGAGCTAGATTATTGAAATGCGATGCACACGATTACAGATAAGGCGCTCACGGGACAATTGACAGACACCCTAAACCATGTTTGTGATGCCCATGTGCCTGTAACAATTACACGTGAGGATGGTCGAGCAGTGGTCATACTGTCCCTAGAGGAATATGAGGCGTTGGCAGAAACGGCATATCTATTGCGGAATCCGAAAAATGCACAACGACTGATGGCATCGATCGCTGAGCTAGAAGCTGGCGGCGGACAGGAACAGGAGCTGATTGAGTGAGGATTATTTTCTCTGAAAATGCTTGGGAAGATTATCTATATTGGCAGCAGCGCGATCGCAAAATGCTCAAGCGGATCAATGCACTCATCAAAGATATTCAGCGGCATCCGTTTGAAGGAATTGGCAAACCAGAACCGCTTAAATATGGTTTATCTGGATATTGGTCTCGACGCATTACTGAGGAGCATCGGATTACCTACAAGGTAGAACAAGATGCGATCGCCATTGCCCAAATTCGCTACCACTACTGAGATTCCATCTCTCAAAATAGACCCTGCTCCCGCATCTGGCTGAGGAGCCAACTGGCGATCGTCGCCCGCCTTGTCTGCCGCGGCCCAAACTCACCAATTTTGTAGCCTTTAAAACCCAAGTCGGTCTTGAGTAATTGTTTATTTGCCTTAGGGATCGATCGCGTCAATTTCACGGTCGGCGGTCGGTAGGCAATAAAGTCTGGTGGTTCGGGGTAGACCTCGCGCCAGCTGGGGTCAACCGCCTCGTTCTGCCAGGCCTCGGTCTTGGCATTGTAGCGATAGCCCAGCGCCTGCCAAGTGAGGCGGAGCACTGTATCATCATCGAGTTCTTCCGTGAGGATTGCCCAAATCGTGTCGGTTGTGAGGGGCGGTAGGTCAGGGGTCATGGGCGTTGCGATCGTTGAGCGGGGCAAAATTCCGAATTCAAAGTTCCGAATTCCGCATTCAGTCTAGTCTATAGTGTTGCGATAGTTAATCGTCGCATTACAAGGGTCAGGGGAGTAAATGCAGGGGTTGAGTCGGCAGCAATGGCAGAAGTTCAGCGTGGCGATCGTCCTCGGTGTGGGTGTGCTCGGTGTTGCCACCTCTGCGGTGATGATTCGGTTGGCGATCGCCGCCGCCCAGATCTCCGGCGTCGGGTTTAGCCTCTTTCTCGCCGCCGCCCGGATGGTCATTGCCGCCTTGGTGCTCGCGCCGAGTTGGCGCAATTTCTCACCCCGGCAGGTCTCTCGGCGAGCGATCTGGACGGCGATCGCCGCTGGGCTCTGCTTGGCGCTCCATGTGGCGGCTTGGATTTCGTCGCTGTCGTTCACATCGATCGCCGCCTCCACCACATTGGTGACGACCAACCCGATCTGGGTGGCACTGATCTGTTGGTTTTGGTATGGCGATCGCCCCCGCCGCCTCACCCAATGGGGCATTGCCATTGCCTTGGCCGGCAGCAGCGCCATTGTGCTGGGGGGGAGTGCGCCGCTGTTGGCGGGTTCGCAGCCGCTCTTGGGCAATAGCTTGGCCCTGTTTGGCGCTTGGCTGGCCTCGGCTTACATGCTCCTGGGTCGGGCGGCCCAACGCCAGGGCTTAAGCCTAGGTCACTATTCAGCGATCGCCTATTCCACCGCCGCTGTTCTGCTCCTGCCGCTGCCGGGGCTGTGGGGCATTCCGTATGGAGGATATACCGGGGCCGTCTATGGGGCGATCGCGGGGATGGCAATTCTCGGTCAACTGGTGGGTCACACCAGCATTAATTGGTCCCTGACGCAGCTCTCACCCACCCTGGTTGCTCTCTGTCTGCTGTTTGAACCGGTGGGGGCGAGTCTTTTGGGGGCGATCGTGTTTGGGGAATTGCCGACGCTGAATATTTGGCTGGGCGCGGCGATCGTGCTGGCGGGGGTGGCGTTGGCGACGCTGGGGGAGCGAAAGGTTTAAAACCTGAGTTTCGGTTAAGCGAAGCGATCGTATTCCTCAAAGCCTGGAAATCTCGATGTCAAACCCGGTTGTCAGGGGACCCGCCCCCCGACACCTCCCGCTGAGGGGGAAATTGCCCCCTCAGACTCCGGCAATACCGGAGCCAGTATTGTTGATTCTGCTGAGTTTCAGAGTCTTTCGCAATGTCTGCTTATCCAGAACTCAGGTTTTAAAGTCTGAAGTTTAAACTTTGTGCCGGAATGCAAAATCGTTGAACGGGAGTCGCTAGAGTGAGGGGTGAAGAGGTGACAAGCGATTTCTATGCCCCTTGAGTTGATTAAAATCTCCGCCAATCCGGACTTGGCAACATTGGACTTAACCTGGGTTCCGGACGGCTCACAGGTGCAATTAAACAGCACGATTCAGGTTCAACCCTGCTGGCTGCCGATCGCCCCCGGTCAAGTCCAGATCAGCTTAAAGGCGGTCCATCTATTGCTGAAACTGCCTCCCTCGGCTGATGTTGCCCAGATTCACCGTGAGATCCGCTACCTCGATACCCTCGCAACGGCCACCCAGCATCGCTGGCAGATCGCGCCCCTTCCTCAGGGGGAGCTTGCGCAAACCGTACCCTTGGTTACGCTGGCTCAGCCGAGTGAATCGTTTCAGGTTCGGCTCTCCGTTGCCTTCTCGGACTTCCATATCACCGAAACCCAGGGTCTGCTGCCCCGTGAGATTAGCCCGAATCGGCTGGCAGTGGTGCAACGGGCGATCGCCCAACGAATCTGGCAGATGGAATTTAAAAGCGCCCTCAGCATTGTTAGCACGGACTTGCTACCCCCGCTAGCGCCGCCCATGCCCCTGGCCATTTCTGGACTGATTCAACCCGTTTTAGAGGCCCCGAGCGATCGCTTCACCGATCTCGTTGCTCTGACCAACTTGGATCTGAGTCAAGATTTTCAGCAAGCCAATCTGCTGGGGGTTAATCTTGCCGAAGCCGACCTCAGCGGTGCAAACCTGGTAGGCGCTAACCTGCGCGGTGCAGAACTCTGCGATGCAGACCTGCGTGAAGCCAACCTCAGCAGTGCCAACCTCCAAGGCGCAGACCTGAGCGGGGCACTCCTCGAAGATGCTAATCTGACTGCGGCCAACGGCTACCGGGCCAGCTTTGCCCTAGCGAACTTTGCCGGAGCCAACTTAACTCAGGCCAATTTCCAGGAGACGAATCTGGCTCAGACGAATTGGCATGGGGCGATCGTGACCGCGCTGCGTCTGGGGGAAAATCAGGGCTTGAGTGCGGAGAATCAAGATTTGTTGCTAGGACAAGGGGCAATGACAGGCGGCGATTAATTGAAGGGCGATCGGTTCGTTATGCTCTGCTAAAACACCCTACTGTCGTGACACAGCTAAAATGGTGCAATAGATTACTAGGGGGTAAATCCTTCAAAACATTGGCGGTGTTGGGTTTCGCTCCACTGATGTTGTTGGCGAAGTTGATGCTGTTGGCGAAATTCATATTGCGTAACATCGGTGGCAGGCGGGACGCACTTCGACTCCGCTCAGCAACCACCTGCGCTACGGTTCTTTCCTTCAAAAAATCCCGTAGCGCGGGCATCTT
>JBCDEB010000078.1:0-31457 GCA_039180005.1 Cyanobacteria bacterium P01_G01_bin.54 | reverse complement strand
GTCAAATCTAAGATGTGGGGTTATTGTTTTCTGAAGCCCTTGGATATCAAGCCTTTCCAAAGTTAGTGACCCCTCTTTTTAACTGTGACGCTCCACTAGAGATATTTTGAGATTGACATTATTGAAAATTACCCAGAAAGCAAGGAGCGATCGCCACTTAATAGACCAATGAATTCTGGTTGGCACTGCCCACTCTACTTCTTGAATATGAAGTACTTCATTTCGCCGAGACAAGATATTGGCTTAGAATTCCAACAAGATTGGCTTGAATTATCAATCACAGAACACTGGAAAAATCCCGAAAATCAAGTACGCAATCTATCAAGTGAGTTGTTAAGTGCTTGGGAGATAAAAATAGAAAATGAAATAATAGAATGTGCCTTGGGCAGCTCAAAAAAGTTCATTGTTATTGATAGCCCTAGCTTAAGGGCTTGTGCTTCGTTTTCAGTTTGGTTTCGTTCAATTGTTGATCATCAAATAGAGTTGATTGTTTATGATGATTCCTATACTGTAGATGTGGAGCTTCAATGTACAACATCTAATGAAGATATAATTAATGCATTTTCTTGATATATTTTTTTGAATTTTAAAGGGCAAATAAAAGCTCGTTTTTCTCATTATTCGTTCTGGCTAGATATTCCTCGAAAAATCAGCAGTAGGGTGTTTTGTTGGGCAAAGATGGTAACAAAACCGGAAATAATCTTGTTTCCTGCGTAACGCACCACCCGCAACCTTGATACTGGAAAAACGGTGCGTTATGGCGGATTATAGCTGATACAAATAATCGTAAGGTGGGAAAAATTAGTGGTCTTAAAATCAAGATATCGATTTATCAATATTTGCCCACCCTACTGTTGCTAATCCTACCTACTTGTATTATCGGAAACAGGTAAATCGTTATGAGCAAAGCCATGCATGAACCGAATCGCCCAAACCCGCTTGATGGCAGTGCATCCCAATGGCGATCGCATCCCCGTCACAGTGGCGATCGGTAAACCTTACAAAATTGCGCCTAACCGGGAATGGGCCTGCCCCGTTTCCCTGGCCGATCTATACGAAAGCTTACCGGACATCCATGGCGAGGACGGGATGCAGGCTCTCTGTTGTGCCATTTCGTTAGCACTCCGGCTATTGGAGAGTTTTCAAGCCCAAGGCGGTCTTTTGTTGGGCGTGAATGAAACCGGTGCAGAGTATGAATTGCCAGAGAACCTTGAACATTTGGGCTTGCGGCTGAGAACGCCGGAAGAATACTCCCAGGCGTTCAAAGAGATGACCTCCTATGCTCAACGCGTGAAGCGCCCCGGCCAAACCTAGCCTGAGCGCTTCACGGCACTGACTCAGCGATGTCTGTTTTTCTAGATTACAACCGCCCCAACAACCACCGGGTTTCCATCTCCCCCCGACCCCGAACATTAATTTGGCGGGGGTTGGGGTCGAAGCGAAACTCGTTCTTGAGTTGCTGGTAGACCGCGTTGGTGACTTGAATGCAGTCGGGTTGACCCTGGGATTCCATGCGGGAGGCAATGTTGACCGTATCGCCCCAGAGATCGTAGGTGAATTTCTTGAGGCCAATCACACCCGCCACAACCGGCCCGGTGTGAATGCCAATACGCAGTTGGAAGGGATGGCCATCGGGGCGCTCAAAGCGGGTCATGGCCAGTTGCACATCCAGGGCCATGTCGGCGATCGCACTCACATGATCCATCGTCGTTCCGGGGGTGCCACCCGCCACCATATAGGCATCGCCGATGGTCTTGATCTTTTCGAGGTTGTACCATTCGGTGAGGTGGTCAAAGATCGAGAAGATCTCATTAAGCTGGTTGACGAGATCGGTCGGTACGGTTTCGGCGGAGAGGGTGGTAAAGCCGACAATATCGGCAAAGAGGATCGTGGCTTGATCGTAGCGTTCGGCGATCGCCTGCTCGTCGCGCTTGAGGCGATTGGCGATCGGTGGCGGCAGAATATTCAGCAGCAGGCGCTCAGACTTTTCTCGTTCGAGACGGAGAGCATCCTCAGCCTGCTTGCGTTTGGTGATCTCATTGACCGTGCCCTCATAGTAAAGGGGTCGGCCCTGCTCATCTCGGACAATCCGGGCATTCTCCGAGGTCCAAATCAACGAGCCATCCTTGCGCTGGGCTTGGGCTTGGAAATCCGTCACCGACTCGTGGCGATCGAGCTGCTGACGGAACTGCTGACGCTGCTCCGTATCAACGTAGATCTGCTCATCGATCTTGGCAATGCGGGCGGCCATCTCGGCGAACGAGTCATAGCCATACATGCGCACCAGCGCTGGGTTGGCACTGATGTAGCGGCCATCCAAGGTCGTCTGGAAGATGCCTTCGGCGGCATTTTCATAGATGCTGCGATATTTCTCCTCGGCAGCAGACAGGGCATCGAGCACCTTCTTGCGCTCGGTAATATTGCGTGCTACCCACATCACGGACTGATTGGGTAGCGGGGAAACGGTGGCGGCAAACCAAGCCGAATCATTACCCCCAGGTAAGCTGTACTCCAGATTCAGAGTGCGCTCCTGGGTCAGGGCATCCTGAATATAGCGCAGGAACAGTTGAGCCGTTTCGTGGGGCAGGACTTCGGTGACGGACTTGCCAACGCGATCCACATGGGGCGCATACAACGTCTCAGAATTGGTGCTGACAATCTTGCTATAGCGCCCCTCGGCATCAAAGACCGTGATAATGTCGGTCATGGCTGCAAACAGGGCTTTGAGTTCTGCTTCTGAGGTGCGCAGGGCATTTTGCATCCGCTCCCGTTCGCCCATTTCCATGATCAGTTGCATATTCAGCCCTTGCAACTCCTGGGTACGAGACTGTACGCGTGATTCGAGTTCTTCGTTGAGCTGCTTTAGCTGCATTTCCGCCTGTTTGCGCTCGGTAATATCTTCAATGGTGCCTTCGTAATAGAGCAGCTCACCCCGATTATCGAGCACGCGGCGGGCGTTTTCGGAAATCCAGCGAACTTCGCCATCTCGACGCCGAATCTGCACTTCAAAACCCACCACGGAACCTTGTTCAGCCATTTGGGCAATAAAGTCGGCTCGGGATTGGGGGTGCAAATAAAGCTGCTGGGCCACATCGGTGAGTTCTGCCACAAGTTGCCCAGGTGATTCATAACCATAAATGCGGGCTAAGGCTGGGTTAGCACTCAGATAGAAGCCTTCGGGGGTGGTTTGGAAAACGCCTTCGACCGCGTTCTCAAAGATATTGCGGAATTTCTCTTCGGCCCGACGCATATCGTCAAGGGCCTGTTGGCGATCGGTAATGTCAATGCCAACGGTAAAGGCGGCTTGACCCTCATCATATTTTTGAAAGGCAATCAAATAGGTACGCTCAACGCCATTCACTAGGGTTTTGACCTGACGGAAATCATCCTCAATCGGGTTGTTGAAAAACTCTTTGATCGATTCATTAAATTGCTGACTGGCACTCAGGAAGCCAATATCTTGGCCGACAAAGTCTTGGGGAGTCAGGCCAAAGGTTTTGGCAAGCTGACGGTTGACCCCCATATATTTTAGGTCTTCGCTAATCCAGGAAACAATACCAGGAACGGCTTCGAGAACCGCTTGGAGCTGCTCTTTGGAGCGACCGAGGTCTTCGATCGCCCGCTGGCGATCGGTAACATCAATGCCCACAGTAAAGGCGGCTTTGCCTTGGTCATATTTTTGGGCGGCAATGAGATAGTTGCGAACCTCGCCCTCAACGATCGCTTCCACTTCCCGAAACGCATCATTAACGGGGCTGGCAAAGAACTCTTCGACAAACACCGGGAAATCTTGACTGGCTTCTAGAAAGCCTAAGGGCTGGCCAACAAAGTCCTCGGACTGGAGCCCAAAGGTTCGGGCTAAATGGCGATTAACGCCCATGTAGTTGAGATCTGCACCAATCCAGGAGACGATGCCCGGCACGGCTTCAAGGACGGCTTGCAGTTGTTCTTTGGAGCGTTCCACATCCTGGAGCGCTTGCACCCGCTGGGTAATATCAATGCCGACGCTAAAGGCGGCACGTCCCTTGCTATACTTACGAACCACAATCAGATAGGTGCGCTCTTCGCCATTGACATTGGCCTCGATTTCCCGGGAGTCATCAAAGCGATCGCTGGCAAAGAAGTCTTCAACAAAAGTATTAAATTCCGAGCTCGCCTGTAAAAAGCCAATGTCTTGACCCACAAAGTCTTGCGGTTGCAAGCCAAACATGTCCGCAAGCTGGCTATTGACGCCCAGATATTTCAGGTCGGCACGAATCCAGGAGACAATCCCTGGGATCGCTTCTAGGATCGCTTTGAGAGCGGTTTCCGCCTGCTGACGTTCAACCACTTCCCCCAACAACTGGTCGCTGGTCACTCGCAGCGCCGTGGTTCGTTCCTTAAATAGGTATTGCAAGGTCTCAAACGCGCCTAGCTCATCAAGCTGGCTGGGGGTTTCGAGCGAAATCTCGTGAAAGGCCCAGACGAGCTGCTCACCACAGGGCGAAAGGGTTACGGTAAACCAGCGCCCCTGCGCAACCTGGGTATATTCAATTTTGACCTTGCGCTGTTGCTCATAGGCGGTCGTGATCGCATGGTGAACCGCGTCATGTTGCTCCGCTTCAAACAAACTGAGGAGTGATTGACCCACCAGCTCAGGGGTCAACAGCCCCACCCCATCGGCCACAATCACCTGCGTCACCTGGCCCTGGTTATCGGTGAGCACCACTCCCTCGGCGATCGCACCGAGCAAGGCGTGCAACGGAAGTGGGGTCGAGTCTGAAGACATTACATTTGAGGAAGAGCAAGGAACAGCGACTGCTGCGGCAGCATCGGCAGCATTGCCGGTGGGGGGAGCTGCTGGGGCATTTGGCCAGTTCGCCGGGCTGGCGGTGGTAGGGGAGTAATCAAAACTGGATAGACCTGACATAATTCACTGATGAGCGAGTACCTTTTTGGGGGTTAATACCAGTTCGCAATTCGCAGTTTACAGTTATCAAACCATTGCTATATAAGGGTTTGAGCCTGATGTCCTGTAGCCGGAATTTAGGGATTTGGTAATTAGCATGTAGATGCTTGCTGTCTGTATACGCACCGCCTCAGGTCTCTTCGGGAGGAATTCGCCAAGTGCCTCAATTGGCACAGACGGGGGTTCATCCTTGCTTTGAGCCAAACGAGCGCTTGGGGGTCATGTAGGGAGCATCACCTCAGGATTCTGCTGGCTTCAGAACCCTTCTCAAGGCGGGCCCCGCAAGAAAGGGTTCGGGAGTCAAATCATGTTCTGGCACATTGCGTTTGGAAGAAATAAATCTTGGATGAGTCCATAACACCCCGGTCTTGTGAGTTCAGAGTTCAGGATTCAGAGTGCAGAGTTGTTGCAAACTTCTGAACCCTAAACTCAAAAAAACCTGAACTCTGAAAATGCTTGTGCTGTACTGGCCGGTTGAACTGAACCCTGAAGATGCTGGTCGTAGAAGATGTTTGTCGCCCTGGCCGGTTGAACCCTGAACCCTGAAGATGTTTGTCGCCCTGGCCGGTTGAACCCTGAACTCTGAGGATGATTGTCGCCCTGGCCGGTTGAACCCTGAACTCTGAACCTTGAACCCTGAAGATGCTTGTCGCCCTGGCCGGTTGAACCCTAAACTCTGAACCCTAAACTCTGAACCCTGAACCCCTCCCCCTATAAACTGTTAGAGAAACCTGTTCTTAGGTTTAGTAATAGTTTAACAACACTCCTCTGCTGCTTGCCGATGTTGATGCCCCGCTCCCGCGATGTTCAGGTCACTCCTGTGGCCGCCGAAACCCGTCTGCTGCGATCGCGCACCTGGGATCGGCTCAAGTTTGAAATTGAATACGCCCTGCAAAAGGGCACGACTGCCAATAGTTTTTTGATTGAGAGCGATCGCGTCGCCCTGATTGATCCCCCCGGCACCTCCTTTACCGAGTTGTTTTTGCCGGTGCTCAAAGACCGCATTGATCCCAAAACCATTGACTACATCATTTTGGGGCATTTCAACCCCAACCGCAGTCAAACCCTGGGGCGCTTACTGGAGCTGAATCCCCACCTCACTGTCGTCTGCTCCAACCTAGCCGCGCGATCGCTGCCCAAACTCCTGCCCGAAACCCAAGTCCAGACCCTAGTGATCAAAAGTGGTGAACAAGTCCTTGAGCTCGGCCAGGGCCATGCATTGCGCTTTATCCCCACGCCCAGCCCCCGTTGGTCGGATCACCTCTGCACCTACGACCCCAAAACCCAGATCCTGTTTACCGATAAGCTCTTTGGGGCCCATGTCTGTGGCGATCAGATTTTTGATGAAGGCTGGCAGGTCTATCGGGAAGACCGCCGCTACTACTTTGACTGCCTGATGGCCCCCCATGCCAGCCAGGTCAGCGCCGCCCTCGAAAAACTCCGGGCCTATCCGGCCCAGCTCTACGCTACCGGACATGGGCCCTTGGTGCGCTACGGCCGCACAGAACTGACCCAGGCCTACCAAACTTGGCTCCAAGCCCAACAACAGACGATGGCAAAGGTCGCGTTGATCTATGCTTCGGCCTACGGCAACACCGCCACCGTGGCTCAGGCGATCGCTCGGGGCATTACCAAAGCGGGTGTGGGCGTTGTGGCGATTAACTGCGAATTTACTACCCCTGAGGAAACCCAGGCAGCCCTAGAAGGTGCTGCCGGGTTCATTATGGGGTCGCCCACGCTGGGGGGCCATGCCCCGACCCAAATTCAGACCGCTCTGGGTGTCGTGTTGGCGAATACGAACCCCAAGGAACAATTGGCGGCGGTGTTTGGCTCCTACGGTTGGAGTGGGGAAGCCATTGATATGCTCGACCAAAAGTTTCGGAATGCGGGCTATCGCTTTGGCTTTGAGCCGATTCGAGTTAAGTTCAAGCCCACCGACGAAATCATCAAATACTGTGAGGAGGCCGGCACAGACTTTGCCCAAGCCCTTAAGCGGCGGCAGAAACGGCGGCAATCCCAAGCAAAGAAAGGCTCGGTGTCCGAGTCCCAGTCAGCCCGTACTGAGCAGGCGGTCGGGCGCTTGGTGGGCTCGCTCTGTGTGGTGACGACGGCCAGAGGCGACCTCAACAGCGCTATGCTGGCCTCCTGGGTGTCCCAAGCTTCGTTTAACCCACCGGGATTCACGGTGGCGGTGGCCAAAGAGCGGGCGATCGAGAGCTTGCTCTACGAGGGCAATGCCTTTGTGCTCAATATTCTGCCGGAAGGGAGCGCCCTGCCGCGCAAGTTCACCAAAAATTATGCTCCCGGAGAAGATCGCTTTGCGGAGGTTGAAACAGAGTTGGCCGAGAATGGCTGCCCTCTGCTGAGCAATGGCCTGGCCTATCTCGAATGCACGGTGACACAGCGGATGGAATGCGGCGATCATTGGCTGGTCTATGCCACTGCCCAGCGGGGTCAAGTGCTCGATGATGGAGCCGTAACAGCGGTGCATCATCGCAAGACAGGGAATCATTATTAGAGCCCATGACCCAAGCTGCCAAACCGCCCCTGGCCTTGACCTGCTCCCGGCATCTGATTCCCTGGCTCTACGACCAGCATCTGAGCCTGGTCTTTACCACTTACCAGACCAATCGGCTGTTTTTGGTGGGGCTCAAGCCCAATGGGGATCTGTCGATTTTCGAGCGGCTCTTCGATCGCCCCATGGGACTCTATGCCACCGCCCAGCGTCTCTACTTGAGTTGTCGCTATCAGGTCTGGCAGTTTGAGAACACCGTTGACTCCGGTGAAGCTGACGCCAACGGCTACGATCGCTGCTACGTGCCCCAGATGTCCTACGTGACCGGGGATCTCGATATCCATGATCTCGCTCTAACCTATTCTGAGCGGCCGATTTTCGTCAACACCCGCTATAGCTGCTTAGGAACCCTGAGCAGCCGCTGTAGCTTTATTTCGGTCTGGCAGCCCCCCTTTATCAGCAAACTCGCTCCCGAAGACCGCTGCCACCTCAATGGTCTCGCTCTCCAAGATGGGCGTCCGACCTATGTGACGGCAGTCAGCAGCACCGATATCATTGCCGGTTGGCGACAGCACCGCCACCGGGGCGGCTGCATTGTTGAGGTTGCCAGTAATGAGATGATTCTCCAGGGACTTTCGATGCCCCATTCTCCCCGCTGGTATCGCGATCGCCTCTGGCTGCTTAACTCCGGCACCGGCGAATTTGGCTATGTGGACTTGGAACGGCAAACCTTTGAACCCGTTGTCTTTTGCCCGGGTTATCTGCGGGGCCTTGCCTTCCATAGCCATTGGGCGATCGTTGGTCTCTCCAAACCCCGACACGCGGCCACCTTCTCGGGGCTAGACCTGGATCAGCACCTGCAACAGCGTCAGGTTGCTGCCATCTGTGGCGTGATGATCATTAATCTCAACACCGGCAACATTGACCATTGGCTGCAACTCGATGGGGTCGTGGTCGAACTCTACGATATTCAGAGCTTGCCGGGGGTGCGTCGTCCCACCGCGATTGGTTTCAGAACCGATGAAATCTGCCACCACATTACCTTTGTGCAACCCCAACCGTTGCGACCACCCTCCGATTAAGAAACCCCCGCTAGATATTCCCATTCCGACCCAGACTCGCTAACATAAGGGTCAGACTGACCTGCCGACTCTTCATACTCCCTCCTTGCATCAGCCATGGCGACCCTCTTCTCCCAAAGCACCGCTCTGATCGCTCCGTCGGACTTGGGCGCGATGACCAACGTAACCTTTGGCGACCTGGATGGTGATGGGGATTTGGACGCATTGGTTGGGAATATTAGCAACGCCACACCCCTACGCTACTTTCTCAACACCGGCTCAGCCACCAGTCCCAGTTTTACCGAACAAACGAACGGCAGTAGCCCCTTCAACGCCATCAATACTGGCACCAGTCTGGATGAGACCATCACTGGCGTCGGGACGGTTGAATCTGCCTTTGCCACCCTAGTTGATATCGATGGCGATACCGATCTAGACCTCTTTACGGGTAGCATCGCCGGAAATATTCGCTACTACGCCAACACGGGGTCTAACACCAGCCCCACCTTTGCAGCGACGACCACCAGCGATACGACGGGGGCAAATAACGTCTTTGGCATTGATATCACCGAAGCCACCTCAACCGCCGATCTCAGCCGTGCCTATTCGGCTCCGGTTTTTGTCGATATTGATGGTGATGGCGACCTGGATATGTTCCTGAGCTATTACGACAATATCGACTACTACGAGAACACGGGCAATTCTACCGCACCGGCCTTTACGCTCAATGCGGGCGCGAATATCTTTACCAATCCGATTACCGTCAGTAGTGGTGCGCCCGCCAACGGCAACCGCGTCACGCTTAACTTTGCCCAACTCGGCACCGATGGCGTGTACGATGCCTTTGTGGTGAGCGACGACGGCAGTATTCGCTACTTTGAAAACACGGGTACAACCACCAGCCCATCCTTAACCGAGCGGACTGGCTCCGACAACCCCTTTAACAGCAGCATTTCGAATACCCTAAGCTCTGGACGCTCCGCTCCCATTTTTGTGGACATTGACAACGATGGGGATGCGGAAGCCTTCTTTGGGGCCGAAGGCAACGGTGCAGCGATCAGCTTTTTTGAAAATGGCCCCGAAACCCTTACCCATACCTCCGGCGGGACGTTTACTTTCGGTAACACCGCCAATGGCACGAACCTAGCTATTCAGATCAGTAGCAATCAAACCCTCCAGATCACCAACGTCAACCTGCTCCCCTCGGGTTCAACGACGAGTACATCTCTCTTTTCGGTTCTGCCGAACAATCTCTTGCCCAATGCCTTTGCCAGCGACAACGCTTTAACAGAGCGCACCTTTGTCTTGCAAGATACCAGCACTCTTAACCAGGGTCAGAGCTTTACCCTCTCCTTTGATCTCTTCGATGGGGGCAGCACGACTACCGTAAGTTCCAGCCAGATCACAGCGACTGAAACCAGCACTGGCAGCGGAGTCTGGACCTTGAATGTGGATGGCGATGGCAATGGATCAAATGAATTACAATTAAGCATTTTCCAGACTAATGATCTACCAGATACCAATGGTTTGGGGACAGGCGGTACTGCAACCTCCCAATTTAATGGTGGTGCAGAAATCATCGAACTCAGCAGCGCCGCAACGGGTAGCTTTACTCTGTACCGTGAAGCGGCGTTTAATAACGTTGCGGGTCTCTACAAAATCGATGACGCTTCCGGTGCGGTGGGGGGGGTAGCGCCGGGGGATGCGGGATATGCCCAAGCGGCGATTGAAAATCGGGTGACTGACCTGAGCTTGCAGGTGGGGAACCAGCAAAGCACCACTGTCTCTGGCATCAGCTTTGAGGCGGGTTTATATGCGCCCTTTATTGTGGTCAACAATACCATTGAAAATTTCTTGAGTGAGGGTGGCAGGGCCTATTTCACCTACATTGAAGCCAATGCGGATGGCGAAGATCACCTGCTGTTACTGGGGAATAACCTGTTTGGCTTTGAAGATCTCTCCGGCGGCGGCGACTTTGACTACAACGACATGATTATCCAAATCGACTTTGCCTAAAGCGATGACGGCTTACGATCGCATCTACGCCATCGTCCGGCAAATCCCCTATGGTCAAGTGGCAACCTATGGGCAAGTCGCGACGCTGGCCGGCTATGGTGGCCAGGCTCGCTTGGTGGGCTATGCCCTCTATCGCGTCACTGATGCCCTAGCTGTACCCTGGCATCGGGTGGTTAATGCGCGGGGTCAAGTCTCGCACTCTCCCCACCGCTACGGCAGTGATGATTACCAGTATCAGCTCTTGCGGCAAGAAGGCATCGAGTTTGATGCTCAAGGACGGTTGTCTTTGGCGCGATATCAATGGCAGGGCAAGCCTGCAGTAGGGACCAAGGGGGAGGAGCAAGGGGTCAAAGCGAAGGATACATTGTGAATTGCGAACTGCGAACTGTTAACTGCCCACTGTCCTATGTCCCGTGATGATCTGATTTATGGCCGCCATTCGGTGCTGGCTGCCCTTAAGGGCGATCGCCCGCCCCAACGGATCTGGTTGACGGTTAAAACCCGTCAAGATAGCCGTTTTGTGTCTTTGCTGCAAACGGCTAAGGCGCAGGGGACGGTTATTGATGAGGTCTCGATGCGGCGCTTGGATCAGCTCACCCAGGGGGGCAACCACCAGGGCATTGCCGTCCAGGTGGCCCCCTACGACTATTGGGACTTGGAGACCTTGATTGACCATGCCGCAAGCCAAACCGAGACGCCGGTGTTGCTGGTTGCGGATGGCATCAATGACCCCCATAACCTGGGAGCGATGTTGCGCACTGCCGAGGCGATGGGGGCCCAAGGTGCGGTCATCCCCCAGCGACGGGCCGCTAGCATCACCTCAACAGTGATGAAAGTGGCGGCTGGGGCCTTAGAAACCCTACCCGTGGCACGGGTGGTCAATTTGTCGCGTGCCCTGGAGCAGCTCAAGCAATGTGGCTTTTGGCTCTACGGTATGGATACAGCAGCGCCAACGCCGCTGTCCCAGGCTGATTTTGCGGGGGCGATCGCTCTCGTTGTTGGGGCAGAAGGCGAGGGTCTCTCTCGTCTGAGCCGCGAAGGGTGTGATGGTCTGGTCTCGATCCCGCTTCGGGGGCAAGTGCCCAGCCTCAACGCTTCGGTCGCCACGGCGATGGTGCTTTATGAAGTGTTTCGTCAGCGACAGTTTCAGGGGGTGAACGGTTAAAGACCCCCTTCAATAGGGGGGCAACGATGGCTGAAAGCCTCTGAAAACAAGCGATCACGCGATCGTCCCCTGAGACGATAGAGGTTGCTAAGGTGAGGACTGAGTCAAGAAACTGTGTCAAAAGAGACTTCCAAAAAATCGGCAGACGCAGTATAAAGAAAGGGAAATCGGCAATTATTAAATAATGTAAACGCAGGGGCAGTCCCTCTCGTTGTTCAAATCAGGCACGCGCTCTTAAAAAAAACATGAAAGAAATTTGGCTGACATTGATGGAGGCTATGGGCCAAGCCTATTGGGTTGAAGTCAAAACCTCAGTTCCCGCTTATACCTACTACTTCGGGCCGTTCCTGACGGAGCAAGAAGCTCTAGCGGCTCGCCCAGGCTATGTTGAAGACCTTACGGAAGAGGGGGCCGAAGGCATCGAAACCCAGATCAGGCAAATGAGACCCACGGCGTTGACCATTGATAACAGCTCGGGGGAATCCATTGACCACGGCGTAAGCCCTGTCCTCCGTGGTCAAGCATCTGGTCAATAATGATCAGAGGGTTATTAGAAAGCGGCGCTCCACTCGATAGTGGAGCGCCGCTCTCTTGGGATCTTGTCAGGGGGTCCCCTTGTTGTTTCTCCAAAACATGCTGGGGTCAGCACAGGAACATAAGCCCTACTGTCTTCGGGGGATTACGGTCTAAAGCATTCGCTTACACCCGAGCCGCTACATGCTTTTGTAGCAATGGCTCAATCTCATTGGCCTTGACGCGGTTATACTTCGCCTTGTCAGGCAAAAAGACCATATTGGGACCCTGCTTACATTGTTTGAGGCAACCCGTCTTCTGAATCTTCACCTGCTCGATCAAACCGGCCTGCTCTACGGTAGCCTCTAGCCGTTCGCAAATGTGATCGGCTCCACGTTTACGGCAACTCGACTTCTGGCAAACCAAGATAGTGGCAACTTTACCTTTACCTTTCTTCTTGGGTTTGAGTTGGGCACACCCTGCATCGCTAACGAGCTCAACCGTTTCAGCCTTGAGCTTGAGAATGCCGGTCTTCTTGGCTCGCTTGAGGGTTCCGGTGATTTTTACCCAACTTTTGACCGTGAGTTGGGGGTCAAGTTGATAGCGCAGGGACTTGGGAATTTTAATCCAGAGTTCCTGCTGCTCCACCATGAGCTTGAAGTATTTGGGGATATGGCCATCCTTCCAAACGATGTCTATGAGTTGGCCCGTAAGTTGAAAGGGGGCGGAAACGTTGCGATCGCTCATAACCAAAAATCACTCAGTCACTATTGAGAAGAACGGGGCGTCCGATTGGCGCAGGGAGCTTGCCAACAGGATTCTAATGTTTGGGCAAGCTCCAAGCGGGGTTGGGTTAGCCACTGGTTAATGCTCCAGCATTGTACTGCGTCGAGAACACTACGACAGTGAACCTGGAGTGGGCGATGGGGCTGGCAGGTGCAGGGAATCTCAAGTTCCTGGAGACGACGATACATAAACCAACGATCGCTCCCCGTCAACGACAGCTCAAAGATCAAGTGGCAAGGCTCGGTGTCAGCATTAGGGTGAAGCATGAAAGCAAGCAATAAGTGAATGAAGGGACACCATCCGCAATGGGCAACGTCGTGCTAGCCCTGAACTTACTGACGTTGCCCAGCGAATGACTTGAGAATTAGTATAATCTGCTGGATCTAAAAATGACAATATTTCTCAATAAGTAGGCTACCTGCGAATGAGTGAGCAGGAGAGCACAGTTGCACTGTCAACAAAATTAACTTATTGAATAAAGTTCGCAGTTATCAAAACCCTGCTAGTTATTGTCATTAATAGGTTTCAGGCGATTTGCATCCCCCCAGAATTGCTCTCTATAATCAGACTACGGTCAATAATTTACGTTTATTGACTGCAACTAACCATGACCCCATTCAGGAGATCCGCCATGCCTACTGCAAACGGCCTTGTCCAAACTTTTGGTGAAATTGCCGACAATCCGATTCTGCTCGAAAGAAGCGTGACAGCCCCGGTCTGCGAAGGGCTTAATGTCTTGCTTGCCAGTTTCCAGAGCCTTTATTTGCAATATCAGAAGCACCATTTTGTGGTGGAAGGTTCGGAATTTTACTCGCTCCACAACTTTTTCAATGAATGCTATGACGATGTGCAGGAGCACGTTCATGACCTGGGTGAACGCCTCAATGGCTTAGGCGGTGTGCCAGCGGCAAGCTTTGCCAAGCTCGCTGAACTCGGTTGCTTTGACCCAGAAGAAGATGGTGTTTTTGCTAGCCGCACGATGGTGGAGCATGACCTAGCGGCAGAACAAGCAATTATTCAGGTGTTGCGGCGTCAGGCCGCATTGGCTGAGAGCATGGGCGATCGCGCCACCCGTTATCTCTATGAGAAAATCTTGCTCGAAACCGAGGAGCGGGCTTATCACCTGACCCATTTCCTTGCGCCAGATAGTCTGACGTTGGAATTTGTGGACAAAGCGTAGGCGCTGCATTTGTACGGGTGACGAAATCTATCGATAACACAACCTTAAAATGCATCAATGGGCAGGCCATAACGGTCTGCCCATTGTTGTTAATTGGGTAATTCAACACAATGAGCCGTGGGTTGCAGGGGATACCAGACTGACGCCGGGCAGGGAAACCCAGCCCCTACCGTTGGCAGAACTCTAAACTTTGAACTCTAAACTTTGAACCTCGAACTTGCTTTGTGCGTCTAAGCCCCCAGCCAACGTGCCGCATCCTTAGCATGGTAGGTCAGGATTAAATCTGCCCCAGCCCGCTTAAAGGCCGTTAGGGTTTCCAGCACCACCTTTTGCTCATCCACCCAGTCCTTGAGGGCTGCAGCCTTGACCATGGAATATTCCCCCGAGACGTTATAGGCTGCCACTGGCAGGTCGGTCATTTCCTTGATACGCCAGATGATATCCATATAAGCGAGCGCCGGTTTGACCATCAGCATATCTGCGCCTTCGGCAATATCCAGGTCAACTTCTTTGAGGGCTTCTTGGCCGTTGGCCGGATCCATCTGGTAGGTGCGGCGATCGCCAAACTGGGGCGCAGACTCAGCGGCATCTCGGAAGGGACCATAGTAAGCCGAAGCGTATTTGGCCGCATAGGAGAGGATCGGCATATCGGTAAAACCCGCCGCGTCCAAGCCCTCACGGATTGCCTGCACAAAGCCATCCATCATCCCCGAAGGCGCAATAATATCTGCCCCTGCTTTTGCTTGAGACACGGCGGTTTTCTTGAGCAACTCCAGAGTAGGGTCGTTGAGCACCCGACCTGTGAGATCACCGGTTTCTAAATAGCCGCAATGACCGTGGTCGGTATATTCACAGAGGCAGGTGTCGGCCACAACCACAAGTTCTGGCACAGCATCCTTAATAGCAGTGGCCGCTTTTTGCACCATACCGCAATCGTGCCAAGCTCCGGTGGCATCGGGGTCTTTGCTCTCAGGAATGCCAAACAGAATCACGGCGGGAATGCCCAGATCATAGACTTCTTTGGCTTCTTCGACGATCTTATCAACCGAGAGTTGATAAACCCCCGGCATGGAGACCACTTCGTTGGCCACTCCCGACCCCGGCACAGCAAACAGAGGATAGATCAGGTCATTGGTGGTCAGCCAATTCTCGCGCACCATGCGGCGCAGGGGATCACTCTGGCGAAGACGGCGGGGACGATGGGTCGGGAACATGGCAACAATTCTTCATTTTTGCAGCGGTATCTAGCGATCATAGTGGAGCGCGATCGCTTACCCTACTGATCTCGACATATTCTGTAATGAATGTTCACCAATTGGTCGATTAATCAGCTTCCCCAGGATTGTTCCAGATGCCTGTAGGGGAGGGTTTGAACCCCTCCCCTACCTCAGGTCTCCAAATGAGCGCGATCGATCTAAAACCCAAAGTCGCTATCGAAGTCAAAGTCATCGTCCTCGTGGTCGTAATAGAAAGGACGAACGCGAGCAGTGAAGCCGGAGGCTTTGAATTGCTTGAGCTGTAAGGGGAGGGGCTGGTTTGCAGCAACCGAAATACGGATTTCAAAGGGGCTCTCACCGGGGGGGATTTCGGCGATCGTGCCCACGCGGGAGCGATTTTGGAACACCGGACTACCGTTAGCATCGTAGATGCGCCCAAACACATCCGCATCGACCACATATTTCTCGGTTGAATTGATGGCTGTGCCGGTAATCAAAAAACAATTCGCCGACTGCACGCCCATGCTGAGCACCGCCCCTACAGAGAGTTCGGGCGGACAGTCATGATAAGCCAGATCCTTAAGCTTGATTTGGGTGAGGGCTTGGACGGGAAGTGAACTCAACAGCCAACTCAGGAGTACAATCAGGCAGCAGCGTAAAACGCTCAGCCAATAATGCCGATCGGTGGGTGAAGGAGCTTGGTCATAAGTCGACGCCATATCTCAACTTTCTCCTTTACAGGGAGCCAGAATCATCAAGGGTTGCATCGAGTTCCATCCGCTGCTCCATCCGGCGCAAGAAATAGCCTGTCATCATGGCTGAGGCGAGGAGGTTCGCCATGTTGTCCCGATCGGTGACGATTTGCATATTAAACTCTTCAGAGGGCAGCATCCCCACCAAGCCTTGGACATTCTGGTAAATAATTTGCCGCACTTCTTGAGTGGCAGACTGTGCGACCTGTTCTAACACTTCGGGGTGCTGCTTTTTGAGATATTGCAGAAGCAGGTTGAGCCCTGCCTCTTCTGACTCAAACTCGAAGAGATTTGGATCTAATACCATTAGACTCTTAGAAACAGTTGCAGATATGGCTTGTTCTTACTACTGTAAACGATATTGTCAAGATCTGGGGATTCGGATGGGGGCGCGATGATTCCTACCCAACGCTTCTATTGGGGACTGCTCCTCGGCGGCGCAGTTGCCACTGTCATCAGTTTTTGGCTCACCATTGGGCAGGGTGCGATCGCCCTCCTGCTCTGGGATAGCCTGTTGCTCTTGGCTTTTTTTATCGATAGCCTGCTCGGTCGCCAGAACCATGTCACGGTGCGGCGTTTGCCGATCGCCAAGCTCTCGGTCGGTCGCGATAACCCGATTGAGCTTTGGGTTGAGGCAGGAGAAAAAGCAGCTCAGATTCAAATTCGTGATGCTTATCCGCCCCAGTTTGCGGTCTCTGTGTCTCGGTTCTCGTTACACTTGGCCCCGCATCAGCAGCAGGCATTGCAATATACCATCCATCCGGATCAGCGCGGTTCGGTGCAATGGCAGGCGATTCAGGTTCGGCAACGAGGTGCATGGGGTCTGGCTTGGCAGGATTGGCGTGTACCCGCCACCGAGATGGTCTCGGTCTATCCAGATTTGGTTGGGCTGCGATCGCTCTCGATTCGGCTAGCCCTGCAAAGTACGGGCACATTGCGCCAAGCGAGGGCCCTTGGCCAGGGAACCGAATTTCGAGAGCTACGCAACTATCGACCGGGGGATGGGCTGCGCCAGATCAATTGGAATGCCACAGCGCGGCGATCGCAGCCGATTGTGCAAGTCCTGGAGCCGGAACGGGAGCAAACGCTAATTGTGCTCTTGGATCGGGGGCGGCTGATGACGGCTCAGGTGCAGGGGCTCAAACGCTTTGACTGGGGTGTGAATGCGACGCTTTCGCTGGCGCTAGCGGGGCTGGATCGGGGCGATCGCGTCGGCGTGGGTGTCTTCGACAAGACCCTGACCCATTGGTTGCCGCCAGAGCGCCACACCACCCAGTTTGCTAAGATTCTCGACTGCCTTGCCCCGCTCCAACCGAATCTCCAGGAACCAGACTATTTCGGCGTGATCAACCGGATTGTGGCGCAACAGACGCGACGGGCGTTGGTGGTGATCTTGACCGATGTGGTGGATCAAACCGCCTCCTCAGAGCTACTCACGGCGCTGATGCGGCTGGTGCCCCGCTATCTGCCCCTCTGTGTCACCCTGCGCGACCCCCAGGTGGATGCGATCGCCCACACCCCCGAAACCCCTGATCCTGCGACGGCCTACAACCGCGCGGTGGCGCTAGATCTGCTTCAGCAGCGTCAGGGCACATTTGCCCTGCTCCAGCAGCAGGGGGTTTTGGTGTTGGATGCGCCGGCCTCGCAGATGAGTGAGGCGTTGGTGGATCGGTATCTGCGGATTAAGGCACGGGCGAGGCTTTGAGTGGATTGGGCTTTGATCAGGCTTGGGCTTTGACAGGGTGGGGGCGATCGTTTACCTTAAGGGGATAAAAATGCGGGTGTAGTTTAGTGGTAAAACCTCAGCCTTCCAAGCTGATGATGGGGGTTCGATTCCCCCTACCCGCTTTGTTCAACTGCTTCACTATAGAGTTCCCGAATGGTTAGCAGAGCTTGGATGCGATCGTGGGGATTAGGGCTTTCTACATTTTGAAAGGCGGCCTGGAGTTTGAGCGGTAAGTTGAGATTTTGCAAGTCTAGAGAATCATCATCTGTTGCAAGGGGTGATGAGGATGGTTGCTGAGCTTGCGCTGGAGGATTTTGCTCATTTTGAAGGAATTGGAGAATTTGGTCAGGGGTGCAGTGGGGGTTGAGGGTGAGCTGGAGTTGGGTATTTTCGGGGGTGGGGTGGAGCTGAAAGTCGGTAATTTGGTTGGAGCGATAGAGGATCTCTGCAATGTAGAGGCTGGTGGCATTGCAGGGGACTTGCAAGGTGGTTTGACCTTGCTCGTAGGCTTGGTGGAGTTGGTGGAAGAGGCTAAGAATGGGAATGGCGGGCGGTTGATTGCCGGGGCTGGCGGTTAGGGCTTGGGTGAGGATTTGTAAGGCGAGGGTTTCGGGGGAAATTTGGTGCTGTTGGGCTTGGGCGAGGACTTGTTGTTCGAGGAAGTCGGGGAGTTGGAGGGTGAGGGTGGTAGTCATGGGGTGTCTGGGTTGATAGTTTGGTTGCCTTTGACGTTGCCTGCGACGCCGTAGGTGGGGCCGTGGAAATGTTGTTCGATGTGAGTGGAGGGTTGGGATTGGGTTTCGGGGCTTTTTTGTTGCGGCTCTTGGGCAGTTTCTGGGGATGGCGCGGCGTTGTGGATTTGGTCACCCTGAACGGTATCGGCCAGGTTGCCAATTTGCGCACCACGGAGGTCATATTTGGGGGCTTCAGACATAGTTTTTCAGTTGCTTTGTTGGTCGCCTTGAACAATATCTGCTAGATTACCAATTTGAGCACCACGCAGGTCGTATTTGGGAGCTGGGTTGGCAGGCGCTTCTGGTTGCGCCTCAATGATCATTTGAATGCAATGGTTAATTGCTGCAAAGAAGTTTTCATCGGACACGTTTTCTAATGCAGCTAGCAAGTAGGGGATTGCCTCTTCATGCCCCAATTTTGCCAGGGTTTCCGCTGCGTTAATTTTGTTGCGAAGACTCTGCTCCTGCAACAGAATTTCGCCTAAGGTCTCAATGATCTGTTTGCGGATGGCGGGATTTTGGATCATCCACGGGCCCCAATTTCACCGATCGCCTCAACAATCCGAAAGCGCACGTCTTCGTCAGGGTCAGAAACATAGTTCAGCAATAGCAGCAGCGTTTCTTCTGTGCCAATTTGTCCAAGGGCATAGGCGGCTCTGGCTCGAACAAGGGGATCGGCGTCGCTCAGGAACTTGAGTAAATAGTCGATGGCTTGTTCACCGCCAATTTTGCCGAGGGCTTCGGCGATCGCAGCCCGAACGGCGGGATCGGCGTCGGAGAGGGCAAAAGACAGTTGCGGGATAATTTCTGGATTGCGCAGGTTGCCGAGGGCTTGGGCGACTTGAATGCGCACCTCACGGTCTGGATCATTGAGCAGAGGCAGCAAGTCGTGGGCTGAGGCGGCGATACCCAGTTTACCCAAGGTTTCAGCGGCTTTGGCCCGAATCATCGGTTTGGCATCGTTTAGGGCTTGGGTAAATGTGCCCAGGATCATTTGTTGGTTTTCAAGGCTTTGGATCATGGTTGCGGCTCCTGGGGGGCGTGGGTCTGTTGGTTGCCGTGGACGGTGTTGGCAAGGTTGCCGATCTGTGCTCCGCGTAGATCGTATTGTACGGTTTGGGGCGCTGAAGTTTGGTCTATGGGGAGGGGGAGTTGGCTGATTTCGTAGTTGTAGAGTTTGCAGCGGTTTTGGATAGTTTGAATAACTTCGTCAAGATATTCCGTCGCTTGTTGTTGCTGAATTCGCCAAAGACTAGCGAGTGGTTTTGGACTACCCAGTATTTCCAACCCCTTTGTTGCGCTCCAACGCACAGATGAATCCTGATCTGTTAAAGCCTGGAGCAAACCTGGAATTGCTGCTTCACTGCCCAGTTTCCCTAACGCTTCTACTGCTCTCTCACGCACATCTGAGTCATGATGTTCCAAGGTCTGGAGTAAACCTGGAATTGCCACTTCACTGCCCAGTTCACCTAACACTTCTACTGCTCTCTCACGCACATCTGAGTCATGATGTTCCAAGGTCTGGAGTAAACCTGGGATCGCCACTTCACTGCCTAATTTTTTCAATACATCTACTGCTCTCTCACGTACACGAAAATCCCAATCTTCTAAAGCCTTTATTAAGCCAGGGACTGCCGCTTCACTATCTAATTTGCCCAATGCATCTACTGCTCTCTCACGTACAGATGAATCCTGATCTTCTAAAGTCTTAAGTAAGCCAGGGATCGCTGCTTCATCACCCAACTCGCCTAATGCCTCAGCTACACTTTTGCGTACGAATGAATCCTTATCTTCTAAAGCCTTAAGTAAGTCCGAAATAACTGTATAACTGACTAATTTTTCCACCATCTCCATTGCACATAAAGATCTAGGAAAGTCCAGAGTTTCTTGAGTTTGGAACACGACAGGACGAGATTCTGCTGGAGGCCAGCACTCGTAACATTGCATCGGCCAACAAGGCTTCTTAAATAACAACCCCACCGTCACCGCCTGAAACCCCTGCGCCACTTCCCCCGCCAACCGCGATCCCCAATACAAATCCACCTCCAACCCCAACCGCACCAATCGCACTGCCTCCTTTTCCGTCTGCACCAACCCCGCCACCAACGCCACCGCCTCCGTCCAATCCAACAAATTCAGATACCACTTCTGCAACGCTAAATCACTCAACCCAGCCAACTGCCCCAACAAACATTCCGCCGCATAATATTCCTGAAACAACTGGTGCTTAAACTCCAACTCATCCCCACTCGCCACCTGAAGCAAATGAGTACTCAGCAACACCGTTAACTTCTCCGAAGCCGCAAAGAGAGAAATCCCCAAAACTTGCGCCAACACCTCCTCCGCCTCCTGCCGCGACACCTGCAACCGCAAGCCAAACGGATCGCCCCCCTGGGGCATCATCGCAAACGCCAACGCCTGCAAAAACCGCGACTGCCAGAACCGCTCCTCCGCCAGCTCTTTTTGCTCCTCATAAACCCGAACAAACATCCGAAACGCCAAACCCAGATTCGCCGGAATCTCACCCGTCTTGGAGAACAACCCACAAATCATCCACAACAACAACGGTGTCTCGCCAAACGTCCGCAGGCGATCGCCCAACTGCTTCAACAGCACCTCCCCCTGCTCACTGCCCAAATGCTGCTGCACAAACTCCCGCATCTGCTCAGTTGAGAGAGGCTTCATCTCCAGTCGCTTCTCAATGCCCAAATCCACGCCCACATTCAACGGTCGGGTTGTAAAAATCATCGGCGTCGTCGCCCGATACCGCTCCCGAAAATCCTGAACCTGCCGCCGCAATCCCGACTTCGGCAGCTCATTGATGCCATCCAACAACAGCAAAAACTGTCCCTGTTGCAACAAATCCTGCACCTGTTCCAGACCCAAGGCTAAACCCCGATTCCCCAACTCTAGTTGCAATCGCGCCAACATAGGCTGATCAGCTTTCGGGTTTAAATCCCGCAGACGCAGGGCGATCGGCAATCGTCCCTCAATCAACTGACCTTCGGCGAGCAACCGCTCCAGCGCTGTTGTTTTGCCTGATCCGGGCTTGCCCACCAGCAGCACATGTTCCTCGGCATATTTCAGGATGCCTTCGAGCACGTTATATGTCTCAATTTTTTTGGGTTCTGGTTCTCGCGCTACTTCCCGTTGTGCCTCTGGGCGATCCGGTTCCGGCAGCTCTAAGCGCTCTTGCACCTTTAGCTCTAGGTCGTAGTCTGCAAACAGGGCAAAGGGAGCGATCGCCCCTTCAGCCAACGTTTCAGGAGAAGCTTGGGGTAACATCTCCCCTGTTACATCGGTCGTCACATAACGACTACGCCGAGGCTGCAATTTTTGATCCCGAGCGATGGATTGCCAATAGATCTGGATTTGTTCAGTCGTTAACACAGCCATAACTCAGACCGCTTGTTCTATACAGGCTTTGCCTATGCTAGCCCAACTGAACACAATTAGCTTGATTCTAGAATCTGCATTGTACACTTTAAAAATCACCCCGTTCGGGAGGGTTTCATGAAGGTTAAGAATTTAATCCGGTAATTGCAGAAGGCTCTAAACCCTTGGCAGGCGAGACGCCTGCCCTACGGGATTTCCGATTTATTTTCTAAACTCTCATCAAACCCTCCCCTACAGAGGATTTGGATTGGGGTATGACTGGCGCTCCAACGCGATCGCGCTACCATAAATTCATCCTCGTACTGATGCCCCCGTCAGGAACTCCACCAGGAGCCAACCCCATACCGAAAGGCGAGGGGATTGAGAAACCCTGATACCTGACCAGCTTAAGTCCTTCTAGGACTACGTTTTGAAAGCCATCTCACCGTGGAGTGCGTCGCTAGCCCCACGCTCTGAGGCTCAAGATTAAACAGCCCTAGGGAGTTAAAGCAGTGTCTTGAGCACGACAAACTTTTAAAACATTGGCGAAGCGAACATTACTGAAAAGTTTATAGACAACACCATGTCTAACTTCGTTCTCGTAATGGATACCCAAAAGAAGCCGCTAACCCCCTGCAAGCCAGGGACAGCACGGCGACTCTTGAGTGCAGGGAAAGCCGCCGTTTATCGGCGCTACCCCTTTACCATCATTCTTACAAAGGTGGTGAACGAAACCCCTGAGTCCTGTCAACTCAAGCTCGATCCCGGTTCCAAAACCACCGGAATCGCCATCTTGAAAGGCAACCAAGTTCTCTGGGGAGCCAATCTTCAGCACCGAGGGCAAGCCATCAAAGCATCCCTCCTCTCCCGTCGCCAACTCCGGCGGAGTCGGCGCAGCCGTAAAACTCGCTACCGTCAACCCCGGTTTCTCAACCGTACCCGCCCAAACGGATGGCTCCCGCCATCTCTCCAACATCGGGCATCTACGGTGATAACCTGGGTCAACCGATTGCGTCGGTTCTGCGCCATCAACATCGTTGCACAAGAGCTGGTGCGGTTTGACACTCAGAGCATTCAAAACCCTGAAATCTCAGGCGCTGAATACCAACAGGGGGAGCTGGCCGGCTACGAAGTACGAGAATACCTGCTCGAAAAATGGGGTAGGGAATGCGCCTATTGTGGCGAAAAAGACATCCCCTTGGAGATTGAGCACATTCAGCCCCAGTCCAAAGGGGGTAGTAACCGGGTCAGCAATCTGACCTTAGCTTGCCGCCCATGCAACCAGGCAAAGGGGAATCAAGCGGTTGCCGATTTCCTCTCTGGGAAGCCCAATCTTTTGACGCATATCCTTAAGCAGTCCCAAGCACCCTTGAAGGATGCCGCTGCGGTGAACTCTACTCGTTGGGTATTATTCAACGCGCTCAAGGTGACGGGTCTACCCGTGCAGACCGGGACGGGCGGGCAGACGAAGTTCAACCGCTGCCGCCTCAAACTCCCGAGAGACCATTGGTTGGATGCTGCGTGTGTTGGGGAGGTAAAGAGCCTAGAGCTTCTCACATCTCAGTCACTGCAAATTAAGGCAACCGGTCATGGAACTCGCCAGATGTGTCGCACAGATAAGCTTGGCTTTCCCAAGCGTTATGTGCCTCGGCACAAGTTTGTTCGTGGATTTCAGACGGGCGACATCGTTCGTGCTGATGTGCCCAAGGGCAAGAAGGCTGGCACTCACGTTGGGCGTGTAGCGGTTCGCTCAACGGGGTCTTTCAATATCTCGACCACCAATGGCTTAGTACAAGGCATCAATGCCAAGTACTGCCGCAAAGTCCACAGAAAGGATGGATACGCCTATAGCTTCGGCTAGTGGTTAACTTATGCCCTCTCGGGCACCTGTTGTGCAGGGGAGAAAATTTCCTTCCCATGCTTGAACGATAGGGGTTTCCATCCTCTCCCTTACGATTCCTAAATTTCTGATGACCTCCGTCGAAACCTTTACTCCCCTCCCTGATCACACCCAACTCCCCTGTGAAGATGGCACCTTTGTGAAGAACTTTCAGGAACATCCCCAGAGCATTCTACTCACCGAATCGATTCGTCCGGTGCTCGATCGCCTGCATCCCGACGGACAATATTGTATTGGTCAGGACAGCGGCATTTACTGGCGATCGATGCAACCACCCCAGAAAGGCGCAGAAGCCCCAGACTGGTTTTATGTGCCCAATGTGCCACCGACACTGGATGGCCAAGCCCGTCGTTCCTATGTGTTGTGGCAAGAAATTATTCCGCCCGATATTGTAATTGAGTTTGTCTCGGGAACCGGGACAGAAGAGCGGGATCAGACGCCTTGGACGGGTAAATTTTGGGTCTATGAAACCGCGATCCGTCCCGCCTACTATGCCATCTATGAAGTCCAAAAAGCCCAAGTCGAGGTCTATGAACTCCGGGCCAACCGCTATCAACGCCTCGCTGCCAACGCCCAAGGGCGGTTTGCCATTGCCAAATTGGATGTAGAGCTGGGCATCTGGCCCGGGCAATATCAAAATATGGAACTCCCCTGGTTGCGGTGGTGGGATGCAGCGGGCAATTTACTGCCAACCGGACAAGAGCAAGCTGAGCAGGAGCGCCAGCGGGCTGAACAAGCAGAGGCAGCGACTGAAGCAGAGCGGGAGAAGACGGCACAGGAACGGCGCAAAAATGAGCAGTTGGCCGCTAAGCTACGGGAGTTGGGGATTGATCCAGATGTGTTAACGCACCAACACCCTGCTGATTAACCGCTGCAGCGAATTATGCTGTAGTGAATCATCCTGCTCAAACGCCCAATTACTTTTTTGTCTAGAACCAACATGATGTTAGAGCACCCAAAAACACAGCCCCGCCTACAGTTGATCAATGAAGTTGGACGTGAAGGTCAACATGGTTGGGGTGGTGTTTTAAGCGTCTTGCAGCCACTCCTCAACGTCGAGCCCGTTTTGCAGGACAATGCAGTGTTACTCGACTCCTTTATTGAAGCGAGCTTTGGCCCGTCAATTCTCGGTCAAAAGATGCTCAAATCCCCTCCCTACGATCAGCCTTGGATCGGTTTTGCCCATAATCCACCAGGAATTCCAGAATGGCATGAATATGATTCAGCCCCTCAACAAATTATTACGCTCGATTCTTGGCAAGAAAGCCTGAGTTATTGCCGTGGCATTATTACCTTTTCACAATATCTAAGCGATTGGTATCTAGCCCATGTTCCAGGGATTCCCATCACAACCTTGAAACACCCCACAGCGAAGCCCCGTAAATTCTTTGACTGGGCTGCCTACCAAACAACGGATACCCCCAAAGTTGTCCAAGTGGGGTGGTGGCTCAGACGATTACACTCGATTTATGAACTTCCTATCGATCCACTGAAAAAAGCAATTTTGCAACCGACGAGTGCAGCAAATATCCAACACTTTCAGCAAGCATTGTCCCATGAGTTAGCGGCGATCGGCCATCCAGTAGACACTACCGCAGCACAGACCCTAAAGTTCCTAGATAATGACAGCTATGAAGCGCTGCTGAGCACAACCGTTGTCTTTATCCACTTATATGATTCTTCTGCCAATAATACTGTCGTTGAATGCATCGCCAGAAATACCCCTATGTTAGTGAATCCCCTACCCCCTATCGTTGAATATCTTGGCCCTGAATATCCCCTCTATTTCTCGGACTTAGAGGAGGCAGCTCATAAAGCGGATAATATCGATTTGATTGAGCAAACCTGGCAGTATCTTCAAGCGTTACCCAAAGAGAATTTAGAGTACGATTTCTTTTATCGTTCCTTTGCAGATTCAGACCTGCTGAAAACAGCATTGCAGTAGACATCAAATTGATTCACCCATGTCTACCCCCTACTCCCGCGACTTAGTCGGCTACGGCCAACACCCCCCCGACCCCAAATGGCCCGGTCAAGCCCGTCTAGCGGTGCAGTTTGTAATCAATTACGAAGAGGGCGGCGAAAACTGTCTGCTCCATGGTGACAACGCCTCGGAAGCCTTTCTCTCTGAGATTGTGGGAGCTGAGCCCTTCCAGGGTCTGCGCCATATGAGTATGGAGTCGATTTATGAATACGGCAGTCGGGCGGGCTTTTGGCGGCTGCATCGCCTCTTCACCAGCCGAGAACTTCCAGTGACAGTCTACGGTGTGGCAATGGCCCTAATGCGCAACCCGGAGGCGGTGGCGGCCATGCAGGCGGCGGGCTGGGAAATTGCCAGCCATGGCTATCGTTGGATTGACTATCAATATTTTGGCGTGGCGCAGGAGCGGGAGCACCTGGAAACGGCGATCGCCCTCCATACCCAAGCCACGGGCAGCCGTCCCCAGGGCATCTACATTGGGCGCAACAGTCCCCAGACCCGTCAGCTTGTGGTCGAGGCAGGCGGCTTTCTCTATGATGCCGACAGCTATGCTGACGATCTGCCCTATTGGGTTCAGGATTACGACCCACCTCATCTAGTGATTCCCTACACCCTCGACAACAACGATATGCGCTTCGCCACGCCCCAGGGGTTTAACTCGGGGGAGCAGTTTTTTACCTATCTGCGGGATGCCTTTGATTTGCTTTATGCCGAAGGGGAAACCGCACCGAAGATGATGAGCGTGGGGTTGCATTGTCGCCTGGCGGGACGACCCGGTCGGGCGGCAGCGCTGGCGCGTTTTCTGGATTATGTCCAAGCGCGCGATCGCGTCTGGCTCTGTCGCCGCATTGAGATTGCCCACCATTGGCATCAGCATCATCGGCCGAGCAATGTTTGAGGGGTATGCTTGGAGGTGATTTTGGGAGCAACTTCAATGAATCAGACGGGTATCGACCAACCCTCCTCATCCCCCCCGCCCGATTCCGGTTGGCAGGCGGCGATCGCGGGCTATTTTAACTTTGCCGAATATCAGACCACCTTCCGCACCGAGATCTTGGCCGGGTTAACCACTTTTATGACCATGGCCTACATCCTGGTGGTGCATCCCTTGATCCTCTCAGATGCGGTGTTTTTAAACGAGTCCGGCGATCTGTTTCGAGAACTGGTTGTGGTTACGGGGCTGACGGCGGCGATCGGCACCTTGGTGATGGGCCTGTACGCCAAATATCCCTTTGCCCAAGCGCCCGGTATGGGCATGAATGCCTTCTTTGCCTATTCCGTGGTCTTAGGTCTGGGGATTGACTGGCGCGTGGCCTTGGCCTGCGTGTTTATCGAGGGTTTAATCTTTATTGCCCTGACCATTACCAATGTTCGCCGTCACTTGATCGCCGCCGTGCCTGCCAGTATCAAGGCAGCAACCACCGTGGGGATTGGTCTATTTCTGGCTTACATTGGCGTGAGTGGCTCGACTGAAACCGGGGGCGCGGGTTTAATCATTGGCAACGACGTCACCAAGACTGCGTTCGGTAGCTTCCAAGAACCCGCCACCCTGCTCGCAACCGTAGGCATTCTGCTCTCAGCGCTGTTTATCGTGCGACGCCTCAAGGGAGCGCTACTCTGGGGGATCGCAGGTACATCTCTTTTGGCCTGGCTATTGGGGGTCACCAAAGCACCCACCGGAGTGATGGCGTTGCCCGTCTTGCCCACGCATTTGGTCGGTCAGGCGTTTGCTGGTTTGAGCGGCATCAATGGCAGCAATCTCATCGACTTTATCGCGGTGCTGCTGGTCTTTCTGTTTGTAGATCTCTTTGACACGATCGGCACGCTGATGGGCGTAGGCACTCAGGCGAACTACATCGATGCAAAGGGTGAACTGCCTCGGGCCAATCAGGCGCTCACGGCGGATGCCGTGGCAACGACAGCGGGGGCGCTGCTGGGAACCTCGACCGTAACCACCTTTGCGGAGTCGGCGGCGGGAGTTGCCGAAGGGGGACGCACCGGTTTTACGGCGGTGATTACGGCGCTGATGTTTCTTGTTGCCCTGCTGTTTGTACCTATTTTCGAGGCAGTTCCCGCCTTTGCCACGGCTCCGGCGTTGCTGATTGTGGGGGTGATGATGATGGCCAATGTGCAACGCATCCGTTGGGAGGATTTAACCGAGGCGATTCCGGCGTTTGTGACGATTTTCTTTATTCCCTTCGGTTTCTCAATTGCGGAGGGTCTGGCAGCGGGTTTGATTCTCTACCCCTTTACCAAAGTGGTGACGGGTCGTACTAGCGAAGTGCCCATGATCACTTGGATTTTGGCAATGGTGTTTATCCTCCGTTTTGTGTTGACGACGCTGCGGTTTGGTTGAGTCCTTATGTTCAAGTTAAAACTCATGGGTCTGAGGAGCTATTTTCAAACGCATTTTGCCTCCCAATGGATTGCGAGTAACGCAGTGGCGATCGCAGTCGGTACTTTTCTCAGTCCATGGATGGTGGCCCTTGTCGCGGACAACAGGCAACATCTTGAACGGCTCTTCCAGACCCCTCAAACTGCTGCTGTTTTAGGCTTAATGGTAGGCGCAATTTTTGGTTTTTTGATTGGACTATTGCAATGGTTTACCCTACAGTCTTTTCTGCCCATTCCCAGCTTATGGTTATGGCTGACAGAGTTTGGTTTTATTTCCGTGATTGCAATAATAATGGGAAGTGTCTGCCCTTATTTTGTAGGAACCGAGAGACATCCCCTTGCTGTACTGGCTGCGATCGCCGTTGCCATCCTTGTAGGTGGGCTCTGGGTTGGGATTTGCCAAACTCTTGTGCTCAGACGCTACTGTCCTGCCTGGCGACGTTGGCCAATTTGGTCTGGCATGAGTTTGGGCATAGGATTTTTGCTCATGTTTACCGCCTTTGCGAGCATCGCTATTGTTGCCAATTTATTGATCGACTCTTCATCGGAAATATTGATAGTAGTTCTTACCTTATTGAGTGTATTTTTACCTTTTTTGATCTTATCCATACCCGGAATAATCTATAGCATACTGACAAGCCGATTTCTCAGTAAACATTGCTCGAGCTTGATGGTTGCCAAGAAATAAGGAGGGTTATGGACTGTATTGGGCACCGCAAACTGGACGCCAGCCGCTGAACTGCTTACCATAGGGCTGTTCATGTGGTGTGAACATCCTGAAAGTATTCATTTTTTACGTGTGAGGAGTCTCGAAAACTATGGTTATGTCCCCAATCTCCCGTCCTACTGTCCCGCCTGTTGTCCCTCCGATCGCCCCTGCCGCCTCGCTCCTGGGGTTGGGGGCGATCGCCGCTCAACCCGAGACCTTGCCCGCCAGTGCCCTCTTTGGCACTGACGGCATTCGCGGCCGCGCCGGGGAGTTGCTCAGTCCCAGTCTGGCGATCGAAGTGGGCTATTGGGCCGGCCAGGTGTTGCGTCAGCAACCGGAGCAGACGGGCCCAGTGATTCTCGGCCAAGACTCCCGCAACTCCAGCGATATGCTGGCCACCGCTCTGGCCTCGGGTTTGACGGCAGCGGGCTTAGCGGTCTGGCATGTGGGTCTCTGTCCGACGCCTTGTGTTTCTTACTTAACGAAGCTCACCCCGGCGATCGGCGGCGTGATGATTTCCGCCAGTCATAATCCACCTGCCGATAACGGCATCAAGTTTTTTGGTGCGCAGGGCACGAAACTGCCCAAAGCCCTGGCGCGGCAGATTGAAGCAGGGATTCGCGGCCAATGGACAGGCGAGATTGTTTCAGCGCCTTGGGGTCGCTATCAGGCGCAGCCGGAGCAGGTGCAGCATTACACTGATATGCTGCGGCAGACCGTCGGTAACGTGAATTTCCGGGGGCTCAAGGTGGTTTTGGATTTGGCTTGGGGGGCGGCGGTTCACACGGCACCCCAGGTCTTTCGGAGTTTGGGGGCTGAAGTTTTTTCCTTGCATACCCAGGCGGATGGCGATCGCATCAATGTGGGCTGTGGCTCGACCCATCTCCAGCCCCTCCAGGCGGCGGTGCAGCAATACCAGGCGGATCTGGGTTTTGCCTTTGATGGCGATGCCGATCGCGTTATGGCGGTGGATGGCCAAGGCCAAGTTGTGGATGGCGACTATATCCTCTATCTCTGGGGTCAGCAACTGATGCAGCAGGGTCAACTGCCGAAGAATTTACTGATCGGCACGGTGATGGCCAATCTGGGTTTTGAGCGGGCTTGGGAGCAGCTCGGCGGTCGGCTGCACCGCACGCCCGTGGGCGACCAACATGTGCAGGCGGCGATGTTTGCAATGGGGGCAATGCTCGGTGGGGAGCAGTCGGGGCATATTCTTTGCCATCATCACAGTGTTTCGGGGGATGGGTTGCAGACGGCGCTGCATTTGACGGCGTTGGTGCAGGCGTCGGGGGCGTCACTCGCCCAGCTACGGGAGCAGAGTTTTACGACCTATCCGCAACTGTTGCGCAATGTGCGGGTGGAAGACCGCGATCGCCGCGCCCATTGGCAGGACTGTGAACCGTTGCAGGGGGCGATCGCCCAGGCAGAGCAAGACCTCGGGGCTCAAGGGCGGGTGTTGGTGCGGGCGTCGGGGACTGAGCCGGTGGTGCGGGTGATGGTGGAGGCGGCGGATGCTCAGGCGGCGGAGCATTGGACGAGTGAGTTGGTGGCGGTGGCCGAGCAGCATTTGGGGTAGGAGGACGCTCTAACTTGATTCAGTCTGGGGCAATCTGAGGGGGATTAGGGCGCGTCATCAATTAATTTCAGAAGCCTGATGGAACAAGCGATAAAGCGCCCGACCCAAACAACAGGGAAAGGGGCTGTACGCTGGATGCAGCAATGGTTTGAAATCTGAATGATGACAGCCCCTAGCCCCAGACTTTAATTGGAGAGAATAGAAACGCGGTTCAAACCGGGAGAGAGTACTACTCTTCTGTTTGCGCTTCACCCTCTAGTTCCGCACTGGTGATGCCAACCAGCTTCAACAGTCGCTCTACGGGAAAACCCCATCCCTGCAAAATCTGGACAATCTGTCGCAACATCATCAGACGCCCCTTCTCAATACCGCGCTTCTCGCTTTCCTGAACCAAATCCTGGTAGAACACTGACTCTCGCATCGCTCGACTCCTCATAATCCGCTTAATTACAGCTAACTCCAATTTTAATCCAGCAAATACCGCCATTGCCGTCTCTAAGTTTCCCTGCATCCCCACATCTACTGTTAATTCACCGACCCGTCCCTTCATCCGCTCTAACAAAGATTCTGCATCTTCATTCGCGGCTGCTGAGAGAATCGCCAAGGGCAACAAACCGGATGCATTCCAAAACACCTCGATCGGTTGCTCCCACAAGCGAATCACCTTAAAACGATGGGTCATTCCCTGCAAACGGAATACGGTTTCCTCAACCAACGGAGAAGAACGCTGACGCAGGTAAATCACGACCTGATGAATGTGCTTCTTAGCAATAGTCCGGACAGTTTTGCATCAAGGGTTAATCGAGCAGGAGTACTAAAGAATAAATGAGTCAATGATAAACTGAAACGCGTGTTGGCGTGGAGTAGCAAGAAAGCCATCCACCGGATAACGTGCAAGATATAGTAAAT
>JBCDEB010000077.1:0-31685 GCA_039180005.1 Cyanobacteria bacterium P01_G01_bin.54 | reverse complement strand
TAGCCGGGGGGATCTCGCTAGCTTCATTTACTTGGTGCAAGAGTATTAACATTGTCTATTTTCAAAGTAAATCCGGATTAAAGACCCAAAATAAAAGTGCAGGATACTAGCGAAGACTGAGCCTGTCGTTGGCGAAGCCTCCCGGAGGGATAGTCAGAGCGGCCGGGCTCTCCCGCTGGGGACGCTGCGCGAACGACAAGCCCCGGACTGAGCGGAGTCGAAGTCTCAGCCCTCGTCCCAGTTTTATTTGGGATCTATATTGACGGATTTGGGATCAGTATGATCATGTGCTCAAAGACTGATGTTGAATGGAGCTTAGTGAACCTGCACCTGCATCGCACAGTCATGGGCTCGCGCTCGGGCTTCGCTGGCGGTTGCACCGAGCGCCAGCGCCACGCCCATACGGCGGTTGGGGCGGGAGGTCGGCTTACTAAAGAGACGCAGCTTACTGGTGGGGACCTGTAGCGCGGCTTCAATGCCACTATAAGTTGGCGCATCGCTGTAGTCTTCGGCCAGAATCACCGCTGAGGCACCGGGGCCAATCAGGTCAATCTGGCCAATGGGCAGTCCTAAAATTGCCCGGACATGCAGCTCAAACTCTGAGAGATTTTGGCTAATCATTGTCACCATGCCGGTGTCGTGGGGCCGGGGGCTGACTTCGCTAAAGTAGACCGTCTGAGGCTCCGTCGGTGCACCAGCAATAAACAGCTCCACACCGAAAATTCCCCAGCCCCCGAGTGCCTCGGTGATTTGCCTGGCGATCGCCTCTGCTGCTTGCACGGTCTGTTCAGACAAGTCACAGGGCTGCCACGACTCTCGATAGTCGCCATCCACCTGGATGTGCCCGATCGGGGGACAAAAGAAGGTGCCGTCGATCGCCCGTACGGTCAGGAGGGTAATCTCGGTGTCGAAAGGGATAAACCCTTCCACAATCACACTGGTGCCCTTGCGTCGGCCGCCGGACTGGGCATAGTCCCAAGCCTGATGGATTTGATGTTCGGAGCGGATCGTGGTCTGGCCTTTGCCCGAGGAACTCATAATCGGCTTGACTACACAGGGCAAACCCAGTTCTGTCACAGCCGCTTCGTATTCTTCCTGGGTATGGGCAAAGCGATAGGGTGAGGTCTTGAGCCCCAATTCTTCAGCCGCTAGGCGGCGAATCCCTTCCCGGTTCATCGTGATCTGGGTGGCTCGGGCGGTGGGGATCACTCGCCAGCCCTCTCGTTCTAGGTCAGCTAAGGTATCAGTGGCGATCGCCTCCACTTCCGGCACAATCAAGTCGGGCTTTTCGGTAAGGACGAGCGATCGCAGTTGCTCGTCATCAAACATATCAATCACATGAGAGCGGTGCGCTACTTGCATGGCCGGTGCATGGGCATAGATGTCCACCGCAATCACCTCGAGTCCCAAACGCATCGCTTCAAGGGTCACTTCCCGTCCCAGCTCGCCAGAACCCAGGAGTAACAGGCGTTTGCCGGGAGGCTGGAGGGGAGTTCCCCAGGGCTGGGGAGTTGAGGAGGCATTACTCATAGCCGATTCAATGGCGCTGTTTCAAGCCAGGCTGATCGTGTTCTCTGCCTTATCCTACCCTGTTGGGGAAACGGTTGAATTTGGGACCTTGGTATTGGCACAAGGAGAGAAGCACGCTATAGTTGGAGATCGTCATTATCCGTTTTGATTGCCCACTTTAGTAATATCTGCCCCGGAGGTCACTCATGGCTCGCCGCTGCCAACTGACTGGAAAAAAAGCCAACAACGCTTACGCTGTTTCTCACTCCCATCGTCGTACCAAAAAGCTGCAACAGGCAAATTTACAATGGAAGCGTCTTTGGTGGGCCGAGGGCAATTGCTTTGTCCGCATTAAGCTTTCCACTAAGGCACTTAAGACCGTGCAACGCAAGGGTTTAGCGGCGGTTGCCAAGGACGAAGGTGTCGATTTGCAGCAGTTTGTGGTGGCTTAAGCCCATTGCTCAAGAATGCTCCTGCGAATACGCAAAAAAAAATTCTCCAGGGAGATTCTGTTCGGTGTTAGGCAGGATGCCTGCGCTACGGCTCTTCTCGACTCGATATCTGTAGCGCGAGCATCTCGCCCGCCCTGGATCTTCTTAGAAACATGCTCAACTCAACTTCAGTGAATTGACTGGAACCTCTTCCCAGGACTCGACGGTGCGCAATCGCGCCTGCCAGCCTGCCGCTTTCTGTTCCGTCGAAAGATCAGCTTCAAATGAGGCATGGCAATCTTGCGCCATTTGCGCGTCGCAGCAGGCAATGCAGGCATACACCATGCCGATGGGGTCAAGTTGTTCGTTAATCCAGATTGTCATCTAATCGGTAGGGGAAGGTTTGAAACTCTCCCGCACGTTTGTGATTTTTGGGGGTCACAATGCGAGTCATCAGGGCGTGCCATCAATTCATTACGGAAGCCTGATGGGACAAGGGATAAAACGCCCCACCTACACAACAGCAAAGAGGGGCTGTAAGCCAGCCTTTGTCAAAGCTTGAATCTAACATGATCACAGCTCCTAATAATGGGAGAGCACTTCTTCAATCGCCCCTTGAGCTGTGGGGTATTGAAAGTTAAAGCCGATCGCCGCCAATGCCTTCGGCAAAACTTGCTGACCCTCCAGCATTACAACTGCCCCATCCCCCAACAATGTCTCTAGGGCGAATTTGGGCACCGGCAACCAAGACGGGCGATTCATGGCTTTCCCCAGCACGTGACAAAATTCCGCCATCCGCAGGGGATGGGGAGCGGTGGCATTGTACACCCCTTGCAGTTGTGGATTCTGGAGGCTCTTGATGATCAGTCGCACCACATCTTCGCGGTGAATCCAAGAAAACCATTGCTGGCCGCTACCGATGGGTCCACCGGCAAAGAGGCGAAACACAGGGATCATTTTGGCGATCGCCCCGCCATTGCCCAACACAATCCCCAGACGCAAAACCACCAGACGAACGCCGTGAGCTTGTACTTGCTGTGCGGCGCTCTCCCATTGCTGACACAGTTTTCCCAAAAAGTCATCCCCTGGCGGATCGGACTCGGTAAAGGTTGCTGTTTCGCTAAAGCCGTAGTAACCAATGGCTGAAGCATTGACAAGTATTTGTGGCTTAGGGTCGGCTTGGGCGATCGCCGCCACCAATTTTTGGGTTCCCAGAATACGACTGGCTGAAATTTCCTGCTTCCGCGCTGGGGTCCAGCGTTGCTCAGTCAGGGAAGCGCCGGCTAAATTCACCACTGCCTCACAGCCGGAGAGGCGACTTTGCCAGTCGCCTGAGGTGACTGGATTATAGGCCACAATCTCTAGATTGGGAAAGGCGGCTGGGGGGAAGAGGGTTTGGGCCGCGTCTGGCGATCGCGTCAATACGACCACAGCATGGCCGGTTTTAACCAGTTCGGCCGTTAGCCGACTACCGACAAAGCCAGTGGCTCCAGTGATGGCAACTTTCATCAGCGTCCTAACCTATGCAAATTACTCAGCGCCACCTTGTAGTTTGAGCAGCAAGAAGCCCAAGCCCAGACCCACCAGGATCAAAGTAGAGGACAAGATTGCTGCGTTGAACATAATGTCTGTCGCGCCCATGGTTTAATTTCCTAATCCTTAAATTCAGTTTAAATCTTTCGGTATTGTAAACGAATGTGGGGGATGCCTAGGGGTAGAGTTCAGGGTTCAGAGCTTCTGAGTTCGCTAAGGACGGATAGAAACGCGAAAGCAATTTTTGCCAAGAAGCAGCGTGGGCCAACCCACCTCCCCCCTCGGTCGAGGGTACTCCTCCCGGTCGGAGATTTTTTAGTCAAACATCCCCTCTCGGGAGGGGCGGTCTCGCGTAGCGACGACCAGGGTGGGTTCGGGATGTTATGTACTTATCCAAGATTTGCTTCTTAGAAGCGTGTTTTCCCTCGTGTTATAGCTCTGCTGCGACCTGTAAACTGCGAACTGTAAACTGCGAACTATAACATTATGATCCCTCAACGTCTGGCTATCACTTTGGGTGATCCGGCCAGCATTGGCCCGGAGATTATCCTTAAAGCCCTAGCCGATCCAGAACTGCCCCGCGATCGCCTCACTTTATTTGGTGCTCGGACGGTTCTAGATGCGGCTTATCAAGACTTTCAGAGCCTGGGTGTAATCAATCCAGCACAACTCGATATTGTCGATCTGCCCCTTGCGCAACCCGTGCGCTGGGGTGAGGGGTCGGCGGTGACGGGGGCGGCGAGCTTTAACACGCTCCAGACCGCGATCGCCGCCACGCTCCAAGGGCAGTTTGGCGCGATCGTCACTGCCCCGATCGCCAAATCGCTTTGGCAGGCGGCGGGTCATGACTATCCGGGACAAACCGAGGTGTTGGCCGGTCAATCCGGAACCGCTGACTACGGGATGCTATTTGTGGCGCGATCGCCCCATACCCAATGGCAGTTGATCACGCTCTTGGCCACAACCCATATTCCCCTACAACAAGTGCCCCAACAGCTAAGCCCCGAGCTGATGAGCCAGAAACTTGCGCTGTTGATTCGCACGCTGGAGCAACGCTTTAAAATTGCCCAGCCGACCATTGCGATCGCCGGACTCAACCCCCATAGTGGCGAAGACGGCAACTTGGGTACCGAAGAGCACGATTGGCTGATCCCTTGGCTCGCCGAGCAGCGCCAGCGCTATCCCCAGGTCACGCTCCAGGGGCCCGTTCCCCCGGATACGCTGTGGGTCAAGCCGGGTCAAGCCTGGTTTCGCGATGCCCAGATCGCGGGTCTGGCCGATGCTTACTTGGCACTCTACCACGATCAGGGGCTGATTCCGGTCAAGCTCATGGGCTTTGAACAGGCGATTAACACCACCATCGGCCTGCCCTTTATCCGCACCTCCCCCGACCATGGTACGGCCTTTGATATTGCCGGTCGGGGCATTGCCAATGCCGAGAGCATGAAGGCGGCGATTCGTTTGGCGCTGAGGCTTGTGGATTAATGAACCTGGGTCTCGGTTAAGCGAAGCGATCGCCTTCCTCACAGCACTAAAATCTCAATGTCAAACCCGGTTGTCAGGGGTCCAGCCCCCCGACACCTCCCGCTGAGGGGGAGATTGCCCCCTCAGACTCCGGCAATATCGGAGCCAGTATTGTTGATTTCATTGAGTTTTAGAGTCTTTCGCAATGTTTGCTGATCTAGAACTCACGTTAATTAGGGCGTAATGGGGAAGTTATGAGGACGCGGGACAAAACCCACTATCGTAAAGATGAGAGAGTTCCCTGACTGGTATGGCCGACATCCCCCTTCCCCAAATCACCGCCACCATTGCCCGCCTACGCCACCTCGTGCAAAAAAATGTCCAGGCCGACTGGCAAATGTCCGATCAGGATGTGACCTATGGTCAGGAGCACGAGCCGCTCGACCCCCAATCTTGGGCTCCGGTGCAGCTGCGCGACGATGGCGCGATCGTCTGGCCCGCAGGGTGTCAGGTGCGCTGGTTTCAGCAAACTTTTCGCTTGCCACGAGCCTGGGACGGTTTTCCGCTCGATAACTTATGTTTGCGCCTTGCCCTGACCTGGTGGGCGATCGATGCGCAGATTTTCATCAATGGCCAGCTTGCCCAAGCCGGAGACCTATTTGACTCCTCTGCCCGGGTGGTCTTGAGCCCCCAGAGCCAGCCCTATAACGACATCACAGTGACGCTACGGCTAGTGAGTCCGGGGCATGATGTGGGCGGCTTTATGGCATCGCGCCTCCTCTATGACGCCAATTATGAAGCGAATGGGGGCATTGACCCCGGTTTTGTTGCCGATGAATTGGCTGTGTTGCAGCGCTATATGGGTCATTTTTATCCCGAGCGGGCAGAATTCTTGGAAGCGAGCGTCGCTTCCCTGGACTGGTCTACCGTCAGTGATCAAACGGCGTTTTTAACTGAACTGCAATGCCTGCGCGATCGCCTCCTGCCTCTGAGTGAACGGATTCAGCAGCGCCGTTTCCACATCCTGGGCCATGCTCACCTTGATATGGCTTGGCTTTGGGAAGCCGCCGAAACCTATGGGGTGGCCGAGCGCACCTTTCGCTCTGTGCTCCAGCTCCAGCAAGATTTCCCTGAGCTGACCTTTTGCCATACCAGCCCGGTGATCTATGAATGGTTGGAAACTGAGCAGCCAGAGGTGTTTCAAGCGATCCAAAAAGCCCACCAAGCCGGAACTTGGGACCCCGTGGGGGGAATGTGGGTCGAGCCGGAGGTTAACTTAGTCTCGGGCGAGTCGATCGCTCGGCAGTTGCTCTACGGCCAAGCCTATACCCAAGCGGCCTTTGGTCAACGGACGCGAGTGGCCTGGCTAACCGATAGTTTTGGCTTCTGTTGGCAGTTGCCCCAGCTTCTAGCCCTGGGCGGGATTGACTATTTTGTCACCCAGAAGCTGCATTGGAATGACTCAACCGAGTTCCCTCATGGGGCTTTTTGGTGGCGATCGCCCGATGGTACCCAAGTCTTTACCCTGATGTCACCGCCCAACATCGCAGGTGTCATGGACACCAACCCCAACACCATGACGGACTATGCCGTTCAATGGGAGCAGCAGACGCAGATTTCCGAGATGTTTTGGCTCCCTGGTGTCGGCGACCATGGCGGTGGCCCGACCCGCGATATGCTCACTGTGCAACGCCGCTGGGCCGATTCGCCGTTTTTCCCCCGCAGCGGCTTTAGCACCAGCGATCGTTACCTCGACCTACTCCGAGACGAGCATGGGGCGAGCACCCCCACCTGGGACGATGAGCTCTATCTGGAATTCCATCGGGGCTGTTACACCAGCCACGCTGACCAAAAATGGCTGAATCGACAATGCGAAATCACGCTCTTGCAAGCGGAACTCTGGTCAACCGTCGCCCAGCTTCTGGGTGATTTTCCCGTCCCCAAAACCGAGCTGGAGCAGGCTTGGAAGCGGGTGCTCTTTAACCAGTTTCATGACATTCTGCCGGGAACCTCGATCCCGGAGGTGTTTGTCACCGCTAACCAGGATTGGCATCGGGCATTGCACGTTGCGGCTCGGGTCAGCGGTGAGGCATTGGCGGCGATCGCCGCCCAGATCCAACTGCCCAATCCTCCCAGTTCAAACGCGCAACCCTGGCTGGTCTTTAACAGCGTCAATGCTGAACGCACCGATGTTGTCGAACTCAACTGGTCAGCATCGGGAGCAAGGGCAACCGATGGCAACCATAACGCTCTACCCTGTCAGATGACGGCGGAGGGGCGTCTGTTGGTGAATGTGGGCGTGCCAGCGATCGGCTACACGCTGATTTGGCTCGAACCGAGCGAGGTAGGTTCAACGCCAGAATTCCCCAGCGATCCGGTTTTAGACAATCAATATCTACGGGTGGAGCTGGATGGGGAGACCGGGGCGATCGCCCGACTTTGGGATCGGGTTCATCAACGAGACATCCTCTCAGGTTCCGGCAACATTCTTCAATTTTTCCAGGACGAAGGGCAATATTGGGATGCTTGGAACATTGACCCGAACTATGCTGAGCACCCCCTGTCTGCGCCGACGCTGAGCAACTGGCAATGGCTCGAAAACGGCCCGGTGCGTCAGCGTTTGCGCGTCGAATGGCAATTCCAGCAATCACGTCTAACGCAGGACTATATTTTGGAGCAGCAAACCCCTTTGTTGAAGATGAGCACGACTGTGGACTGGCAAGAGACCCATGTGCTGCTCAAGACCGCGTTTCCCTTGACCGTCAGCAGCGATCGCGCCAGCTACGCAATGCCCTGCGGCACCATCACCCGACCCACCAACCCCCAAACCCCCGCCGAAAAAGCCAAATGGGAAGTGCCCGCGCTGCAATGGGCCGATCTCGGTAACGAGAACGATGGCGTTAGCCTGCTCAATGATTGCAAGTATGGCTACGATGCCCAGCCGAATCAATTGCGCCTAACGCTTCTGCGTAGCCCCCGCTGGCCCGACCCCGGCTGTGACGTGGGGCGGCATCAGTTTACCTATGCCCTCTATCCCCACGCTGGAACCTGGCAAACCGCCCAAACCCCCCATTGGGCTGCCCGGTTAAATCAGCCCCTCGACACTACACCCATCACTTCACCCCCTCTTCCGAAGGGGGGCAGGGGAGATGCTCAAACCCTGCCCCCAACCGGCTCATGCTTCAACCTTGATCCGCACCTGATGTTGATGGCGTTCAAACCCAGTGAGCAAGACCCAGAAACCTATATTCTGCGAGCCTATGAAGCCTATGGGCAAGTCGTCGAGTCAAAGGTTGAAACGAAATTAGCCGTTACCTTCCAGGGCCAAACCAACCTCCTTGAAGACCCCATCGATACCACCCAGTTGCTGCGCCCTTGGCAAATTGTCAGTTACCGTTTACAAAGATAGCTTTTGAACCAGGGTGGCAGCGTAAGAGCGAAAAGATAGCACAGTAACAAAAAGAGCAACCAGTTCGACATTTCATCCAGAAACCACGGATATAACTCAGACCTTAGAATGGGGAAAGGCAATTGCGCAGTAAGGCGATTCCACCCTTTAGTAATCAGAAGATGCCACATGGAAATAAACATAGTGAGCAATGTTATCCTAGAAAGCCAGCGAGTTCTCTGACTAGAGGATGTCATCCAAGTCGATAGCTGAGGAATGACAAAAATCAAAAATATCAGTCTATAGTCCCAGTTATTTCCTAAGAGGAATGTCCCCATATAGATACTTGAACCCGCTCTAAAGGCATCGAGGTTGATTACTTCATCCGGCGTCACATCTGAATTGAATGGCTGGGTGCAGGCGAGATAGATAATGCCCAGTGCAAGCAACACCAAGGCAACGCAAGTTAAACGGGCGATCGGCGCAAAAGCATGGCTAATCATTTGGTCAATGCCCATCCAAACGACATTCATGCCATAACTCAACTGCGTCCCTCTGGGCGTTGCTTGAGAAATTAGCTTGAGATCTGACCCATTGGCCACAACATAAATGCAAGTAACCGACAGAATCACAAGCCCATGCTGGACAAACTGTTGCTTCTTCATCCTTAGCAAGAGTGAAGCGCCGAAAATAGGAAAGACTTTTAAAACTGTTCCCAAGAGAATACCAATGTCGGCAAGGACAGATGATGTCTGGGCAAAACAAACCGTGACTGCAACCACAAAAAAAACAGGTAAGTCATTATTTCCACGTTCAATGCCTAACAGGGTTGCGGGAGAAATTAGCGCTAGCGTAACGAGCCAGAGCGTCCGATTACTGGCATTGGGCAAGATGAGAATTATACCCATCAAGAAGGAAGCAATAAATCCTAGGGCAAGGCCAACGGTGTGAGACGAGTTTAGTCCTAGGGCATAGAATAATTGCCAAATCCTGGGATAGTTTAAGGGCCGACCCCATGGATCAGCCGGGTTATTCAAGAGTGGATCGTAACCCTGAGCAGCCGATTCTGCGCCATGGGTGATGATTCGTAAATCGGCGAAATGGGGAGTCATAACCGGAATATTCCACAACTGCCAAGTCTGTTCATAACCAGAGAAGAAAAACAGCAAGCCCAACAACAGTACAACTGCTGATACGACGAATAGAGACTTCCACCTTACGATCACGATAATTCAGGGATAAAAAATCTTCCTGAGTACAGGACAAAAAAAGCACTGTCTGCAACCCTCATGATGCTGTAAGTTGGGTTGAGTGATAACGAAACCCAACACGATCGCCTAAAGCAGTATTGGTGTTGGGTTTCATGCTTGATACTGTTGGCGAAATATAACTTAACTTGCAAAACGCTGATTTTACCGTCAACCAAGGCGGGCAAGATGCCCGCGCTACGGGATTTTTTGAAGGAAAGAACCGTAGCGCAGGCGTCCCGCCTGCCACCGATGTTACGCAATATGAATTTCGCCAACAGCATCCATGCTTCAACCCAACCTACAATTTTTGACTTTTTTTCCTGTACTGAGAAAACCTTCTTAAGTAGAGAATCAGAAATATTGAAATAGTCTATTTAGATGATGCAAAAATAGACGTACCCATTGTATCTCAGCACAGGACTATCGCGTTCAGATCGACTCATTTCGAGCATTGAGTATCTGTCCTGTTCTGGCTTCAGAAGTGAGGGATCTATCGGTAATGTAAGATGGAGCACTTGTCTCGGGTTCAAGCTCTGTCCTACGATAGGCGCATCTCAGATGTGCAATCGTTATCTGTGCAACCCTAATGACCCCTCAACTCCAGACCATTGCCCGCCAGTTTCAACCCCAGAGCGAGATTACGGATATTTGCGCTTGGGGCAGCGGTAATATTAATCATACCTTCCGGGTCTGTTGCACGGATGAGTACTGCGATCGCTTCATTTTACAGCGCCTCAATACTCAGGTGTTCCCCAATCCGGGGGGCATCATGCAGAACTTGCAGGTGCTCTGCCGCCATCTCCAGGGCAAGCTCCAAAGCGAGCCAATGAGTCAACATTGGGCCCATTGGCAAGTGCCCGAAGTGCTCTGCGTCGCTGATGGGGGCAATCATCATATTGATGCGACAGGAGACTGCTGGCGGGCGATCGCTTTTATCGACGGCCACACCGTCGATGTGATCAAGACAGCGCAGCAAGCCCGAGAAGTCGGGCGGGGGCTGGGTACGTTTCATCAGCTTTTGAGTGACCTCGACCCGACCCAACTGGTCGATACGTTACCGGGGTTTCATATCACGCCAGAATACCTAGCGCTCTATGATGCGATCGCCGCCCAAACTGAGATTGCACCTCGCCCGGAAATTGACTATTGCCAACGCATGGTGGCTGCCCGGCGTCAGAGCCTAGCGGGGATTTTAGAGACAGCCAAGGCCGAGGGCAAGCTGCCCCTGCGGGTGATGCATGGCGACCCCAAAGTAAACAACATTATGCTGGATACCCAGACCGGCCAGGCGATCGCCCTGATTGACCTCGATACCGTCAAACCGGGGCTCATCCATTACGATATTGGCGATTGTTTACGCTCAGCCTGCAATCCGCTGGGGGAAGAAACCCCAAACTGGCAAGCCGTGCAATTTGATCTAGAGCGCTGCCAAAGCCTATTGGCAGGTTATCTAGCGGCGGCTCAGAATTTTCTCTTAGTCAATGAATACGATTTTCTTTATCCTGCCATTTGTCTGCTGCCTTGGGAATTAGGTCTGCGTTTTTTCACGGATTATCTAGCCGGTAATGTGTATTTTGCAGTGCAAGATCCCCAGCAGAATCTGCGGCGAGCATTGGTACAATTTAAACTCTTGGAAAGTATCGAGGCTCAGGCGACCGAGATTCAAGCTTGCATTGCTGCTAGCCATTGAGACAAACCGATGACAACCTTTCCCCTCGCTGTTTTTGACTCCCAAGATGCACCCGAAATCCAATTGACGAGCACGGTGGAACAAGTGGGGGAGCAGTTGGCGATCGCCTACGCGATCGAGGGCGATCTGTCGCAGGTAAAGCTCCCGGTGCCCCATAACTGGCCCAAACGTCAAGATAACCTCTGGCAAACCACCTGTTTTGAGCTGTTCCTCGCCCAGCCCGGCCAATCTAGCTATTGGGAGGTGAATCTGTTGCCATCAGGTGATTGGAATGTTTATCACTTTGATGACTATCGGACAGGGATGCAGGAGGAGGAAAACGTTACACGGCTGCGCTCTCGGGAACAACGAGATTTTAATTGGCTACAGGTTACAGTCGAGTTTGATTTGAGTTTGATTTTGCCCCCCCAAACGCCGCTAGAATTGGGTATTTGTGCAGTGGTGGAACGGCGCGATCGCGTCCTCAGTTATTGGGCAATTCAACATCCGCAATCTGAGGCAGATTTTCACGCTCGGGCGGGGTTTATCGAATGGGATGCAGAATTGATGATCTGATACCGCATCCTAGCTCTATTTTTGAATCTACTTTCCAGATTTGGGATCACAAATTGGCAATTCTCATAGTCGATGAGAATTGCTGTCGTAGGTTCAGTGGTCATGGTTCTGACATTGCCCCCCGCATGGGAACCCGGATCTCCAGCCTTATCCCCCGGCTCATCAGCATCGGGCTAGGTGGGTTAAGTCTGCAATGACAGCAACTGATCCTAAAGTGATCCGATGTGCTGATCCTAAAGCGATCCTGTCTATTTCCGAATTCGATCCGATGCGCATTGGTAGGAAAGCTAGCCGAGATGGGTGGCCTCAGTCCGTAGCCCGATTTGGCGAGCCGTTATTGATCAAAAACATGCCTAACCCAGTTCTTCAGCGGATTCTTGCGCCCAAATCCCTCATGTTCATTGATGCCTCCGTTACGGATGCATCATTGTTGTTTGCTGATGTGCCGGATCAGATTAAACCTTTGATGCTGTCGAGCAATGCACTTGGTCTCAACACCATCACCCACCAGCTCAAAGCCCATGTCCAAGAAACAGAACAACCCATCGAATCGATTCACTTGGTTTGCCATGGCGCACCGGGTAGCTTACGTCTGGGTCAAACCCTTATTGATCAGGATACGCTACCACAACAGGCAATGCGGCTGGCCCAATGGCGCAGTTATCTGAGCCATGATGCGGAAATTTTGCTCTACAGTTGCCAGACGGCAGCCACCGCAGCGGGACAGATGTTGCTGAAGCGCTTGAGTGCGCTCACGGGGGCTAAGGTAGCGGCGTCGAGCACCTTGGTGGGGAATGCGGCACTGGGTGGTAATTGGGAGTTGGATGTGCGGACTGCACCGATGAGTGGTGTGGTGGCATTTTCGGCTACTGTGCAGGCGCAATATGCAGGGGTATTTAATATTGTCCGGATCGAAGCACTTGAAAACGCATCCGAGGGGGGTGTACTCGGCGCTTATCGTCTGGAGCGGGATAATGCTCAGGGTGAGCTAGTTGTGGATTTTCAGGTGAGTCCGGAGAGTACAGCAAGTCTCGAAGATTATACGCTGAGCGGATCTGAACTGACTACACTCAGTGGTGGATTTTATTATGTCCGGTTTGCAGAGGGGCAAACCAGCACGGAGATTAGCGTTACTGCGGTTGATGATGACCTGGCTGAAGGGACGGAAAACCTGACGCTAACTCTCCGAGATAACGATATTTATACGTTTGAGGAGGGCGATCGCACCGCAACCGTGGTGATTTTTGATAATGAAACGGTTGTCACTAATACCAATGCTGTTGGCCCTGGCTCCCTCTACCAAGCCATAGAAAACGCCAATAATAACCCTGGTCTTGATACCATTACCTTCAATATTCCTGAAGAAGAGTTGCGTTTTTCTCCTGGTATCGAGATTGATGATGGGCTCAAAATCACTGATCCTGTGGTTATCGATGGCTACAGCCAACCAGGAACCAGCCCTAACACATTGGACGTTGGTAACGATGCTGAAATTCTGATTCGGCTCCAGGGGAATGGCAACCCAGCAGGACTCAAAATTGGTGCTGGGGCAGATGGAACGATCATTCAAGGACTGAGTATTGACGACACTCAGATTGGTATTGCCATTGGCGATCGCGATGGCACACAGTCCGCCCCCAATAATGTCACGCTGCGTGGCAATTACATTGGCCTCGATCCGTTGATATTGAACGATGGGAATGGAACAGCGTTATACAGCATTGTGGCTCGGGGTGAAGGGCATATTATTGGGGGTGAAACACCTGCAGAACGCAACATTATTGCTGCCAATCCCTCAAAGTATTCAATCCTATTTGAAGATGTAAATAATGCCAAAATTATTGGTAATTATATTGGCACCAATTCCAGTGGAACCGCTTTGATAGACAATGATTACAGTAGTCTTGGAGGAATATCATTAAGAGATTCAATAAATAATACTATCTCTCATAACCTCATTTCTGGTTCGGGTAATGGGATTACCCTAGGAGGCGCCAATAATGTTGTAATCGGAAATTTAATTGGCACCGATGCAACCGGAACTCAAGCACTTGGAAATCTCACTGGCGTATTGACTGTCGATGATGGTAATACCATTGAGGACAACGTGATTGCCTTCAACAAACGAGCGGGTGTCATTGTTGCCCTTGAGGAGCGTTCCACCAACTCGGGAACAACAATCTCGCAAAATTCGATTTTCAAGAATGGGATTGGTATTGATCTATTTCCACCAGTCAGTGATCAACAGTTCACAGATGGGTATCTCGATGAGGGCCGTACAGACAATGACTTGGGTGATCTCGATGAAGGTGCAAACGGACTGCTGAATTACCCTGTGCTGACAACGGTCACCCAAGACGGCTCAGAACTCACCATCATTGGGGAACTCAACAGTAAACCCGATGAGACCTATGTGCTGGAATTTTTCGCGAATCCAGAAAGCAGCCCTAACGGCGGTCAAACCTTGATCGGCGCAACCTTTGTCACCACTGATTCTAGAGGGAATGGGGACTTCAACAAGACCTTCGAATTTGCCACGCCCTTGAATAATGCGTTCATCACCGCAACCACCACAGATGCTCAGGGTAGCACCTCTGAATTTTCGGTGGCTCAAGCGATTGGCATTAGTCTGCCCACGGTGAGTTTGACCACCACAGATGACCCAACGATCCGGGAAGGCGATACGGTAACGTATCGCATCGAACGGGATCGTGCGAACGGTGATATGTTGGTTCGGCTGATGATTGATGATGCTGCCTTTGGCAATGTAACCCAACCGGAAGACTACACCTTGACCGCTCCAGGGCTGACTCCGGCGGGTGAGCGCGAATACGAAATTACCCTCGCTGAGGGTCAAATCAGCACTGAGATCACGTTCACTGCCGCCGAGGATACACGAATTGAAGGTAAAGAACGGCTTAATCTAGCGCTGGCCCAAAGCGACGCTTACGTCCGCGCTGCCAACGCCCGCATCGGCAGGATTGAAATCATTGACGATCGCACCACCGCCGAGCCCGCTGCTGCCCCCATTAACCAACTCCCCACCCGCCCCCAAAGCACCACCCAAGGCGAAGCCCTGCTATTCAGTGAAGAAACCGACAACCTGATCTCGATCTTCGACGCTGATACAGATGATGACCTGCAACTGGTGCTCTCGGTTGATGGCGGCAGCCTCTCCCTCGCCAGCACCGCAGGACTCACCTTCACCACGGGCGATGGCCAAGACGATGCCGAACTGAATCTGACTGGAACCCAGGCGGCGATTAACCAGGCCCTCAATGGTTTACGATTCCAGCCCGATGCCGAGTTTACCGGGCAAGCTCAGCTGAGCATCTTAAGCAATGATCAAGACCGCTTGACTCCCCAGCAAGACCAAGACAATCTCCGTTTTGTGGTCTTCCCGGAGCCGGGCACAGAAACCCCCTTGGTTGACGTGTATGAGGGTAACTGGTTTGGCACCAATAGCCCTGGCGGTCAAACCTTTCAGCTCACCCTAGAGAGCCAGAATACGGGGGGGCTCTATGAGGTGGGCCTATTCCGGGTGGATGATGCCAATGGCAGGATCGACGGCATTACGCCGGGTGAATCGGGCTATACGGCAGCGGCGCTCGGGCGATCGCGTGTGGTGATGTCTGCTCTCTCTAATTTCAGCGATAATCTCTTCCCTGGCTTGGAAACCTCCCGTCAATTGACGATGGATGGTAACGCTTTCTGGGGCTTTTACCTCGTTACCAACAGCACTACCGATACGATTAAGGGCATGATTGCGGAGGGTCAAACCCCCGGCAACTTGTCCTTCGGCTTTGCAGAAACCGGAAGTTTACGGGTTGATGCCTTGGATGACGGTCGCTTTACGCTCAACTTTAAAGATGGGTCTGGGAGGATTGATTTTGATGCACTCAAAGTGACGCTAACCCCCACCTTTGAGCTGCCGACCCCCATTGGGACTAACCTCCAAGATCAAAATGAGGGGGAATTGATTGACCTGCGGGACTATGAGGGGTTTAAGGCTGCGTCATTCGGTAATTTTAGCGAGGCGGCCTACAGCAATGAACTGGGGTTCTACACCATTGATGACGAGCAGGGCGCAATTGATGCGCTGATGCCGGGGGATACCGGGTATGCGGCGGCAGCGCTGGCACGACGGGTGGATTTTGCCATTGGTTTTGAAGGCGGTCAACTCTTTGCTCCATTTATGGTGGCGAATGGTACAGTCAGCGGTTTTCTGGCGCAAAATCCAACCAATCAGTTTAATGCTGATGTGCATACTTATTTTGCATTTTCGAGTGCCAACCCAGACACAATTGACCATGTGCGCTTGTTGGGAGATAACACATTTGCCTTTGAAGATCTCTTGGGTGGGGGGGATTTGGACTACAACGATGCAATGATTCAGATCGATTTTGTTTAGAGTCGGACTGAATCTCAAACCCGATCGCCCGGGTGCATCCCAGTTGTGCAATTTGCCCTCATCCTCCAGCCCCTTCTCCCAACTTTGGGAGAAGGGGAGACAATTCTGTAGTCCCTCTCCCAGGCTTGGGAGAGGGATTTAGGGTGAGGGCGACCAAACTGGGATGCACCCGATCGCCCTCCCCCTGAATTAGGATGGATGCGTTGCTTGCCGCCAATTGCCCATGAATCGAGAGATCGCTGCTCTATTTGCGATTACGGTGGGGCTGGGTTTAGCCCCCAGCGAGATCGCCCTAGCCTGCGACTATGGGGCCATTCCAGAGCCGAGCCCTGAGGTTCGCCTCTATGCCACCGATCTGGGGCTCCAGTTTGCGATCCCGCAAAACTACTCCATTCGCTCGGCATGGGGCTATAGCCGTAATGGTGATTACCAGGTGCGTCTGGAGGTGGTTGACCCAGCCACCTTTGCCTACGATCAATGTCTCGTGGAACGGGGTGAGCTGTTGGGGGAGCGAACACCGCCGCTGTTTACGCTGCGAGATTTGCGTCTTTTGAAGACTGCCCCTGGACTCGGGGCAGCTGTACAGGAGCGGTATCCTTGGCTGATGAGCAACGCTGCCATCGAGCAAGTCAAGGGGATGCAGGTGCTCACGACGTACTATCAAAATGATTATCAGCAGTCTCTCGTCTCTGTCTTTTGGCTAGTGGACGGGGGCGATCGCCTGGTTTGGCTAGAGGGATTGATCGAGGAGTCAGTGCAGGCAGCAGCAATCGAGCGGGCGATCGAGTCAATGGTGATTGATTAACCTGAGTTCTGGATAAGCGAAGCGATCGCATTCCTCACAGCCTTGAAAACTCATTGTCAAACCCGGTTGTCAGGGGGCCAGCCCCCCGATACCTCCCGCTGAGGGGGAGATTGTCCCCTCAGACTCCGGCAATATCGGAGCCAGTATGATTGACTCTGCTGAGTTTCAGCGTCTTGCGCAGTGTCTGTTTATCCAGAACTCACGTTAATTAGGGAACTTCTCCCCCTTACCCAGCGTCCGGCCTCCAAGCCATTGTCCACCCCTCTCTCGCTGGGTCAAACGGTTTGTCCTAGGGCCGCAACGACCCATTGAGAAAACTCTACAGCCTCACCCAACTTATGACTCTATCCCTTCCTCAACGCGCCATACCGCTTAGCCTGGCCCTGCTGGGTGCGCTTCTCTGGCAACTTTCTAGCCCCCTCCAACCCCTTGCCGCCCAGGAGAGCGAATCCGAAGGCGAAGAAGATGTCGTCGTCGAAACGACCGACAATCCCCGCTTTAGCTGCCAATTCCTCAACAGCGAGCATACCGTCGCCTATAGTCCGGTTGAACAGCCCAACCAAAATTACGCTTGGGCCAGTCCCCGCGACCTCGGCGGCGGTTGGACGGCGGAGCGTCGCTGTGCTGAAATCAGTCGTCGCCTTGAGGAGTATCGCCCGGACGGTTTGGTGGAGCTGCGCACCGGTATGGAAAACGGCTACAACGTCATTTGTGTCACCACAGAAGATGACCCGAGCTGCCGTATTGTCTTTACCGTCCCGCCGGGTCAAGACCCCATCGCCACCCGTGATGCGGTCTTTGACAACTTGACCCTGGCCGATAGTGGTCAGAATACCCAAGGTGTGCCGACGCTCCGGGAAGGCGATCGCAACATTCTCACAGACATTGGCGATATCTTTGGCGTGGGCCTGCCCGGTGGCGGTAGCAGCGGCGGCAGCAGTGCCAGCTCCACCGGCATTAACCTGCGGCCCTTCCTTGCCCCCTCCGATCGCGGCACGGGTGAGCGCCTCAACCTCACGGGTCGTACCCTGCCCCCCATCGATCGCCCCACGACACAGCCGAGTAACACACCGTCTGGCGGTGGCAGCGGTGATTTGTCGTTTTAATCCCAATCCCCCTCCACCAGATACAGAGATCGGGAGGGTTTCAAACCCTCCCCTACCTTTAAATTCTTAGCGTTTTTGGTCTCCTTAAATACGGCCCGTTGGTGTGCAGCCAACGGGCTTTTTTTAGGGCATGTCGTCGTTAACCAACCGCACAAACTTTTTTTTGCCCATCTGTAACACCTTGCCATCAAGCTCGGCTGGAGTGGCAAATGCTGTATTGACATCGGTGATGCGATCGCCCTCTAGCCGTACCGCACCCCCCTGAATCTGACGACGGCCCTCACCACTGCTCTTGCACAGCCCACTGACATTGAGGATAAAAAAGAGCTTGGCGGGGAATTCTACTCCCGTCAAGGGAAATTCCGGTACGGCTTCGCTGCTGACGGATTTTTGGCTCATGAGATCCAACGCCGCCTGTTGGGCTGCCCGCGCCGCCGCCTCGCCATGGTATTGACCCACTACATCCAGCGCGAGCAGCTTTTGGGCTTCGCGGGGATTGTCCGGTAAATGGTCTAAATCTCGCTTGGTGAGTAGCTCAAAATATTGCGCCAATAGGTTATCCGGTGTTTTTTCCAGCTTGGAATACATTGAGAGGGCATCCTCGGTTAGACCCACATAGTTATCGAGCGACTTCGACATCTTATTGACGCCATCAAAACCCAGCAGCAGGGGCAACAACACACAAAACTGGCAGGGTTGACCAAAATGTCGCTGCAAATCTCGCCCCACCAAGAGATTAAACTTCTGATCCATCCCACCGAGCTCGACGTCGGCCTGAACGGCGACCGAATCATAGCCTTGCATCAAGGGATACATAAACTCATGGAGATAGATCGGTGTTTCCTCTCGATAACGTTTGGCAAAGCCCTCTTTGGCCAGCATTTGACCCACCGTCATCGTACCTAAGAGTTGCAGAATTTCCTTGAGGTCAAGGTCGCTGAGCCACTCTGAGTTGTAGCGAATTTCTAGACGGCCGGGCGTCTCAAAGTCGAGCACCGGACGCAGCTGATTCAGATAGGTCTGGGCATTGGCTTTGACCTGTTCAGAGGGGAGTTGTTTGCGCACCTCCGACTTGCCTGTGGGGTCGCCAATCTGGGCGGTAAAGTCACCGATAATCAAGACGGCAGTATGACCCGCATCCTGGAAGTCGCGCAGCTTGCGAAAGGGAATGCTATGGCCCAGATGCAGATCTGAACCCGTGGGATCAACGCCCAGCTTCACTCGCAGCGGGCGATCGACGCGCTGGAGCAGTGCGGTTAAATTCTCTGTCACCTCGATCGAATCCGGTTGGTGAGGGAACAGTTCACTGGTTCCCCGGTTGAGCCAAGCCCAGTCTGAGCGGGTTGCTGAAGGGGGGGATGCTGAAGTCGTCATGAATCGCCTGTAGGGGTAAAGTTGCCACGCCCAGAGGTAGCGTAGCAAAAATGAGGACTCTTCCCATCTCGCTGCTCTACTACGCTACGTTTCGCCAAACCAGCGGTAGAATGGGCTGAATAGGTAACATTGCTTTAAAATCAGGTAGCGTTTGATGCTGAGCGTCCCTAGCGATCGCGGCTCAACTCATCCCCCAACCTATATCCTTCCCATTGATGCGGGGCAAGGTAGGGGGTTCCAAGCGCTGGTGCGATCGGTCTAAGTAGAGGAATTGGAATCCGTGGCAACGAGTACTGTTCGACAAAAAAAAGACACGACCGCAGATCCCAAGCCCTTGCGTGATTTTGGTATTGGGGTGGCAAAGTCAGCGGGCGGCACAATTCTCGCGATTACCATGCTGGCGAGTTCGGTCGTGGCCGGCGGTCTGGTGGGCCTGGCAATTAGCTTTCGCAACCTCCCCGATGTGCGGGTGCTCAAAAACTATGTCCCCACAGAAACCAGCTATGTCTATGACATCAAGGGCAAGGTACTCGATAGCCTCCATGGTGAACATAACCGTGAGGTGGTGAAGCTCGACAAGATTTCACCCGAGCTCAAACGGGCGGTGCTGGCGATCGAAGACAGTCACTTCTACATCCATGAAGGCATCAACCCTACTAGCGTTGGACGCGCGATGCTGGTCAACTGGCGCAGTGGTGCAGTCGTGGAGGGGGGCTCCACCGTCACCATGCAGTTGGTGAAAAATCTCTTCCTCTCTCGGGAACGCACCGTCAGCCGGAAACTGGCTGAAGCGGTGCTAGCAATTCGGGTGGAGCAAATTTTCACCAAGGATCAGATTCTGGAGATGTATCTCAATAGCATCTACTGGGGTCATAACAGCTATGGTGTGGAAACTGCTGCCCAGAGCTATTTCAATAAATCGGCGAGCGAGCTGAGTTTGGCAGAATCCAGTATGATGGCGGGCCTGATTCAAGCTCCCGAGGACTATAGTCCCCTCATTAACTACAAGGAAACGAAACGGCGGCAGAGTTTGGTGCTCAACCGCATGGCAGACATTGGCTGGATTACCCCCGAGGAAGCCGAAGCGGCCAAACAGGAACCCTTACGGGTGACCAACAAGCCGACCGCTTGGAAAACCAGCGAATTGCCTTACATCACCGAAGCGGTGATCGCTGAGCTGGAAGATCGCTTTGGCGAAGATGCCCTGCTCAAGGGGGGAATGCGGGTTCAAACCACGGTGGATTACAACTTCCAAAAGATGGCTGAGGAAGAAGTGGCCAAGGCCCATCGCCGCTTGCGGAATCGTGGGCTCTATGCCGATCAAGTCGCCCTGGTCGCAGTGGATTCCCGCACTCACTTTGTCAAAGCGCTTGTCGGGGGCGTTAACTACAAGGAAAGCCAGTTTAACCGGGCGATTCAGTCCCTGCGTCAGCCAGGCTCGTCCTTTAAGCCCTTTGTGTACTACACGGCGTTTGCTAGTGGTAAATATACCCCCTATTCGGTTGTGGACGATTCACCGGTCAAGTACCGTGATGGCTCCGCCTATTATGAACCGCAAAATTATGGCGGTAACTTCTCCGGACCCATGTCGATTCATGCGGCGTTGGTTCAATCGCGCAATGTGCCTGCGGTGAAGATCGGCCAGGCGGTGGGTCTGGATCAAGTGATTGATATCTGTCGTGCCTTGGGCATCACTAGTCCCCTCGACCCGGTCATTTCATTACCTCTGGGGTCAAAGGGGATCACCCCCATGGAGATGGCGGGAGCCTTTGCTACTTTTGCCAGCAATGGTTGGCATTCTGATCCAACGATCATTGTGCGCGTCACCGATAGCAGTGGGAATGTGATTCTGGACAATACGCCGAAACCTCGACTGGTGCTTGACCCCTGGGCAACGGCGTCCCTGACCAATGTGCTCAAGGGCGTGATTAATGGTGGGACGGCACCGGCAGCGGCGATCGGTCGGCCGGCGGCAGGGAAAACGGGCACCACGACCGATGAACGGGATGTCTGGTTTGTGGGCTATGTGCCCCAGATGTCAGCGGCCGTCTGGATTGGTAATGACAACTATCGACCTCTGGGTAGGGGGGTTACGGGGGGCGGCTATGCCGCGCCGATCTGGCGCGACTTTATGCGCCAAGCCCTCAAGAATGAGCCGGTGGCCCAATTCCCCGCACCCAGTCAGTTTCCTCGTCCGTAGGGCGTGTCATTCATGTTAGGGGGGAGCGATGCATGACCCTTGCTGCCGATCGCGCCACTGAACGGTTTAGGCGTTGGCTTGCCCTGGATCTCACCCTGGTGGTTCCCAGCCTAATTGCCGGGCTGGTGACTGGCCTGATTGGTGTGATTCGGGCAATTTCCTATGCGGCGCTGATCTATGCCGGGCCACTTAGCCACCATTTGGCTCAGGGTGTAGGCATGACCGTCTTTAGCAGCGGTATGGTGACGGTGGTGGTGGCGCTGACCAGTACCTTACCGGGGATGATTGCCACGCCTCTGGCTGCCCCCACTGCCCTTCTCGCGATGATGGCAGCGACGATCGCCACATCCTTGGCTGACCAGCCCGAAACGGCGATCGCCACCCTCACCGTGGCCATCCTCCTCACCTCCATCCTCACCGGAGGTTTTCTGCTCACGCTGGGGCTATTGCGCTGGGGCGACAAGATTCGTTTGGTGCCCTACCCAGTCGTGGGTGGCTTTATGGCCGGTACAGGTTGGCTGCTCGTCGATGGTTTTTTCCAGGTGACGACTGATCGGGGCTTAAGTTGGCAGAGCCTCCCCCAACTGATCGAGCCCGAAACCCTGCTCCATTGGGGCGTTGGTGCTGGGTTTACGGTTATTTTGCTCACGGTGGCGGGACGCTACAAGCATTATCTGGTGATGCCGGGAACCTTGATCGCCCTGGTGGGGGTGTTTTACCTCAGCCTCTGGGGGGCAGGGCTTTCGCCTACAGCGGCCCGAACCGCAGGCTGGTTGCTAGGACCCTTTCCGGCGGGAGGGCTTTGGGAACCATTGCATTGGCAAACTTTTACCCACGTGCAGGGTTCGGTCGTGCTGGGACAGGTGGGCGGCATGGTCAGCGTTGCGCTGGTCAGCTTGCTCTCGCTCATCCTCAGCAACAGTGGCATTGAGCTGGCGGTGGGCCAAGATCTGGCGCTCAATACAGAGATGCGATCGCTGGGGTTGGCCAATCTGCTCTCAGGGCTCGGCGGTGGCATGGTCGGCTCCCAGGCGCTCCCCAGTACGCTCTTGGTGCGGGAAATTGGTGGCCATAGTCGTCTAACGGGCATTATGTCTGCCCTGCCCGCGTTGGCGGTCTTGTTGCTGGGCTCCGAGTTTTTGGCCTATCTCCCGAAACCTATTCTGGGGTGTCTACTACTGTATTTGGGTCTGTCGCTGCTGCGCAAATGGCTCTACCAAAGTTGCTTTAAGCTGCCCTTGCTGGACTACCTGACGATTGTGGTGATTGTAATCACCATCAACGTCTGGGGCTTCTTGAACGGGATTTTGGTCGGCTTTGTCATGGCCGTTCTGCTCTTTATGTATAACTACAGCCAGATCGATGTGGCCAAGGACGTCCTCTCGGGGGCAACCACCCGCAGCAATCGGGAGTATAGCGCTGCCCAAAGGTTGCTGCTCCAGGAGCAGGGCGATCGCATCCTCATCTTGGAGTTGCAAGGCTTTCTATTCTTTGGCACGGCAAACTATCTACTCAATCAGGTCAAACAGCGAACCGAAAACCATTCAACCCCCCTTACGAAGGGGGAGAGAGGGGATGAACAGACCCTGAACTACAGGAGCAAAGACAACACCTTAACCCCCCTTACGAAGGGGGAGAGAGGGGATGAGCAACCCCTTATTAAGGGGGGAACCCAGCCGCTTCGCTTTGTGATCCTCGATTTTCGTCAAGTTACTGGGCTCGACTCCTCCGCCGTACTCAGTTGCAACAAGATCCTCAAGATTGCCCGCCAACATGAGTTAACGTTGGTCTTTACCAACCTCTCAGCGGAATTCCAAGCCACTCTAGAACAGGGCGATGGCATTGAACTGAACGATGACCGCTGTTTGCTTTACCCCGCCGCTCGCTGTTTGCTGTTGCCGGATATCGATCGCGGCTTAGAATGGTGCGAAAGCCAGCTCCTTGCCCAGGCCCGGCTGACCACCCCCCCAGCCATTGACTTGGCGACACAAGTGCAAACTTGGGGCTTGAGCGCCGAGCAAGCCAGCCAATTTCTGAGCTATCTCACCCCCCGAACCGTGGCGGCCCAGCAGCCCATCTATGCCAGCGATACCACCGATACCCAGCTCTATCTCCTCGAATCGGGACGGGTTGCGGTACTCCTCGAGCTGGAAGCGGGCCAGACCAAACGCATGCAGACCCAAGAGCCAGGGGCGATCCTTGGGGAAATGCGCTTTTACAACAAGCCACCCCTCTCCACAGCAGTGATCGCGGAGACGGACTGCCAGCTCCAGGGCTTGAGCCAGAGCGCCTTTGCTCAGATGACCCAAGACCAACCTGCGATCGCCGCTTGCCTGGAGCGCCAAATCATTCAACTGCTCTGCGATAGCCTTGCCCGGCGGGAGCAACAACTGCGGATTACACGTTGAGTGGAGCTTAACGAGAACTTAAATGAATCTCCGTGAATTTACAGAGATTCAACTCACAATTGTGCGCTACCATTATTGATGTCAGGATCAACGAAACCCAACACTTATCATGCTTGCTTTGGTCTATCCTCAAACAATAGCAACTGCTGCGATCGTCTACGACCTAATCCCGAAAGAATTGGTATGAATGCTTAAAACACAGATAAAGCGAAGTTTCAAAAGTAGTAGACCGTTATTTTTTAAGAACCATGAATCAGAAAATCACATACGAATATGACGAAGCCGGACAGTTGATTCGTAAAAGTGTTGATCTTGGCAATGATGGAGAAGTCGATCAGTCCACTGAATATACCACGAAGTTAACCCATGTTTTATCAGATGATGATAACGATGGAGTTCTCGATCGAAGAGGAACCTTCTATTACAACGGCAATGCCAAGATAACCCGCTCCATTAGTGACTTTAACTCAGAAGGTAGCGAATATGCGAGCCGTGAATATGAATATAACCAACAAGGTTTAGAAGTTCGCGAGGCTTTTTCTCGGAGCTTTGGAGGCGGTCCCATTCGTCCCTCTCAAGTGTTCACATCCGACTATGATGAGGGTGGGAACCTGATTCGATATGTATTTGACGATCGAGGGGACGGGGTTGCGGATACCATAACTACGCATGAATATGGTGCTAATAGTCATACGATACGGTTGGATGAGAATGCGGATGGCACGGCAGATGATGTCCGCATCACGCAATATGATGCAGACCAGAATGTGATCGCAACCACTCACAGTCAAGATCGTGATTTCGATGGCAATGTCGACTCTTTTGAATATCGTGAATTTTATCCAAGCGGTTTTGATAGACTCGCAATAATCCGGCAGGACAATAATAGTGATGGCAGCTTTGACTCTATTTCAAGATCTGAATTCCAAGAGAATGTAGGTATTAGCTTTCGTGGCTTGGATATAGATGGTGACGGCACATTTGATGAAACTTTTACCTTTGAATACGACTCAAACAACAATATTATCGAAGAGAAAGTCGATCAAAACGGGGACGGTGTAGCCGACTTTATTAAACGGCAGGAATATGATGCCCACAACAACCTGATTCGGAGAAGTTTCGATCTTGATTTAGATGGCATACCCGAATCAATCGATACTTATGAGAATCGATATGATAGCAATCAAAATCTGATTTACACTAGCCGAGATAGCTCTAGTGATGGAATTATCGAATCGATCCGATTTTATGAGTATGACGCCAATAGCAACTTGACGTTGAGCGCCAGAGATGATGATGGCGATGGTACCCCGAATTACATCGAGACCTATGGGTATGATCCAGCGGGAAATCGCATTTTAGAAACAACCGATCGCGATGGGAATGGCATTCCAGAGTACGTGAGAAGCTATGACGCTGAGGGTCATCCTCTAGACAGTTATACTTACAACCCAGACGGGACGCTCTATTATCACCAGTCCTACCGACGCAATGCCAATGGTCAAACAATCTTTAACAGTCGTGATACGGATGGAGATGGCAACCCGAATTGGGTTCGAGAGTCTGTATTCGACGCAGAAGGCCGGAGGATTAGTGAGACTCAGGATACGGATGGAGATGGCATTACAAATACTTCCACGCAGTACGTCTTTAATCGTGTGACGGGTCAAACTGATCTCAATAACGATGGTCAGAGGGATGCTACAACAGCTTATATCTACAACCGAGAGGGCGTCTTAATTCAGGAGCAGATAGACACGAATCTGGATGGAGTCATTGATAGCGTCGTTGAGTATGAGTACGGCATCAACGGTCAACGCTTAAGCAAAACATTTGACCAAGATGCTGACGGTATTGTAAATGAGCAAACGATTTACACCTATGATTCCAATGGTCGTCTGGCGACTGAAGCTTATGATCGTGATCACGATGGCTCAGTTGATCAATTAACGACCTACAATTACAACGCTAGTGGTGTTCGTGTCACTGCCGATATTGATATTGATAATGACGGCTCAGTTGATGACGTCACAACCTATCGCTACAATTTGCAAGGTCAACTGATGTCAGAACTGACAGAAGCTGCTCCGGCTGTACCTGTGGTTAAACTCTTGGCATCGGTTGGCAGTGCGACTGAAGAGGGTGGCATTGCAACCTATCAGATTGAACGCGACAACAGTGACGGCGAACTCACCGTTGAATTCAGGATTGATGCTAGTAGCACTGCTCGTTTTGAGGATTACAACCTAACGGGCACAGGTCTCACGCCCTTAAGTGATACCGAATATGAATTGACTTTCAATGAGGGTCAAGCTATTGCCGAGGTTACACTCACGGCGATCGATGATGCTCTAGTGGAAACCGCAGAGACAGTCGTGCTCGAATTACAAAACAGCGTTTTTTATCAGGTTGAGTCCACCGCTGCCATTGCTACAGCCACCATTACAGACAATGACCTGCCCCGCGTCAGCATCATCAGCCCTGACGATAATGCCACCGAAGCAGGTGACACCGCCGCTTACTATATTGAGCGAGATAGCGATCTGGGTGAACTGACCGTCAAGTTCATGACTGGCCCCAATACCACTGCGAATAGTAATGACTATACCTTCAGGGCAACTGGTCTAGTTCAACTCAGCGACACGGAATACGAGATCACGCTCGCGGCTGGACAAACCATTGCCGAGATTATGCTCACCGCGACAGATGATGCGATTGTTGAACCCACTGAAGGCGTGGTGCTGGAACTGCAAGCAGACAGTGCCTATGCGATCGAACCGACTGCCACGGCTGCCACGGCAACGATCGCCGACAATGACTTGCCCACAGTCAATCTCGCTGCCCTGGATGCCAATGCCAGTGAGACAGGTAATACCGGAATCTATCGCCTAGAGCGCGATAGCATTTTGCAACCCTTGACGGTACGTTTTACCATCTCCCCCCAAAGCACGGCCCAACTCGATGAAATTGATCTCATTTCAGGGGCAACACTGACCCAGCTCAATGCCACCGACTACGAAGTGACCTTTGCCTCGGGTTCTACCATCGCAGACATCACCATCACCCCCCGAAATGATGAGCTGGGAGAGCGCGAAGAAACCCTGGTGCTTCAGCTCAATCCCGGTCGCACATATCAAACTGGTGCAGAAACAGCAACGGTTGCGATCGCCGCCAACGACCTACCCACGGCCAGTATCACTGCGCCCCCGGTCGCCCAACCCGAAGGTAGCACTCAGGATTTCACCGTCACCCTTTCTAACCCCAGCAGTCAAGCCGTTACGGTCAACTACACCACCGCCGATGGTAGCGCCGACGGGCAAGACTATGCTGCGGGAACGGGTCAAATCACCTTTGCCCCGGGTGAGCTGAGCCAAACCCTTACGATTGCTACCACAGACGATGCCCAGGTAGAGAATGATGAGACCTTTTCGGTGCGGCTGCTGGATGCGATCGATGCGCTGATTGACCCCAACGCCGCCCAAGCGGCAGGTGTGATCCTCAACAACGACGACCCAGTAACCGATCCGGTGCAGCCCCCGGTGAACTATTTTCCTCCAGCACCCCAGAGCCTGCAACAGGGTGAGACGCTGGTCTTTAGTACCCAGACCGGCAATGGGATCGCCATCACTGGCCCGGACGCCGATGAAACGGTGCGAGTGGCCCTCTCGGTGCAGGGTGGCACGCTCTCCCTAGCGAACCGAGACGGACTGACCTTTAGCCAGGGTGATGGCAGGGACGATGCCCAGCTCAACGTAACCGGAACCCAAACCGCCATCAATCGAGCCCTCAATGGCCTGCGCTTCACCCCGGATGACCAATTCTCCGGGACTGCCCAACTGCAAATCCTCTCCGAAAGTGGGAACCCCCTCAATCCCCAGCAAGATCAAGACACGCTGGCGTTTGAGGTGCTCCCCCCCGACCCCACAGCGCTCCTCACCCGCTATGAAGGCAACTGGTTTAGCGTTGGCGGCACCGGTAGCCAGACGCTCCAGCTCACCCTCACGGGTCAGGAGACGCAAAGTATCAATGAGTTGGGGATGTTCAAGGTGGATGATGCTTTGGGTACCATCGACAGCATTGCACCGGGTGAAGCGGGCTACACGGAAGCGGCGATCGGGCGATCGCGAGTCGTAATGTCCGCCCTCTCGCGGTATAGCGATAATCTGTTCCCTGGCCTCGCCACCACACGACATTTAGCCGTCGATAGTGATTCCCATTGGGGCTTCTACCTGGTGGGTCAGGGTACGACGGATACCATTAAGGATTTGATTGCCCAAGGGCAAACCCCCGGTAATCTTGCCTTCGGCTTCCCCAGCTCAGGCGGGCTACGAGTGGAGCAGCCCAGCAACGGACGCTTCAAGCTCCGGTTTGATGATGGCGTGGGCAAGTCCCAGTTCAAGGACTTTGAGGTGACGCTGACCCCCACCCTTGCACCGCCACCCATCGGGACGAACCTACAGGATCGCACCCAAGGGGAGTTGATTGATCTGCGAGAGTACACGGGCTTCCAAGCTGCCACTTTCCAGAACTTTAAGCACGCAGGCTATAAAAACTCTCTGGGCTTTTATGGGGTCGATAACGAGGCGGGTTATGTTGATGACCTGGCACCGGGTGATACAGGCTATGCCGCAGCGGCCCTTGCACGGCGAGTTGACTTTAGTCAGGGCTTTGAAGGGGGTCAGCTTTTGGCACCTTATTTGGTGGCTAACGCCACGCCGGAGGCATTTTTAGCCCGCAATCCGACCAACCAAGCGGGCGGTGGTGTCTACACCTACTTCGCCTACCTCGGGGCAAACCCGGATGGCATTGACCATGTGCGGCTACTCGGTGATAACACCTTTGCCTTTGAAGATCTTTACGGCGGCGGCGATCTGGACTATAACGATGCGGTGATCCAGATTAATTTTGCCTAGGGGCTGTCATCATTTAGATTTCAAACTATTGCTGCGTCTAGCTTACAGCCCCTTTTCCTGTTTTTTGGGGTCGGGCGCTCTATCGCTTGTCCCATCAGGCTGCTGAGATTAATTGATGATGCGCCCTAAACACATTTCTTAATCATTGCGTCACAATAGACCTAAGCGTTTCCTGTATCCCCCATGCAACTGCTTTGGTTCCGACGTGATTTGCGCCTGAGAGATAATCAAATGGTCGCCGCCGCTGTGGCAACGGGGGAACCGGTGTTGCCGTTTTTTATCATTGATCCCTGGTTCTATGATCATCCAGAAGTGGGGTCGCTGCGGATTCGCTTTTTGTTCGACTCACTACGAGATCTCGATCGCCAACTCCGTAACTGTGGCAATCGGCTTTGGCTATTTGAGGACAAGAGTTTAGACGTTCTGCGACAACTCGCCCATGTCTGTCATGAAGCCGACTTGCACCCCCATCTCCGCTGGCTGGCGGATGTGCAGTTTGACTACGGACGAGAGCGCGATCAGACAATTTGGACTGAGTGGCAGGCGCGGGGTTGGCCCTGCACCGTGGGCTTGAATAACTATCTCAAACGACGACCCCATCAGCGGGATGAATGGTTTTCGGGCTACTATGCCCACCAGCGATCGCCCCTCCATCCTCTACCGCAATCTCTCCCTCCGGCAACGCTGCCGCAACCCTTGCCTCAACTCGCCATTGAAGATCTGTATACCCACTATTCCGACCCCGGTTTCCCCACCAGTCCTTGGTTCACCGGCGGTTCAAGGGCGGGGCAACAACAGCTCGATGATTTTTTGCGCGATCGCTTCTGGGGCTACCATTGGCGGATGTCGCAACCCGCTCAGGCCCAGGCGGGCGGCACCACCTTCCTCTCGCCCCACATTATGTTTGGTACGCTTTCAATCCGGCAGGTGTACCAGCAGATTAAGGCCCGCGCGGCTGAATTGGCTTATTCTGAACCGGCACAACGGGCGCTCAAGGGGGTGCGCGATCGCCTCCGTTGGCGCGACTCCGCCCAACAACGCCTGCGCGATTGCCCGAAGATTGCCACCGATTGCCTCTACGACGAGTTTAATGCGTACTATACGGCTACCCCCCTGACTAACCAGCAAGCCGACTGGTACAACGCTTGGTGTGAGGGACGCACGGGCTTCCCACTGGTGGATGCCAGTATGCGCCAGCTCAAACGTTGGGGCTGGATGAATTTTCGGATGCGGGCGATGTGTGCGACATTTTTGACGATTAACTGCGGCATCAGTTGGCAATATGGGGCGCAGCATTATATGCATTGTCTAATTGATGGCGATGTGGCGATCGACCATTGGCAATGGCAAGCCCAAGCCGGAATCACCAACCCGCTGGCGGGGATAGTGCGCATCTATAACCCGAATAAAAACCTGGCAACGAAAGATCCAGATTTAGCCTTTGTCCAGCGTTGGGTTCCGGAGTTGCGAGGGCAGGATCTGGCGGCGATTCTCTCAGGTCGAGTTCCTGGTTATCCCGCACCAATGCTTGATTGGAGCCAAACGCGACGGATTTATGGTGGGCGAGTGACGGCATTGCGGCGGGCGGTGAAGGCGCGGTTAGAGCGGGAGCAGGGGGAAGACTATCATTGGGCAGTGATTGCCAAGACTATGGCGGGGAAGTGGCAGCAGCGGCGACGGGCGGCGGGGCAAACTCGATCCACCACGACATCACGCTAAAACTAATGACTAGTACAAAAGTATTGTTGTGACGGCAACAATCCCCTATCTCTGGACCGTTGAGCGGTATCATCAGGCGATCGATTGTGGAGTGCAACTTGGATACAACCTTGAATCAATCCTTTAAGTCATGCTAAGTGCAGATATCTTAAGCTTTCAAGAGTTTATGAATCGCGAGCCCTTACCCGTTGCCACCCTGCACAACGCGATTTTTGAATTTCTGCGCGATCGCCGTGATGTGGTTCTCTTCGGGGCGCAAGCCGTCAACGCTTACACGGAAGAGCCGCGCATGACCCAAGATATTGATTTGATGGCACTGCAAGGCGCAGAACTCGCAGAAGCCTTACGCGTTTATTTGAGCGATCGTTTCTACATCGCCATGCGGGTTCAAGAAGTCAAATCTGGCTTGGGTTATCGCTTGTATCAAGTCCGAAAGACGGGCAATCGTCATTTAGCAGATATTCGGCAAGTTGAAACCCTACCTGCATATCGTTCTTTCGAGGGCATGTTAGTGATGGAACCCGCAACATTAATTGCCAGTAAAGTTATTGCCTACTATCAACGACGCGGGAAACCAAAAGCAGGGACTGACTGGCGTGATCTGGCTCTCTTGTTATTGAAGTTCCCTGAGCTAAAAGTAGAGTCAGGCAGTGTATTGGAGCAATTGCAGACCAATGATATTGACAAAGCAGTTCTTCGGCTCTGGCAGGAAATTGTGGAAACTGGAATTCAGGCAGAAGATGAGGATGATGATTTTTAGTTGTTGAGTTGGTAATATGTATCAGTGAACCTCATTTATGACGTATCAGAGAAACGTGCTTAATATCACCTAATCGGAAGGAATTATTAAGGTTTGATTTTTATGTTGATTTTCTTTATCCATGGTGTAGCTACTAGGAATGCAAACTACGCAGACCAAATACTTCAAC
>JBCDEB010000076.1:0-31698 GCA_039180005.1 Cyanobacteria bacterium P01_G01_bin.54 | reverse complement strand
TCCGGCAATACCGGAGTCTGAGGGGGCAATCTCCCCCTCAGCGGGCGGTGTCGGAGGGCTGGCCCTCTGACAACCGGGTTTGGCATTGAGATTTCAAGGCTTTGAGGAATACGATCGCTTCGCTTAACCGAAACTCACGTTTATCATTGCGCTGGCTTTCTGGCCCCCTTGAGCTGTACCGCTGGGTTGTCAGGACTGCGCAGGTCAATATAGTCAACCTGCATTGAAGATTGTAGATGCGCTGGCAACTGCCGCATCTGGGCCAGGGTTTGGAGTTGTTCGGTAAAGGTGATCTCCGCATAGGAACCCAGATGAACGGTGCCCAGCTCGGTCTTGAGAATGATATTGTGGGGCGATCGCAGATCCACCTCAAAAATCTTCAGCGTGGAGCGACTGAGGGCGGCGTAGAGGCTGGGCCAATAGGATCGGGTTTCATCGGCTAAACCTACGACCTTGAGGGTCGGCAATTCGGGTGCTGCTTCGAGTTCAATATAGCTGCTTTGGGGCATCCAAAATCCTTGGGCATCCACGAGTCCAATCGGCTCAGGTTTGTTTGGTGCCTCGGGTACCGGATCACCGGGCAGGGCGATCGCCACGGGCTGATGCTCCACGACCTTAATGGTCAGGCTCGGCGGAAAGAGACCCCGAATCACAGTAGTGTTGGCGATCGGGGCTTGGTTTTGAATCGTGGTGCTCAGACGCTGGGGTTGGATCTTCAGCAGCGGCTGGGGATAGTCGATGGGCAGCAGCGATCGCACCGACGCATCAGAAAGATAACTATTCCCCTCGATGGTAATCTGCTGGGGATCACTGATCACCCAATTGGGACGGGTCATTAGCCAGCCCAAAGCACCACTGAGTGTCAGAATCGCCAGCGATCGCCAGATCGCTTGAATAATGCGGGCTTGACGACGACGCTTGAGGGATTGACGACGGGCTTTGAGGTTATCTGAAGAAACTGAGCTGATCCCAGTCATGGTGATACGGCAAATGCGATACAGTCGGGTGAATTGAGGGGAGGAGGATCTAAATGAACCAATAAACGGAGGACGCGCTACCCACTCCTCTCCAGGGTTATCTTAACTTAATGTTTTAGGGACAACGGGTTCACCTGCGTATGGGACAAAAATAAGCGATTGTTTGATGAGATGCGACCCGTTGCCCTTCAGGAGGAGGAGACCGACGTGACGGCTGACGCTGCGACCAACGCAGCCCGCAGCTGACCCTGATGAGTATCGAGATGAGTTTGGGCAGTAGCGCGATCGCAGCCACTCCATTGCATCATGAGGGCCAGTTTTACAGATTGACCACTGGCTTCGAGTAGTGCTTGGGCTGCAATGCGATCGAGTTCAGTGAGGTCTTGAAGCATCCGCAGGGCGCGATCGTGAAGTTTGCTGTTGGTGACCGCTACATCGATCATTCGGTTGCCGTAGACCTTGCCGAGCTTGACCATGACCCCGGTGGAGAGAATATTTAGCGCCATCTTGGTCACTGTACCCGCTTTAAGGCGGGTTGAGCCTGCCAGCACCTCCGGGCCCACCAATAGCCGTAAATTTACATCGGCGTCGCAGGGCACTTGCTCCGCCGAAACACAGGCCAGGAAAATGGTCGTCGCACCCCGCTTTTTCGCCTCACCGATTGCGCCATGGACATAAGGGGTTGTACCACCAGCGGTGATGCCAACGACGACATCTTGAGCCGTGATTTGACGGTGGGCGATTGCTGCGGCACCGTCTTCGGCCCGGTCTTCAAGGGCTTCAGAACTGCGGAACATGGCCCCCTCGCCCCCCGCGAGAATTCCCTGCACCAATTCAGGATCGGTGCAAAATGTGGGGGGACATTCGGCCGCATCCAGTACCCCCAAGCGGCCACTCGTGCCCGCCCCCACATAAAACAAGCGTCCCTTCCGGGCAAGCGCAGCACCGGTTCGGTCGATCGCTTGAGCCAGTTCCTCGCGCGTGGCGGCGATCGCCTCCACTGTCTGGGCATCCTCCTGATTAAAGACATCCACAAGCGCTAGCGTGCTCAGCATATCGAGGTTTTGACTGTTGGGGTTGATCTGCTCAGTCAACAGATGTCCCCGTGAGGGGGTATTGATGGAGGGGGTATCCGTCATAGCAGCCTAGAGCAACCCCTCCAAAAAACGTCGCTTGGCATCAAGCTCCTCTTGGCTCATCTCTCCAGTTTGTTCCCGCTCCGGTACATCGAGCGCCTCTGAGTCGGGTTGAGCGTTGCTACTGCTGCTGCTTTGGAGGGTGCTCTGATCGACATTGTTCTCGGGTGGAATTTCTAGACGTCCTGATTCGACCCATTCAAACTCATAACCAGCCTCTCGACAAAATTCCTCAATTTCATCGGCTGGAAATTCTTCAACGGTCGGGGCCGGAAAGTCTTGAGCTTCAAGCAACAGCGCATAGCGCGTGGCATCGTCCTCGTCCTCGAACATTAAGATCTTGTTGCTCCCACCCATTTGGATGGTGTGGATGCCTTCATTCTCACTCCCGGCGTTAATGAGAAGCACAAACACGCGTTTTGGTGCAAGCATAACGACCTTTCATAATAAAAAAATTTAAATATTCCTTCTATTGTGCCAGAAGACTGACGGACTGCTTAGCCCGTCTTAAGAATGTCTTGGCTGCTTTGGTCAGCAGGAAGAAATGGCGAAAGCCTTCTTTTCCGTTGCCAACGAGAATTCAAAATTCATGTTAAGGAAAGAGCACTTGATCGATAGTAGGCGTACCTAACCGACATCAAATGGGCTCCCTGACTGTCTGACGAAAGACATACCTCGTACTGCTAAGATGCAGGGCTATCATCCGTTAGACCTCAAACTATTCTTACAACTCGCTTACAGCCCCTAAATTTTTTTGGAGCTGGATGCTGCTTTAGCGATTATTCGGTAAGACGTGTGGCGTTAACTGAGTGACGTACTCTAGGAGGGAGCATTCCACTTTTGCCAGTATTACCCTCATCCCCCAGCCCCTTCTCCCAAATTTGGGAGAAGGGGAGCAAGATTCACAGTCCCTCTCCCAAGCTTGGGAGAGGCGATGCCCTGGGCTTGTCAAAGGGGATTTAGGGTGAGGGCTACCAAACTGGGATGCACCCCTCCCTCTAGGACGATTGTTCTTGCTGTCGCGTTTGTTCCGCTGGCGGCTGGTAGGTCACAGTTTGTACTGATCCTGGATCACCCAATGGCTTCGCCTCAGGGGCATTATTGGTCTTGACAACCACAGCACCCGCATTACCTGCCCGAATGGTAATCTCATCATCGGCCTGCCAAGTGCGCTCCTCGCCCTTGGCCAAAATCCCTTCAAAGGCCACAGCGCCATCGGTAGTAATCTTTACCCAAGAATCTTCTTCGAGCTTCATGGTTACGGTAACTTGGTCGGGGGCGACGGGAGGTTGCGGTTCCGGTGTGGCGATCGCCTCTTGAACAGCGAGCCCAGAGGTTGGCTCATCGGCAACAGGCGTTGGGGGTTCAGCCGTTGGCTGCGTGTCTGATTTGGCAAACTGAGAACGTGGCACCTGCATCAGAAACGAGAGGCCACTCACAACGGCAATCATGACCGTCACGTACACCAAATAGAGATGGAAGGGTCGCATCCAGGGCTTCTTAACCGGTTTCCAGGACGGCTTAATCGCTCTGAGGTTTGGCTGGGTGGGGAAAGCCGCAGCCAAGGTTTTTCCCTCAACCCCAACCGCATCCCCCATCCGGTGGATCAAAGCCTGAATATAAATCGGTTCTGGCAACTCCTCTACATCCGCAGACTCGATCGCCCGAATCAGACGTTCTTGGATACGAGTGTGATGGGCGACAGTCGTAACTGTTAACCCCCGATGTATTCGTACTTCCCGGAGGTAGTCTCCCAACTCTTTAAGTTTTTTCCCCTGCTCAGGGGTTAAGAAATCATGTGCACTGCGCATACTGAGTTCTCCGAAACAGTTTTCGGCAAGTTGAGGTCACCAAGAATGTGAGAAACTTTGAACAGTCGTTCAAGGGTTGTTGAAGAAAGTAGAAGAGAGGCCCCTAGGGATAACTCAGATGCCTGGGCGTTAGGCTTGAGCTTCAAGTTACCGATTGCACTCCGATGCAAGGCTATCACGGGATGACCAAGTTGCTCAGCTACCCGCCGAATTTGACGGTTGCGCCCCTCCCGCAGCACCACTTCAATGAGCACCTTCCGCTTATCCGTCTTTAAGACTCGAAGCTGGGCTCTGCGGGTTTTGATACCATCAAGTAAGACGCCCTCGCGCCATCGATCAAGCGTCGAATGCTTGGGGACACCTGCCACCCAAACCCGGTAAGTTTTTGGAAGATGATAACGGGGATGGGTCAAAGCGAGGGTGAGGGAACCATCATTGGTCAATAGAATAGCACCTGTTGAGTCGGCGTCAAGGCGGCCGACCGGGTGCAACCCGTACCCCCGCTGCCAGTGTTGAGGTAAGCAATCGAGTACAGTGGGACGCTGCTGGGGATCATGGCAAGTGGACAGGACGCCGAGTGGCTTGTTTAAAAGGATAGTAAGGGGTTCAGGTCGGTTCTGCTCGTGGAGCAACTGGCCATCTACTTCCAGACGATCTTGCTCGGGTATCGCTTTATCTCCCAACGTTACGACCCGACCATTGCAGCGAACCCGACCGTCCAGAATCATCTGCTCTGCCTTACGGCGTGAGGCAATGCCCCATTGCGCAAGAATTTTTTGGACGCGTTCCGGCATAGAAAGAAAAAAAGCGCTGCAAAACAGAGGGAGTGCGGTGCTAGAAAATTATTCCTGCCACCGACTATGTCCAAATATTACAGGATTCTTGATGATCGGCCAGGATCGGTTATACGAACTCATAACTAGGACTATCCTGAACCCACCAACCGTCCACTGAACCGATTTTGATCTGCAAGCGCATTGCCCTATTTTAAGCCCCTTAGATTAATGCCCTTTGATGCCTCAGCCATACCCGACTCTGAATTGATTGGTCAGATTCTTGCGCCCGCACTACGCCATTGGCTGCGATCGCAGCTTGATGCGATCGACGATCTGCAACTGGTGATTGGTGGCAAAAACCGTCAGATTCTCAGGGGTCATGTTCCCCAAGTATTTTTGCGGGCCGAACACGCCATCTATCAGGGGGTACATCTGAGCAAAGCAGAAATGACCGCCCAGCAGATTCGGGTCAATCTGAGCCAAGTGCTGCGGGGGAAGCCGTTGCAGCTACTGCAACCAGTGCCCGTGCGGGGCACTGTACAGCTTAGCTTTGCCGACCTGCAAGCCTCCCTCACGGCACCGCTGCTGGCCCAGGCGCTCACGGAGATTATGACGCAGCTAATCCCCGCTGACCTTGCCCAAACGATTGCTGATCCCCAATGGCAGCAGATTCAGCTCATCGAACCCGCAATTACCCTCACCGGTACTTTAGCGAATGGGCAACCGCTTAGCCTGAGCGGTCAACTCACACTCGCTACCCCCCAGACCCTCTGCCTTGACCCTCTCAATCTGCACCTGGGATCAACAGTTCATGCTCTAGATGCCTTCAACATTAATTTGGGATCAGACGTGAAATTTGAAACCCTGGTGGTGACAGCCGAGCATCTCGAGTTGGTCGGACAGATTCAGGTGACACCGGAGTAGGAGAGGTCAGGGTTCAGAGTTCAAGGTTCAGAGTGCTCTCGTGTCATGGCAGAGCCGTGACAGGCGCAATTTGCGGCTCTGCCGCCTGTATTCCACCAAAATCCGGCAGAACGCAAGCGCTCAATTCAGCAAATATTCCCTGCCCCTTTTACCTTTTCCCCTTCCCCCAATCTCGGTAGTATTGATATTTTCGTTTCTCGCGTTTTAAACCCATGACCAATCCCCATCTTTCCCCGGCGCAATATAAACAAAAGATGCAGCGCCGCCAGGCGGTTCAGGCCGAACGGGTTGCAGCAGCGAATCGAGAAAAGGGGTTGATCATGGTTCATACAGGCAACGGCAAGGGTAAAACGACGGCGGCCTTGGGCATGGTGGTACGATCGCTCGGCCAAGGCTACAAGGTGGCGATCGTGCAATTTATCAAAGGGGCCTGGGAACCCGCCGAGAAGGCGGTGTTGGAGCGGTTTGGCGAGCAGTTGGTCTTCCGGGCCATGGGCGAAGGTTTTACCTGGGAGACCCAGGATCGACAGCGGGATATCCAGATGGCGGCTACAGCTTGGGAAACCGCCTTGGACTTTATTCGTGACCCTGCCTATCGGCTGGTGTTACTGGATGAGGTAAATATTGCCCTGAAGCTGGGCTATTTGAGCCCCACAACGGTTGTGGCCGGATTGGCAGAAAAACCAGCGGATTCCCATGTGATCCTCACCGGGCGGGGTGCGCCCCCTGAACTGATTGAGGCGGCCGATCTGGTGACGGAGATGAAACTGATCAAACATCCCTTTAAGGAGCAGGGGATCAAGGCTCAGCCAGGGATTGAGTTTTAGACGCTTTGAGCTGCTCTAGTACAGCGTCAACTCTAAAATGTAGGTTGGTGTTGAGGGTCGCGAAACCCAACACAATCCATGCTGATACAGTGCTTCATGATTCAATTCAATCTGCGTGACAATCCCTCATCTCACTCTTGACAAAGCACTAGTGATGCAGGAGATCTAATCATTGAGGCGGCAGAGCCGCGAATGCTACAACGTGATCGCTGGTATCAATCACTCGGATTTATTTGTTCCGGATTTATATCTAGTTAGAGAAATCGATCGATAGCATATTTAAGTCTTGCAATAAATGGTTCTGGATCTATATCATTGTCCTGATACATTTCAGTGAAAATCTCATAAACACTGTGCGACAGCTGGAACTTTTTTCGATCAATTTTATGGGCTTGATAGCGCAGTCTTAATTCAAGTTGATGAAGTTCTTCCTCACGTTCATAATCTCGTTGACGACGTTCTTCAAGATTCCGTTCGTTTTCAATCTCCAGCTCTTTGAGCTTTATCTCCAGCTCAGCTTTTTTTTGTTCAAGTTCACGCTCACGATACCTCAGTTCTCGACCACGTGGAGTTATGAAATCAACAACTGTGCGTATTGTTTCAGCCATACCCGCAGTAGAAATCTGCACTGGTGAACTTGTTCCAATATCAATCACTTGGCCCTTATATGGACTTTGGGTTAAATCACAACGCGTTTGCTCTATTGACTCAATCACTTCAATGAGTGGAACAACTTGAGTACGAAGATTATTTGACGTCATTGATTTGATACTTGGTACTCTGAGAGCTGCAATAGATGGAGATCCTGTTAGCTGAGACAGCTCCTGACGTAATGCTAGCCTTGTGTCAGTAGAAGCTTTTAACTGTTGTATAACACCCGCAATTTGTGCCCCCTTCGCCTGCTGCTGAACATCAGATTCAGAATAGGCATATGTCACTGAACCATTTAGCGCTATTGCTTGAGCAGTCTCACGTCCACGCTGTGTATCATCAATCAATATCACATCTATGCGTATACTACGAAGTGATTGAATTAAGCGCTCAGCGCTACGCACAGCTTTAACAAGATTATCTGGTAATCCATCAGTAATTACCAGTAAGCTAACTGATCTATAAGATTGATAAACATGGTCATCTATAATTCCATCCAATGCACCGCTCAGGTTCGTTCCAGAGCTTGCAGTAATACTGCTTAAAACAGTTGAGGTAAATGATGTTGCTGAACCACGAAAAACATTCTGATGTGAACTGTTAAAAGCAATAATAGAAATATCTTGTTGAGGATTAATTCGTGCTATCTGGCGAGTAAGTACATCCTTTGCAGAGTCCAACTTAGATCTCCAACTTCCTATTTCTGCTAGAGGATCTGATGGTGAAGGAGGAGATGATTTAAATGATTCGCCCATTGACCCTGAGCGATCAAGCAAGAAAATCCAGATTGAAGACATTAATAACCTCCTTGCATGCAAAAATATCGCAAAATACTATATTGACAATCAAAGAATAGCACAATGGAGCAAGGTTCTAGAACTCTTTCTTTGGATTACTGTGAGCAGCAAACAGGGGCTTTGACCTGATTGACCATCAAAGATTAGTTTGAAAAGGACTCAGCCGTAAGGCTGAGTCCTTTTGACTTTATTTCAAGCAGCTAAAAACCTATTTGGTCTCAGAGAACTCGGCATCAATGACATCATCGCCGCCACCGTCTCCGTTCCCAGCATCGCCGCCACCGGGGGCTTCGTCGCCGGGTGCGCCACCCGGAGCTTCCCCTGCTTCACCAGCGGCATCTTGATAGACGCTGCTGCCAATGCTGTAGAGAACTTGCTGTAACTCGGGCATCACGGATTGGATCTTGTCGTCGTCGTCTTTCTCGACGGCTTCTCGTAGGTCTTTGATCAAGCCCTCTGCCTTGGTTTTCTCCTCAGCAGGAACTTTGTCACCGAGTTCACTGATCTGCTTGTCGGCTTGGTAGACCAGGGTATCGGCTTGGTTCTTGCGATCGATCTTCTCACGACGCTCTTTATCGGCCGAGGCATTCGCTTCTGCCTCCTGCACCATGCGATCGACTTCATCGCTGGGTAGCGTCGATGCTCCGGTAATGCTGATCGACTGTTCCTTACCTGTACCCTTGTCCTTCGCTGTAACGTTAAGGATGCCGTTGGCGTCAATATCGAAGGTCACTTCGATTTGCGGGACGCCCCGAGCTGCTGGCGGAATGCCATCAAGGCGGAAGGTACCGAGGCTCTTGTTGTCCTTGGACATTTCCCGCTCACCTTGGAGGACGTGGATTTCCACATTCGTCTGGCCGTCCACTGCCGTGGAGAAGACCTCAGATTTCTTAGTGGGAATCGTGGTGTTGCGGGGAATGATCTTGGTCATCACGCCGCCGAGGGTTTCCACCCCGAGGGAGAGGGGGGTGACATCGAGCAGAAGGATGTCTTTGACATCACCGGCCAGGACACCGCCTTGAATCGCGGCCCCCACGGCAACCACCTCATCAGGGTTCACGGTTTGGTTGGGCTCTTTGCCCAAGACCTTTTTGACCGTTTCCTTAATCGCTGGGATGCGGGTGGAGCCACCCACCAGGACAATCTCATTGATTGCACTCTTGTCGAGCTTGGCATCTTTGATCGCGTTCTCCACTGGAATGCGGCAGCGATCGATGAGTTCAGCGCAAATTTCTTCAAACTTGGCCCGCGTCAACGTCATATCAAGGTGCTTTGGCCCATCCTGGGTCGCCGTGATGAAGGGCAGGTTGACCTCAGCTTGAGTGACACTGGAGAGTTCAACCTTCGCCTTCTCAGCAGCTTCGGTGAGACGCTGGAGTGCTTGGCTGTCCTTACGCAGGTCAATACCTTCAACACTCTTGAAGCCTCCAGCGAGAAAGTCCACAATCTTTTTGTCGAAGTCATCACCGCCAAGGTGGGTATCGCCGGAGGTGGCGAGCACCTCAAAGACACCATCGCCGACTTCCAAGATCGAGACGTCGAACGTACCGCCGCCGAGGTCAAAGACCAAAATTGTCTCGTTGCTCTTTTTCTCAAGGCCGTAGGCGAGAGAGGCAGCCGTGGGCTCGTTGATGATCCGCAGCACCTCCACATTGGCGATCTTGCCCGCATCCTTGGTGGCTTGACGCTGGGAGTCGTTGAAGTAGGCGGGAACGGTGATCACGGCTTGGGTCACGCTCTCGCCTAGATATTGGCTGGCATCTTCAATGAGTTTGCGCAGCACCTGGGCTGAAATTTCTTCTGGAGCAAACTGCTTGCTCAGAGCCGGACAGTCGAGCTTCACGTTGCCGTTGCCATCCCGAATCACCTTGTAGGAAACTTCGGTGGTTTCCACGTTCACTTCTTCGTATTTGCGACCGATAAAGCGCTTGACAGAGTAAAACGTATTGGTGGGGTTCATCACCGCTTGGCGCTTGGCAATTTGACCCACGAGGCGATCGCCGTTTTTGGCATAGGCTACCACCGAAGGGGTCGTTCTAAAGCCTTCTGCGTTGGCAATTACGGTGGGTTTGCCCCCTTCCATAACTGCCACACAGGAATTGGTGGTTCCGAGATCAATACCAACAACTTTGGGCATAATTCAAATATTACTCCGCGCTATCTACACAGTTTCCTCGGCTGAACACCACAGTCACACGTCAACAAGCAAATGTCAGGGGTTCCGGCGTTGGGTCTAAAAATTTCATTCCTCTCTATAGTGCCTGCCCTGCCCTAAGCTGCGTAAGTAGTGTTTCCCGAACCGGAAGCCTGAGCGGTTAATCGGCTCACTCTACAGTCCTATCCGTAGTCCTATCCGTTTGGGGTTGATAGCGGGACCAGGTCAGACGGCTGAGGGGATGCTTGGCAGCCCATTGCGCCGCCTGCAAGGCGCGTTTGAGTGCTTGCAAATTTAAGGGCTTGGTGAGAAAGGCATTCATGCCAGCGATACGGCAGTTGTCCCGCACCTGGGCGTCCTCATTCGCCGTCACAGCAATAATGTAGGGTTGCTCCGTCGCGGGATAATCCCGACGAATGGTTTGGGTCGCTTCAATGCCATCCATATAAGGTAGTTGCACATCCATCAAGAGTACATCGTAGGGTTGCAGCGCGAGGGCAGAGAGGACTGCGACACCATCTTGGGCAATTTCGGCACTATAGCCCAATTCTTTGAGATAGCTCAGGGTGAGAATTTGGTTGACGTGGTTATCTTCGACCACCAAGATGCGTAGACCTGCAGTTGATTGGGGGACTGGAGAGGATATCGCTCCATTGCGATCGTCTGCCTCGGAGGACATTCGGGTGGAGGCATCTGCTAAGGGCAATTGCTGACGCAGACATTGGGCAATATCAACGGTCTGAAACGGCTTACGAATAAAGCCATCACACCCCGTTGCTAAGAGATTGGCGCGATCCTCTTCAAAGGCATTGGCGGTCACAGCCACAATCCGGGTTGGGGTTGCAGGGTTAAGGGCTTTAATGTGCTCAACCGCTTCATCCCCATTGAGTTTGGGCATGCGGATATCCATGAAGATCAAGTCGGGTTGCCAGGTTTGCCAAGCGGCGATCGCCGCCTCCCCATCGGCCGCTTCCTGCACCAACAGGCCCCAACTCTGGAGTAGGGTGGCCAACAATTGTCGATTAGCGTCTTGATCATCAACAACCAAAACCTTTGGCGGCAGCAAGCCTGGCGGCAGTTCAAACTGACCCTCTTTGGGCGGCTGGGCAGGGTCATTTGAGACCGTCGCCGTGGGGTACAACGTAATCTCAAAGGTGAAGGTCGTGCCCTGGCCCACCGTACTCTTTACCTTCAGGTCGCCCCCGAGTAATCGCACAAACTTCTGGCTGAGCGCCACACCAAGCCCGGTTCCCTGCTGACTTTGACGGCCACTTTCCGTTTGTTGAAAGGCTTTAAAGAGAGCATCGAGTTCTTCGGTTGCAATGCCCACACCGGTGTCGCTGACCTTGAATTGGAGGTAATCGTCCTGGCAGCCCGGTTGCACTGTTAGCTGAACCCCTCCGGTCTCGGTGAACTTAATCGCATTGCCCAAGAGATTAATCAACACCTGCTGGAGTTTCACCCCATCAGTTTGAATCACGCTGGGAACCGCTGCGGTTTGAATAACCGCAAAGTCCAGACCCTTGCTCTGGGCTTTGGGCTGCAACAGTTCCGTGATATCGTCTAGCAAACTCGGCAACTCCAATTTGCCCAAATTGAGCGTCATGCGACCCGCTTCAATTTTGGAAAGATCCAAGATTTGATTGATCAAATTGAGCAAATATTCCCCATTGGCACTAATGCGCTCAATCATGCCCCGTTCACGATCGCCCAAGTCAAACTCGTCCATTAGCAACAGTTGGGGATAGCCGAGAATGGCATTCAACGGGGTGCGCAGTTCATGGCTCATGTTGGCCAAAAAGCGACTTTTAGCCTGATTGGCGGCTTCGGCTGCCTCTTTGGCGCTTTGCAACTCGGCAGTCTTTTGCGTGACGGCTTGCTCCAGCTCCTGGCTATAGCCCTTGAGCAGCGCCTCCATTTGTTTGCGGTCACGAATATCTTGCACCAGATTCACGGCATAGATGACCTTGCCCTGGCCATCAAAGACCGGAGCCGCATAGATGGCTAGGGGAATGCGATCGTCGCCAACCGCCATCTCCAGATCACGGGTTTGCACTGCTTCCCCAGCAAGAGCACGGACGATGGGTAATTCGGCGGTGGGATAGAGTCGGCTCGTCCCTGCTCGATAGAGTTGATAGGCTTGGCTCATTTGAACCAGCGGTGCATCGATCACCTGCTCTCCAAAGCGCTGGCGTAACCAACGGTTGGTCAGTACCATCTGACCCTGGTTGTCAAATACACCGACGCCCATGGGAATTTGCTCGATGATCGTATCGAGTTGTTGCTGGTTTTCATCGAGCGCATTGAAGGCTTGACGAAGCTGCTGCTTCATCAAGACAAAGGCTTCACTCAAATCGTAGATGCTGCCCAAGCCTTCGGGCTGGATCGCCACATCCAGCGTTCCCGCAGCAATCGTCTCTGCCTGAGCTTTAAGGCGAGTGAGAGGACGACTAATGAGCTGAGCGGTGAGGAGTCCAATCGCAATTGCCCCGAGTAAGGCCACTGTACAGAGCACAATCGTGCGGCGAATATTGGCGTTGAGCAAGGCCGTAAACTCGGATTGGGGGACAATGATCGCCAGCGTCCAGTCTAAATCCTGGTGTAGTGAGGCAAGCTGAAACCAATAGTCGTCTGAACCCAGACGAAACTGCGATCGCGCTAGGGGTTGGGCAGGGGTTGACCCGGTTTGGGTCAGGCTTGGCCAATGCTGGGCTGCCGCAGTAATCACCGCATCACTGCTCTCGGCAGGCTTGAGCCGCTTGAATGCCCCTCGATAGAGTCCTTGCTCACCGATTTCGTCTAATAGCTGAAAGGGCTCCTGAGGGGTCGAGTCGGCAACGATATACCCTTGCCGATCGGTGATCACCATGCGACAGTCTTCGCAAAGCTTGAACGAACGCAGGTACTGCTCTAGTTGTTGCAGAGCAATATTCACCGCAAACACCCCTTGCAACTGTCCTCGGCCATCATAGAAGGGGGTATAGGCACTAATTGCCAGTTCCGGATCGTCCCCAATCTGAAAGGGTTGTGTCCAGCCCGAAGCGTGGCTCTGCGCTGCGTCTCGATACCACGGTCGCTCCTGCACCGGAAAATCTTTGATTTCGGAAATAAACTCGGCGCGATCGCCCCGTGCATCTAAAAAATGCACAATAATGCTTTGGGGATCGTTTGGATGATTCATAATCCCCTCTAAACGCCCCGGCTCAATCGTGCTGCGATGCACCCCGCGAAAGGTGCCATCAGGGAGACCGAGTAGAACCGTCGTAACTTGATCAAAAACTTGTAGCCTTTGCCAGAGAAAGGTTTCAATCGCGTTACTCTCATCGAGTACAAGCGGATCTTGCTCAACCGACTCAATATTCATGTGGTTGAGATGCAAGGCACGCTCCAGTTGTTGACCGAGATACAACTCAACTCGCGCTCCGGTTTCTGCCATCAACCGTTCCGATAGGTCTTGCACGGCTTGCTGGCCCGTCCGGTAGGACAAATACCCTACCAGCCCCACTGCGCTCACCAGTTGCACCACAAATGGCACAACTAAAACGGCACGAAGCGGGAGCCGACGCAGCAGGGCAGTCCAGCGGGATTTGAACATGAAAAAAACGGCAGTGTTCTTCCCATTGTGGCATAGAGAATATTACGTGTTATTTCGGATCTAGTCCAGAAATAACATATGAATATTATCCATTGCCCATATATTTACTGAAGTCTAGGATTGGTGAAATGGTTACTCCGGGTCTTGCGGTGAGGGTGTAATCGGTAGGGGATAAAAAGGCAATTGGGATGAGGCGTTATGCTGGGGCGATCGCCCGGCTGAGCTCCCCTCGGCCCCGAGTAGGTTTTCGGTTTTCTTGATCACATCCTTAGCCAAGCGTTCACTAAAGCCAATCACAAAGGCCACCGAGCAAAAGAAAAACTCGGCCCCCCGTGCCGTATTGCTTGGGACAATCTGCACTGAAATAATCCCTGAGCTAAACAGCGCATACATCAACAAGCCAAACGATGAGCCAATAATCGGTTTAAAGGCCCCGGTGAAAATCGGGATCAAGGGGTCGGAGACCTCTTGTTTTTCAAAGTCATTGATCCGAATCAAAATACTAATCGCACTGCCCAGCGTTCCTGAAGACATGACCAAGACAATCAAGAATAAAATCGAATTGTCTTGGCGTTCTTGCTCCCGAGTGGTTTTTAGATTCTCCTGACGCTGGCGCTTCTGGCGAAACTCACGCATCAGTTCCTGTTGTTGTTTATCGGCAATTTGGTTGCCCACAGCATCGGCGAACGCATTTTGCGGCTCACCCAGCCGTTCACCAGGCACAAAGCGGACATTGGTGCCATCTTCCAAGGTCTGAATATTTTCACTGGCCAGTTCTTCCCGGATTGCCAAGAGCCGCTCTTCGAGGTTAGAAATGTCACCATCCAGCTTGCTCTCGCCCTGACGAGCAATGCCCACGAGGGAGCCAAAAAAGAGCCCAGCTGAGATCGTGGTGGTCAAGGTTAAACCAAAAACCACCTTAAGCGGGTCTGAATCGGAGCGGTAGATATCCCGAAACCGATTGAGGATAATCCCCAGTAAGGGGTGTTGGTGACGGGTCACAGTGCGTTCCACATCAATGCGCATCTTCTGCGCCACCAAAATACTCGGCTCTTCGTGGCTGAGGATCTCGATCGCCATCTCAATATATTCAAAGAGCACCGTTAACTCGCGATCTTTGGAGCTCAGACGCAACCAGCGCAGCACCCGATGGAAGGTATTGGTTTCAAATTGGATCAGCAACTTTTCGATCCGGGGTAGCAAGACCACCAGCTCCGCAATTTCTTGCTGCAGGTGAATGACGCGCATGGCGTTTTCTGGCATCGCTTTGGCGGCTGGAGCCGTCGCTTTGCGCTGGAGGTTATCGCTAATTTTGCGCAGATTGGCTTTGATGGTCTTTAGGCGGGTGCTAAAGCGAGAGAGGGAATCGGGTTTGACCATTGCAGATACATCCGTCGGCATCGGTGAGGGGGAGGCGGTGGAAGAATGAGACATGGGTTGCCAGCGGGTCAGTTCATCTCCCTAGACGCAGGATAAAATTTGAAAGTGTCTCGCTCACGTCATAACTCACACTTGTTGAGTAAGCTTGTTTTTATATTGACCAGAGGAAATTCTAGCTCCATTGTAGGGGTTAGGATGAATCGCTCTAGAAAGCGGGATGCCTGCGCTACGGTTTGAATACGGATTATCCGTAGCGCGGATGGTCGCTGAGCGGAGTCGTTGGCGTAGCCTCCCGGAGGGATAGTGCATCTTGCCCGTCTACAGCTCAAACTAAGATGGGTCAATGTTTTCCGACTGTAAGTTCAGGTATTTTTAACCCGGAACTTTTAACCCTGAACTCTGAACCCCTATCAGGGACACCCCAAACTTTCCCGTGTGGTGACGCCCGTTACGGGGTTCACGCCCGTCGCCCGCTTGCAGAGTTGGATCACTTCATAGCGATCGAGGATCGTACCGGAAAAGTCAGCCCCGGTGATGTCAGCCGTTTTAAATTCACCGTTGATATCGATGCCTTGGAAATGGGTACTGGTGGCGATCGCATCGGTAAAAATCGCCGCTCGAAAGTTGGCACCGCTAAAGTTGACGCGATCGGCAAAGGCCAAACTCAAATTCGCTCCCTCTAGGTTGGCATCCACAAAGACTGCCTTGGTTAAAATTGCCCCTTCCAAGTTCGCGCCGTGTAAATCGACCCGTCGCGCTTCGGCGGCGGCAAAGGAGGCACCGGGCAGGTCTTGGCCCGCTAAGCTGCGATCGTGAATATCGGTGAGGGTATAGTCAGCGGGAGTAGGCAGCACCGCCCAAGCGGGCTGTGGGGTCAACAACAACCAAGCCAGCGTCAGTAGCACCAGCAACAGACCCCAAACCCCCTTTGAAGCCAAAACCCGGCGGAACGCATTGGCCATCAATCCGTTGCTCCAGCATTTTGACGTTGGGCCCAATCTGCGCCAACCCGAATCGTAATATCAGAACTCAGGTCACCGGTGGAATCTGCCTGAAGCTGACCGAGACCCAAGGCATCTTGAATGGCCTCAGCCGCCTGACGATTGCCCTGCTGCACTACAATCTCAGTCTCGCGGAGTTTCCGTCCCAAGGTGTAGTTGGAATAGAACAGGTTGCGGAAACCGGCTGCTCGGAGCTGTTGGGCCACCTGGCGCGTGAGTTGGGGATTCTCCGCTGCATTCTGGAGGGCAATGCGCACCCCTTGCACTGAGCGTTCTTGGCGCTCGTAGTCTGGGGGGAGGTCAAAGTAGGTTTCAAGGACGCGATCGCGCTCGGGTCGAGACATGACCCAATAGCTAACCCCGCCAAACTCGTTCGCTCCCCCAAACCGACCCGGTAGCAAGACCATTTCCAGTTTTTCTGCTTGGAGGTTCATGCCAAAGTTCACCAATGCCAGCACCTCTTCAAAGCTAAGATTGGTATCCACATAATTGAACATCAGCTTGACCGCCTTGGGTAACTTGGGCACCACGCTGGGGCTCTGAAGCCGCTCCCGCAAGGCCTTCAAGAGCACCTGCTGTCGTTGGATGCGGCTGATATCGCCAAATTCATCCTTGCGAAAGCGGGCAAACTGCTCGGCTTGATCGCCATTCAGGCGCTGTAAGCCCTTCTTAAGGTCAATTTCTAAGCCCTGGGTCTTGTCAGAATATTTCATGTCCTTGGGGACATAGACCTCAATGCCACCGACGAGATCCACCAGTTCTCGAAAGGCATCGTTGGTGACACGCACATAGCGATCAATGGGTACGCCGTTGAGTGTATCGCTGACCACTTCTTGTAAGAGATCAGCCCCACCCTGCACATTGGCATCATTGATTTTGCTAACGCCGATTCCCGAGATGGGCACTTGCGTATCGCGAGGAATCGAAAGCATCTTGACCGATTGATCGCCGGGGTCAAAGCGAATCAGTAGCATTGTGTCCGTATGCCCCTCAAAGGCTTCGGGACTACCCACTTCGGCTTCGAGAACGCGATCGATACCCACCACGAGAATATTCACCGGGCGCTCGATCGTATAACCGAGCAAGGAGGGAATATCAGGATCTTCCTCTGCAGTGCCAGCCGTTGCGACTTCCTCACCCAGGTGGAGCACATGCAAAAACTTAGGCAAGGGACTAATCATCGCGACCGTTGCCCCCACTGTGGCTGAGAGAGTAGCTGCCACAACAAAGGTGCTACTCCAAAGCAATCGGGTATGGAGCGGTAACTTGGGGGACGTTGTTGTCCGTTGTCGAGTCACTGGTTGCCGAACTGGGGCAACCGCCTGGCTGCGGGCCGCATTCCGCTTGGGACTGGCGTGATGCGTCTCGACATCTTGCACAGGCATATCCACAGTATTTCTCACCGTCACCTCGACACCACTAAAAGAGAATTCATCGTGTAATTGGCCGTGTCCCTCGGGGGAAGTGAGACGGATCGCCCCACAGTTGATTGAGCTGGCCATTACTCATGGGGATTATAGCGTCAGGTTGACGATTGTTTCCGGATCTTTTTAGACAACTGTGGGAACAGACCAGTAATTATACCAACGAGTCATGACGGGTTATCACCCCCAACGATGAAAACCCCCTTACCAAGGGGGTCGGCGTAGCCGGGGGGATCTCGCTAGCTTCATTTACTTGGTGCAAGAGTATTAACATTGTCTATTTTCAAAGTAAGTCACAAAAGTCAAACTACAGATGAAATCTAGTCTCGATCGCTGGACTTTCGCCTCTGGCAACGCTACGCGAACGACTCCGTCCTGGGTTGAGCGGAGCCGAAACCTCAGTCCTCTATTTCTAATCTGCAGCCCTAATTTCCAGACTTGGTATTCATCACGGAAGCTTCCATCCTTTGTTTGTCGAATGTCTCAACAATTAATGTCGTGGAGGTAAGCGGCAAGACGGGCTCATCTTGATTGCTCAGTTGCCCACCAGTGATAGACTACAAAGACTCTCGATTCAACTTGCAGCGCTGCTAAACAGACAGTATTACCCTGTGGTTAAAGTAATTGTTCCGGCGACGACCGCCAACCTGGGCTCGGGCTTCGATTGCATTGGGGCAGCGCTCACCCTCTACAATCGGTTTGAATTTCAGCCTACTGAGCGCTTGCGCATCTCAATTACGGGGGCAGGTCAAGCCGAGATCAGTACAGCAACCGATAATCTTGTCTATCGGTCAGTACAAAAGTTTTATGCCCACCTCGATCGCCCCTTGCCGCCCCTCCAGATTGAAATTGCCATGGGCATTCCCTTGGCCCGGGGGCTGGGTAGTTCAGCGACTGCGATTGTTGCGGGTCTGCTAGGTGCCAATGTCTTAGCGGGCAGCCCGCTCTCAGAGACGGAGGTGATGGGATTGGCGATCGAGATGGAAGGGCATCCGGACAATGTCGTTCCGGCGCTGCGCGGCGGTTGCTCTTTAGCTGCAACTACGCCGATCGCGGGGTGGCAAATTGCGTCGGTTCCCTGGCATCCAGACATCATCCCTGTGGTTGCCATTCCTGACTTTAAGTTGGCAACGGAGAAGGCTCGGGCGGTTCTACCGGAGCGGATCACACGGACGGATGCGATTTTTAATATTGGCCATTTTGGGCTGTTGCTGCGTGCGCTCGCCACGGGTGATGGCACTTGGCTCCGGGCTGCTCTCGACGATCGCCTCCACCAACCCTATCGCCAGACGCTGATTCCGGGTTATGCGGCGGTGCATGAGGGGGCGATCGCTGCCGGAGCCTATGGCCTAGTGATTAGTGGTGCGGGGCCGACTCTGCTGGCGCTGACCCACGCCGATCAGGCGAATGCCGTTGCCGCTGCGATGCAGCAAGCTTGGCAGGAGACGGGGGTTCAACTCCAAACCCATATCCTCTCAGTGGATACGATCGGGGCTCGGGTGCAACCGTAGCCTTATTTTGCCAGGCTGCGGGCGTTAACGAATGACGCCTTCTAAGCATCAGAACGTTGTCGGGCCCGATGACTGAGCCAACGGTTCAGTTCCCCCACCCACAGCACGATCGAGGTGCCACCAATCACACCGGCCCAACTGTCCCAGGAGAGGGGCACAGTGCGAAAGACTTCGCCGCCCCATTGAATAATTAGAATCTGCCCAATCAGGATGCTCAGGGCGATCGCCACAAAAGCAGGGCTGCTCAAAAGTCCTTTAAACGCCGATTGCTGGACGCCCAGACAGCGGGCATTAAATAAATTCCAGAACTGAAGTAAGACAAAAATGGCAAAGAAGAGCGAGAGTTCCTGGTCGGTCATGCCATCTCGACCCAGATAGATCAGCAAACCGGTGAGGGAAACCAGAAAAATTCCGCCCGTGAGCAGAATATTGCGCCCCATAGCCGATGAAATAATAAAGGCTTCCGGGTCACGGGGCGGCACGTCCAAGACCCGGCGTGAGGGGGGTTCGGTCGCCAGGGCTAGGGCGGCAAAGGTATCCATGATCAAGTTAACCCAGAGCATTTGGGTCACGGTCAGGGGTAGGGAAATGCCAATAAAGGGTCCCAAGAGGGCAATGCCGAGGGCCACCACATTGATCGTGAGTTGAAAGAGGATAAACCGCTGGATGTTTTTGTAGAGCGATCGCCCCCAGACGACGGCATTAATAATGCTCTTAAATGAGTCATCCAGCAGAATAATATCACTGGCTTCCTTGGCGATCGCCGTACCGCTGCCCATGGCCAGACCCACCTTGGCCTGCTTCAGCGCTCCTGCATCATTCGTGCCATCGCCCGTGACGCCCACCACTTCGCCATCGCTCTGGAGTAATTGCACCAACCGTAGTTTATCCAGGGGCACAGCTCGGGAGAGCACCTTGAGCACTTTTGCGGCCTCTAGGGCTTGGGCATCATCCAGTTGGCGAAAGGCTTGACCGGAGAGGGCGGCATAGGGATGGGTCTCATCGCCGTACCACAGGCCAATTTGGTGGGCAATCTCCTGGGCCGTCTCAGCGCAGTCGCCCGTGATCACCTTGACCTGAATGCCCGCGCCAAGACAGGCGCGAATTGCCTCGACAACATCTTCGCGCAGGGGATCGGCGATCGCCATAAACCCCAGCCAACAAAGGGATGCGGGTAGCCCTGTGCCGTTATCGAGTAGGTTATCGGCCAACTGTTGATAGGCAAAGCCCAAGGTGCGCATCCCCCGCTGTTGATAGCGCTTGAGGGCGGCCAAAATTTCGGTTTGCTGGTTGAGGGGTTCGATGCCTTGGGGGGTCTGAATATGGGTGCATTTCTCCAGGAGGACTTCTGGCGCACCCTTGAGATGAATCACTTCATGATCGAGTACTGCTGAATGCCCCAACGTCGCCATATACTTTTTTTGCGTGGAAAACGAGAGCCGAAATTTGATCGCAAAGCCATTGCGATAGGCAGTGTAGTCTTGCTGCTGTTCATCGAGCCAGAGGAGGAGGGCCCCTTCGGTGGGGTTACCGAGCACTTGGGAGGTGCCCGTCGGCTGTTTATCAAGGTCGGCAGTACTATTGGCGGCGATCGCCTCCGCAAGCAACGCCGTAAGTTGTGGATGATCCGGCTGCAAGGCCGGAAATTCCGCTGCATAGACGTGCATTTGATTGCGCGTCAGGGTTCCCGTTTTGTCTGAGCAAATCACTGTGGTAGCCCCGATCGTCTCGCAAGCATGCATCCGTCGCACCAGATTATTGGCGGTGGCCATGCGCTTCATGCTGTAGGCCAGGGAGAGGGTCACACTCATGGGCAAGCCTTCCGGCACCGCCACGACGATGATGGTCACCGCCACCATGAAATATTCCAGTAACTGACGCCCCACCGTCACCGGGAGCCACACTTGACCCGCAGCCGGGAGCCAACCCACCATCGCCCCAGTCCCAAAGCCAATGCTGGTAAAAACCAAGGCCAGCAAAGCAGAAACAAACCAACCCTGCAGGCGATCGGTTTGCAGCCAAGCCGGTGGTTCGAGGTCAGGATTGAGAAGCTGCAGACCGTCATACACAACGGGAACCCAGACCTGGCTCAGGAGGAGCAGCACCGCAATGATTGCCACGCCGAGCACATAAGTTTGGGCGGAGGTGAGAACAAAAGTGCCGGTCATAAAGCCCCGCACAACCAGCGCCGCAAAGGTGAGCGAGGCAAAGGTGAGCCCCACGACACCAATCAATTCACTCAAGCGCTCTAATTGTTGATTAAGCGGGGTGAGTTCTGAGTCGCTCACGGCCGCGATCGCCGTTGCCAGACGACCAATTTCGGTCTGGTCGCCTACGGCTGTCACCACCATACCGCCATTGCCCTGATCAACGATCGTACTGCGATAGACCAAGTAGTCCGGATAAGCTTCCTCTGGGAGGGTCTGGGTCTCGTTCTCAGCACGGGTCAATTTTTGAATCGGTTCCGATTCGCCCGTGATTTTGGACTGGTCAATCAAGAGTGAAACGGCTTCGACAATCTCGCCATCGGCTGGAATTTCATCCCCCTGCTCGATCATCACCCAGTCGCCCACGACCAGTTCTTTGCGAGGGACGGTGGTGGGATGCCCATCCCGGATCACTCGTACTCGACTGTCGTCGGCATATTGATTGAGGATTTCAAAGGCTTGGTTCGCCCGATATTCATTGATAAAGGCGAGGGTTGTGGCCAGAAAAATTGCCACAATAATGCCCAACCCTTCGATATATTCCCCTTCAATGGTGCCGACGCCGATGGCGATCGCCGCCGCGATCATCAAAATGCGAATCACCGGATCGGCGAATTTTTCCAGAAACAACTGCCACCAGGGGTTCCGTTGGGGTGGAGTGAGGGTGTTGCTGCCGTAGGTTTGACGATTGATGAGGACCTGCTCGGCAGTCAATCCTTGAGTCGTGGCCGGCGATCGCGTGGAGGTCATGGGAGAGCGTCAGCAGCAGGGGGTGCGGGGAGTGAACCTCCATCGTATCATTGGGACTTTGGTGGCAATGCGACAAAGCATTAAGGGCTAGGGCAGTGGGTTGCAGGGCGGGGGAAACTCATTCGTGTGAACTTAAGCCCGAAACTTAAACAACGAGCGCTTTTCAATTCCAACCGCCAGGAACTCAAGTTCCTGGCTCATAGCGAAAACCCGTTAAAACGGGTTCCGAAATGCTCTGGATGAGTGGGCTTTAGCCTACTTCTGCTATTAGCCTGGGGTTTGAACCCCAGGCGGAGTGGGCATCTCAGCGTTAAGTTCACACCAGTGGGGGAAACCCTGCCCCTACACAAAAACCATCGGGTCTTCTTTTTTTCTCCAGAACATAAAACAGTCCGACCTGAGTAAGGGAGTTGGCAAAGCCGGGGGATCTCGATAGCTCTGCTAATCGTTGTAATTGCGTAAGTCCTATCTGTAAAAGTTCATCCAGCAGTCCGGCTCAGCAGTCCCGCCATACAATAGTTGGCAACACCATTGGCAGTCTTCATCTCCATCTTCTATGCCCACCTCCAAAGACGAGTTTCTCAATCCCCGCGCCAGCTATCAAGGGGACTTCACCCCAGACAATCTAGTCTTCAATGCCAACCTCCAGGAGTTTGCCAACCGGGTGAACCTGATCTGTAACCTAGAGACTGGTGGCAAAATTAGCTCTCAGGACGCCTATCAACAGATTAAAGGGCTCTGGAAACAGCTCAAACGGAGTTCCAAGACCCTCGGGATTCATCAGGCTGATGCAGAGGAGGGATAAATCCTATGGCTTTTTTCCGTCAAGTGATCATGCCCCTGTTTGTGGTGCTGATCTTTCTCATCGCATTGGTGGCAGTGAGTGCTCGCATCTTCTTACCCAGCGATTTGCAAGCGCCTGCACCGGTGAGTGCGGCTGATCGCGCGGCTGTGAGCTGGGTTGGGCCGAATTCCCCCACCACCACCACGTGAGCAACGCGCCAACACTGCCCGCTGATTATTGTTGGCAGCCCGGTGGAGAGGGCGATCGCCCCTGCTTATTGCAATGGTTGGTGGCAACCTACGCTGAACTTTGGCCGGCTCAAACCACCTTTAGCCATCTAACCCAGACCGTGGCGCAATATTGGTCAGGGACCGCAGGGCAGTTGCTCTGGATCATTCAAGGGGTTGGCGCTCCGGTGGGCGAGCGCGTGGCGGTTGTCTGGCAGGCCATCGCGGTGGATCAGGTCACAGGCGATCGCTATCCCCACATTTTGTTGCTGCGGGTTGCGCCCGCCCATCGACGGCGGGGGCTGGGAACGGCATTGATGCAAGCCGTGCAAGCCCAAGCCCATCGTCAGGGCTACGGGCAAATCGGTCTACAAACCTTTAGCCGCAACACAGGCGCGATCGCCTTCTATCAACGCCTAGGCTATCAATCTCATTCCCTCTTGCTCACGAAACCACTGACATAGATCGAGCATACGGATTCAATTCACCATTATTCCATTAGTACCGTAACCCCAGCAGAAACATTGCGCACAACGAACGGTGAACGGGTAATGAGGGCGTGTCATCAGTTAATACCAGAAGCCTGGCGGGACACGCGATAGAGCGCCTGACCCAGACGATAGACGAGGGGCTGTAAACCAGTCATAGCATATAGTTTGTGATCTAGCGGATGGCAGCCCTTAATCCGGTAAGATTTGGATCTTGGAGAATGCGATGGGTGCCATCGCAAGGCGATTGTGTGAGGCCAAAACGGTGACGAATGAGGATGAACTAGAAATTTTAGAGGACTTGGACATTGCGTTCGGCGATCCCCTTGAGCAGCTAGATGTGGCACAATTGCCACCGCCGCCTGATCCAGAGGAAATGCTGGCCCTGCTCACTCATCCTGAGCCGGCCGAGCGGATGCGGGGGGCGCGGGCTTTTAGTGAAATCACCGATGCGCGGGCGACCCCCCTACTCATGCAGTTGTTACAGGAAACCTGTCCCCTGATGCGGGTCAGTGCCGCCTATGGGTTGGGGCGTAACCCGAGTCTTGAGGCGGTGGATGCGCTGATTGAGCAATATTATCAAGACTTCAACGGTCATGTGCGCAAGGGCATTGTCTGGGCGCTGGGCAACTGCCGCGATCGCCGCTCTGTGGGACCCTTGGTTCAGGCCATGACGACGGATATTCCGGCCGTGCGCCTCTGGGCTGCCAGCAGCTTGGCTCAACTGAGTAACCTAGAATATGACGACATCATTGTGGCCTTGCCCCCGCTAATTGGCGCCCTGCGGCAGGATGCAATCGCCGCTATTCGCAGCAACTGTGCCTGGTCGATTGGGCAACTCTGTCGAGAGCTCCCCGCTAACGTCGTCTATGCCACCGCGATTGATGCCCTGATTGAATCTCTCGTTGAGGATGAAGATTTGGGTGTGACCGAAGATGCCCGTGCCGCGCTCCTCGATTTGGGCGATCCCCGGGGGTTACAGATGATTGAGGAACTCGAGCAAGAAGGCCTGGTGTAATGTTCAGTTCGTAGTTCGCAGTTCGCAACGATCGAACCCTGGCGACATCTGAGTTTGCACCTAATGACGGATGCGATCAATCAGACTCATAAAAGAATGGGCCACCCACAGGGCGAGGCCGGCGATCCAGAGATTTTCCCGAACCTCTCGCTTACTCATGCTGTTAAAGCTGCGCGATCGCGCTGCTCCGCCGGTCGAGCCGTGATCCCGGTAGAGATCATAAATGGCTTTTTCTCGACACCATTGCTCAGATTTTTCCGGATATTTCTGCCGCAGGTGAGCCAGGGTGCGCTGGGCTAGATGGCGATCGCCCCTTGCTGCCTTGATTAGATCGGGGTGGATCCCAGCGGTTCGCCCTTGATTTTCCTGCCAAAGTGACCAGGCGGCATAGAGAATGCCCACCAACACAATCACCAGCAACACATCTCTCATGACCATTGCCCTCACTGGGGTAGACGATATGCGCCCAATTCTACTGAGTTCGGGTTCAGCTCTTGCCCTAGGAACCGCATTTTGGACACAAAACTTTAGATCGAGGCCAGTGTGAGGCGCTCGGGAGCGACGAATCCATTGTTGAAGACGATATATTAAAGACGATCTTGTTCTTGACTTTGGGAGTTGGCTTCCATCCTTAGTATCGTGGGGCATTGCCTCGTCTAAAGGGTGACAGCCCCTAATTGCCCTGAGTTGAATGCCAACGACGAAGCCACTGCTGAAGCTGTTGACGACCTGCTGTGGCTCGGGATGACGTGGAGAGTTCACCGGTAAGTGGTAATACTTCGAGGTCAAACGCCAACCGAAAGTCTGCGCTAGGCCAGACCAGATCCGGGGCGCGATCGTCTAGAACGTAGACCTGCTCAGGGCAAACCAACCAGCGGGGTCGCACCCAACAGCGCTGCCTCTCCGGAATCATTTGAATGACCTCAGCGTAGAGCGCAACCCCATCACGCTCCAAACAAACGATTTGGTTGGGAGTAAAAGCAACAGCCTCAGCAGAAGATTCAGCAATGGGCAGCATCATGGTGCAACGTCTTTTCGGTCATTTTGAACTTTAAACTCTGAACTTTGAACCCTGACCCCTACAATGTTGTCGCCTCTGGCTCCGAGGGGGTAAACTCCCGAAACCGAATCAGGTCATGGCGGGGGTCTGCCGCACTGACCTGAACCTCCAGACGGGTTCCCAAGGCTAGGGGGCGACTCAAACGGTGGGGCAGCTCTAGGGCGAGATCCTCTAGTAAAATCAGGCCCAACTGTTCATCCTCCCGCAGCCAACGCAACAGTTGCACTTCCCAGACCGTATCGGTGTGGCGGCGGAGATATTCGAGGCTCCAATAACGATTGGTTTGCCGCTCTAGGAGGGAGGCTTCTTGTGCCGACGCCGTCACGCTATAGAGGATGTCTTGCAGTTGCTCCGCTGTCAGTGGAGATGGGTCGCCCCGGAGATGAGCCTTGATCTGGAAATGGCTCAAGAGGTCGGCATAGCGACGGATCGGGGAGGTGACCTGGGTATAGAGGGGCAGGCCTAAACCCGCATGGGGGGTTGGCGTAATGCCCACCGCACTGCGAGACATGCAGCGGCGTAGGGCACAGGCCCGCACTGGACCCGCAGGAAGTTGCATCAGTTCTTCTTCGGAGGGGAGTTCGGGTTGGGGTTGGCCGCGAAACGGCACGGGAATGCTCTGTTCCTGGGCAAACCGACCGGCCACTTCCCCCGTGAGAATCATCATCTCCGCGACGAGGTAGCGAGATAGGGAATAGTCGAGCAGCTCAATCGTGATGTCCTTATTGGGGTTGACCTTAATCGAGGACTCGGGCATACGAATTTCAATCGAGCCCTGGGCCTGCCGCCAATTTCGCCGCCGTTGGGCCGCATCGGCGAGATCAGCCAATTCCGGTTCAGCGGTGACGCCCAGTTGCAGCATCTCATCAACGTCTTCGTAGGTGAGGCGATAGGTGGGCTTGATCGTGGTGATGTGAATGCTATAGTCGGCGATCGCCCCGTCTGTGGCCAACGTCACCGCAAAGCTCAGAGCTGGACAGCTTTGCCCCTGCAATAGACTCATAGGTCCAGTCGCCAGCTCAGCCGGAAACATGGGGATCATTCCTGTTGGCAAATAAAGTGTCGTGCTACGACGCCGGGCTTCGAGATCCAGGTCATCCCCCAGCCTGAGCAGACGCGTCGGATCGGCAATATGAATCCAAAGCTTATAAATCCCATCGGCCAAATATTCCACACTCAAACCATCGTCAATCTCTTGGGTGCTCTCATCATCAATGGTGTAGACCTTGAGATGGGTCAAGTCGAGACGATCGGGATCCGGATCGGGCGGCAACGCCCCTAGACGCGTTTGGGCCACATCAACCACCTTAGTGGGGAACTCTAAAGGATATTCACTACGCCGTAAAAAGAGGTTCTCATGGGTAGACCACCAGCCTAGCGCAACCAGTAGCTCGAAGGCCGCCTCGGCAGATTGGGGCTGCTCCAGTTGAGTCATCAACTCCTGGGCCTGGGGATGATTGAGATCCGGATAGAGTACCCATTTTTCGAGGCTCTCCAGGCGCAGGCGATCGCTCGGCAGCCAGTCTATGCTGTCGGGGTTTGCCAGGGCCTGCTGCACCCGCTCCAGAAATTCTGCCTGCTCTCGCTGCCGCTGAGCCGTCACCTCCAACTGGTGTTTAATTTCCTCCACTTGGCTGGCCGGACGGGGTTCATAGCGATCGCCCTTGCGTTTGAAATAAACTTTGTCATCCACCAGCAGCAGGTGGGCAGCATAGCAGACCGGGGCACTCTGATCCTCGTAGAGCAGTTGTGCCAGGCTGCTGGGCGTAATCGCCTCCCCCGCTTCACTGAGCAGCTCCCACGCCACTTCCAGGCTATCTGGATCGACATATTCCACCACAGTCTGGCGGAAGGCCGCAATAGTCTCGGGTAAGTAACCCGAACCCACCTCATACTCAATGCGTTGGGGCTTGAGCGAATGAGATTGACCCCGCTCATCAATAAAGATCCAGTTCTTCTTGCCTTCGGGGCGATCGGCCACCGCGAGCCGCCGCTCCCCCTGCATCCGGAATTCGACTAAGGTTCCCTTGTCCACGCGATCTACACCAATATGTCACTGAACCGCCACCGCTATACTGCCCAGGCGTACAAGCTGAATTTTACCAGGGAGTCAGGGCAGGGCTGTTATCCGCGTAGCTTTCTCCTCAGGAGTAGCGCGAGGCGGGCAAAGTTAAGTCTAACCGTAACCGGGGTGACGACCTAGGGCGGACACTGGACATAGCCTGCTTTGGCCGAACCGCCCAGACATTGCCCAGAATCTAAAGACTTAAGGATTTTTGAGAGATATCTCCAACAGAAAATAATACATAAAGACTATTCTGCATTTACATAGGGTAATAATGCCAAATATCGGGCCCGCTTGATGGCATAGGTCAGGGCATGTTGCTGCTTCGAGGTGAGATTGGTGATCCGGCGCGGCAGGATCTTACCGCGTTCAGTAATAAACTTGCGCAATAGCTCGATGTCTTTATAATCAATGGGTTCGCCGGGTTTGATGGGGGAAAGGCGCTTACGGTAATAACTCATAGCAGATATTAGAATCAGTCGATTGAATCTGGATTTACTTGGTTTCTTTGTGGACGGTGTGCCGATTGCAATGGGTGCAGAACTTCTTGAGCTCCATCCGGCCAGTGGTGTTGCGGCGGTTTTTCATGGTGGTATAGCGAGAGACACCGTTAGAGCGCTTGCTGGGGTTGGTGCGACATTCGGTGCATTCGAGCGTAATAATGATTCTGACCCCTTTCTTACTGGCCATGGCTTGCGATAATTTTCCTAGATGACGATTAAAGACACAATTGGCTATTTTCGCATACGATACTGGAGATCATCAAGTAAATCGCGAATCCGAATATCGAGAGAGTAGCCCCGCTTGGTTTGAATCATCACCGTGTCAAAGAGGCGATCATGAATGGCTTTGTTGAATTGCTCATCGGTGTAGGCGGTTGCACAGTTCACCAGCAGCGGCGTCACCAGGAGCAACGTCGCGAAGGGGTTCACCGCCACCAGCGTCAAACCATCCAGCGCCAGCATGGCCAAAAAGCCCACGACGGCTTCCCGCTTAAGCAACGTATAAATGTCAGGAATCTTACGGAAGCGCAGATCGAGCACCTTGATATCCATACACCAAGAGCCTAAGCTCTGGCCCTGGTTGCGATCGACCACGGCAATCCGTAAGCCCCCCCAGATCAGTAGAAACACGAAATTCTGCGCGATGCCGGTCACAAAACTACTCAGAATCCAGGTGGCCAAAAAATCGATCCCAAAGGCATAGAAGCGCCGCTCAAAGGGCACACGGGGAAATTTTCGCACAGGACGCGAGTCGTCAGGAGGCATAGGGAGCCAAGCGGTAGAGGAACGAAAGCCTAACTATTCTATTCGAGGACGGACGAGGGGCAAGGCTTAAGGCAGAAGGATTAAGGCAGAATTGGGGAGTGGGTGAGGTGACGGAAAACGAGCTTCATTCTTCCTCGCTCATCCTTCAGCTTTCACAAGATCCACTCCGAGGTGCGATCGCCCAGATCCAACGGGAAGCTCACGGCATGACCCAATCGCGGCCGCTTTGAGGTCTGCTCAATTTGCTGTTGTACTTGCTCCACACAGCCCCAGACTTCAAGGTAGCTGGCGATCGCATTGAGGTGTTCGAGATACTCAACCTCTGAGAGCGGGAAGGAAACCTGCTCCAGGTAGCGCCACATCACCTGAAAGTAGAGCGTATCCTTGACCTTTCGCAGTTGCACATCGTAGGCATAGCCCCACTTGTGGCGGATGAGTTGGCACAATTCCAATCCGGTCATTAATCTAGGGCGTGTCATCATTTAACCGCAGAAACCTGGTGGAACAAGGGACGGAGCGCCCGACCCAAACAACAAGAAGCAGGGCGCTCAGCCCGTCACATTGAGAGCTTGAAATTTCAATGATGACAGCCCGAAGCAACGCATCCCAGGAAAATGCGACTTTTCTGTAATAATTGAAGGCTAGAGTTGTTAAGCTTCTTTACGGAAGCAGGTCGCTCCTGCACCTGGCAATCATCTTAGCTATCTTCCCTTCCGGCTTTACGGTGGTGGAGCAACCTCCATGCTGGAGCTTGAGGACGTATTGTCAATGAACCACAGAAGCCTGATGGGACAAGCGTGAATACGCCCGACCCGACAAAATGGGCTAAGGGCTATAACCGTTGTTTTAAGAGGACTTGAGTCTCTAATCTGCTGAGATTCCCTAGCCTTCAGAATCTTAACAAAAGTATAAATATAGCGACATTGAGTTATGACACAAATTTCTGCCTCTGAAGCGCCCGATATGGGCCGTCGTCAGTTTATGAATCTACTCACCTTTGGCACGATCACTGGCACAGCGCTGGGTGCGCTCTATCCAGTGGTGAAATATTTCATTCCCCCCTCTAGTGGTGCAGCGGGAGGGGGTGTCACCGCGAAAGATGCCGTGGGTAACGATGTGGTGGTCAGTGAGTTTCTCGCCAACAATGCCCCGGGTGCCCGCACCTTGAGCCAAGGGCTTAAAGGCGACCCCACCTATCTCATTGTCAAGGATGACAGTACGCTCCAGAACTATGGTTTAAATGCGATCTGCACGCACCTCGGTTGTGTTGTGCCCTGGAACGCTGCCGCCAACAAGTTTATGTGCCCCTGCCACGGTTCCCAATATAACGACGAAGGGAAAGTGGTGCGTGGCCCCGCGCCCCTATCTCTTGCCCTGGCCCATGCCGAGGTTGTGGACGACAAAGTGCAATTCACCCCTTGGACAGAAACTGATTTCCGCACGGGCGAAAACCCCTGGTGGTCTTAGCACCGCAGAGTGGAGTTCAGCGCTCAAAGTTCAGCGTGCTTGTCCGCAAAGCATCCTGATGGATTTTGAACCGAATGGCTTATTTCTGCTCTCTAATTCTTTCTTTCTTGCTTAACTGATTGATTCCTGCCGTCATGAAACAGAACCTGAATTTTATCGCCCCACTCCGGCAACTTGTGCTGGTGGTGCTGGTGGCGATCGCTGCCTTGATCTTTAATCCAGGCACAGCCCATGCTTACCCTTTCTGGGCCCAGCAAACTGCGCCCGAAACCCCCCGTGAAGCCACCGGCCGAATTGTCTGTGCCAACTGCCACTTGGCCCAAAAACCGGCTGAAGTGAAGCTACCGATGTCCGTTACCCCCGACACCGTCTTTGCCGCTGAAGTGGAAATTCCCTACGACCTCGACGCTCAGCAAGTGCTTGGTGATGGCTCCAAAGGCGGCTTGAACGTGGGTGCGGTGTTGATGTTGCCGGATGGCTTCACGATCGCCCCCGAAGATCGCCTTTCTGAAGAACTCAAAGAAGAAACCGAAGGCCTGTATTTCCAAACCTACGCTGATGGTCAAGACAATGTGGTGCTGATTGGCCCCATCCCCGGTGAAGATCACCAGAAAATTGTCTTCCCCGTCCTTTCCCCCGATCCCAAAACTGATAAGAACATTCACTTCGGTAAATACCCAATCCACCTGGGTGCAAACCGGGGTCGCGGTCAGGTCTACCCCACGGGTGATAAGTCCAATAACAACCAGTACGCTGCTTCGGCAGCAGGAGTAATCGCCGCTGTTGATATCGGTGACTATCAATCCACAGTGACGATCGCCACTGATGCTGGTGAAAATCTGGTTGAAACCATCCCGGCTGGCCCCACAATTTTGGTCAGCGAAGGCCAAACGGTGGAAACAGGCGATCCTCTCACCAGTAACCCCAACGTGGGCGGCTTTGGCCAAGAGGATGCCGAGATTGTGCTGCAAGACCCGATACGGATTGTCTGGATGATGGTCTTCTTCGTCGGTATTGCCGCATCTCAAGCCTTCCTCGTTTTGAAGAAGAAGCAAATCGAGCGTGTCCAAGCTGCTGAGATGAACTTCTAAACTGTCGTCAGTCAGTTCTGAACTGATGGCAAATGTTGTAACTGCTCCCCCGTGTTAAACACTAGGGAGCAGTTGTTGATTGTGGGTGCTAAGTGCAGCCATACAGCAGCGTTGGTAGATAACGTGAGTTTTGGTTAAGCGAAGCGATCGCCTTCCTCAAAGCCTTGAGATCTCGTTTTCAAACCCGGTTGTCAGGGGACCTGCCCCCGACCTTTAGGGATGACAAGCAGGTTAGAAGCGAGACTAGGCAAAGGATGTAGACATTAACCCGCCCAAAGAAATAGGGTGGAGATTGGAAAACCACCCAC
>JBCDEB010000075.1:0-31898 GCA_039180005.1 Cyanobacteria bacterium P01_G01_bin.54 | reverse complement strand
CGAAAACACCGATCGCAAATAAAAACATGATCGTCCCCTTCAGGAAGGCAGCCCCCGCCTGGGCTTGAACGCTTTTGTTGATCACATACAAGCTGCTGGCTACACCAAGGCATCGCCCAACATATCGAGTGAGTCCCCCGTTAGGGACAAGGAATCAGCGCGAATCCCCGCCCCAAACTCGATCGCAAACATCACTGCATTAATCAGCAGCACAATCCAAAGCACCTTGGACTGGCGTTGCTTGAGCTTTGATAGCTCCGTAGCCTTGGCTTGACAGCAGCGATCGCCCATTTTGACCTCCTATGCTCAAACATTCAAATGGATATTTGAACGTTATCATAAACAAAACAACATTCAAACGAACATCAGAACGTGTGGCTTAGTACTGTCGTTATCCAGGGGCTCAAGTTCCGTTAGCACAACGGTTATACCAAATGTGGAAATTAGGGCTATAGATTAGAAAGTGAGGGCTGAGCGGAGTCGAAGCCCGGCCGCTCTGCCTATTCCCTCTGGGAATGCTCTGCGAACGACTCCGCTCAGGCTTCGCTATTGATCGCTTGTCCCTTCAGGCTTCTGAGGTTAATTGATAGCCCTAGAATGACACGCTACTCAACCAACTGACTCAGCGCATGACGCAGAATCGCGGCAATGCGCTGATCCTTCAAAGAGTAGTAAGCCAGTTTGCCCTCATTGCGATACTTGAGAATTTTGAGATCCCGCAGCTTCCGCAAATGGTGAGAAGCGGTCGCAATCTTGATATCCAGTAGAACTGCTACATCACAGACACACAGTTCTTCGCCGCTGCTGAGCGTATGCAAAATCTTCAAGCGCGAGCGATCGGCGAGCGCACCAAACAGAATTTGCGCTTCTTCCAGCACGTCGTTGCTGGGCAGGGCCTGATTCGCTTGCTCGACCAAGTCAACGTTGAAGCAACGGACTTGGCAAATATCGTTGGGCTTGGACTGGGTCACAGGTCTTAAGGTTCAGACGCTACATCTCAATATTACGGGTGGGATGTCAGGTTATTGCTGATCGGTTCAACCCGCTGTGCTCACTTTGAATGGCGATTGTCTGAACCCAGTGGTGTAAAATTTGTAAGAATGATAATCATTCTCATTTTATTGGCCTATGTCCTCCTCATCGATTTCGTCTCCACCACTCCAGCCAGTCGCCAATGCCACCGAGGTTCCTCTCGCCAACGGAACCGACGTCGCCAACGCTTCGACCTACTCCCTAGTGCGGCGTCCCCGTCGTCTGCGTCGTACAGATGGGTTGCGGCGGATGGTGCGCGAGACGGTACTGCGGGTGGATGATTTGATTTATCCGTTGTTTGTCATGGAAGGAGAGGGGCAACAGCAAGAAGTACCGTCGATGCCCGGTTGTTTTCGCTATTCTCTGGATTTGTTATTGGCTGAAGTGAAGGTGGCACATGATCTGGGGATTGGTGCGATCGCCCTTTTCCCCCTGATCCCCCATCACCAAAAAGACAATGCGGGCACCGAAAGCTATAACCCGGAGGGCTTAGTTCCTCGGGCGATCCGCGCCATCAAGCAAGCCGTTCCCCAAATGCTAGTGATCACTGATGTCGCGCTCGACCCCTACAGCAGCCAAGGTCACGACGGTATTGTCAAAGATGGGCAAATTCTCAACGACGAAACCGTTGCGGTGCTCGTCAAGCAAGCGCTGATGCAAGCGGAAGCGGGCGCTGACATTGTCGCGCCATCAGACATGATGGATGGGCGCGTGGGTGCGATTCGCAAAGCACTGGACGCCAAAGGGTGGGTTAACGTCGGCATCCTTGCCTATTCCGCGAAATATGCCTCGGCCTACTATGGACCGTTTCGTGATGCCTTGGATTCAGCCCCCAAGTTTGGGGATAAAAAGACTTATCAAATGGATGCCGCCAATGCCAGGGAAGCCCTAAAAGAAGTAGAACTAGACATTGCCGAAGGCGCAGACATGGTGATGGTCAAACCTGCTTTAGCCTATCTGGATGTGATCGGTCGCATTAAGCAACAGACGAATCTACCCATTGCTGCTTACAACGTCAGTGGGGAATATGCCATGATCAAAGCCGCAGCACAGCAGGGCTGGATTGATGAACAAAAGGTGATGCTCGAAACCTTGACCAGTATGAAACGGGCCGGCGCTGATGTGATTTTGACCTATTTTGCGAAAGCGGTTGCCCTGGCGTTGCAGGCTTAAGCGGGAGTGGGACTATGGATGGTGATGCTCCAATTTTTTTTCTGAAGAATTCCCTAGTGCAGCGTCAACTCTAAATTGTAGGTTGGTGTTGAGTGGAGCGTAGCTTGCTTCTCACAGAGTAAACCAACACAACCACTGTTGATACTGAGTTTCATAATTCAATTCAATCTGCATGACGACCCCTCATTTCACTCTTGACAAAGCACTAGGTTCCCATTGCTAACCCATGACCCAAGTTCTTGATGCCCTGCCCACTGATCATCCAGACAGACTGTTGTGCTGCTATCACAACCCTTCAGTCAAATTACAAATTGTTCGCATTACCAATATTCCCTATTGGTATTTTGAGCGAGTTGTCTTTCCGGCTGAGTGGATCCTCTTTGAGGCGATTGCAGGTGCAATTCTGGAAGTCCATATCAGTGATAGCATCACAACCTTGCTAGCGGATCACATTCCCTGCAAAGTATTACAGCTCTAAAATATTTATCGACTTCTTTGTTGCAAGATACATCCCATGAAGACCCCCATCGCAGAACCATTAAAATTAGACCTCAAGCGTGGCATGCCTGTCACCATCATCACAGGCTTTTTGGGCAGTGGTAAAACAACGCTGTTGAATCACATCCTCAACAACAACAAGGATTTAAAAGTCGCCATCTTAGTGAATGAATTCGGTGACATCAATATCGACAGTCAGCTTCTAGTGTCAGTCGATCAAGATATGGTCGAACTCAGCAATGGCTGTATTTGTTGCACCATCAATGAAGACTTAGTCGATGCTGTACACCGCATTCTCGAACGGGATGATAAAGTGGACTATTTGGTCATTGAAACCACCGGACTTGCCGATCCACTCCCCATCATCTTGACATTCCTCGGAACTAAACTCCGTGATCTCACTCGCCTCGATTCCATCATTACGATGGTCGATGCGGAAACCTTTACCCCTGAACATTTTGATAGCGAAGCGGCACTTCAACAAATTACCTATGCCGATATTACGATTTTGAATAAAACTGATCTGGCGACTGCTGAGAAAGTCCAGCAACTGGAAACCTATATTGGCACCCTCAAAACCGGCGCGAGAATTCTCCATAGTCAACAGGGTCGAGTGCCGCTGCCGTTGGTTCTGGATGTGGGATACAACAATCCCGAAGCCTACGCTGATCTGGTGCAGGAGGAAATCGAACTAACACAGCATGCTCATGAGCATGGGCATCATCACCACCATGATTCTGATTACGAACATCACCATCATGGTCATGGGCATCCTCATCACCCTGAGCATGAGCATCACCATCACCATTCAGACCATCTTGAGAATGATGGTTTTGTCTCGGTTGCTTTTGAGAGCGATCGCCCCTTTTCCGTCCAAAAGTTTGAGAATTTATTACAGGAAAAACTTTCAAAAAATATCTTTCGTGCCAAAGGAATCCTCTGGTTTCAGGAAAGTGATCTCCGTAATATTTTTCAGCTCAGTGGTCCTCGGTTTGATATCAAAGGGGAAGAATGGCGCACTCCTCCTCGAAATCAGCTTGTTTTTATTGGGCGGCATCTCGATGTTGATGCGCTGCGACAACACCTAACCGATTGCCTCGCCTGATATTCTTCAAAGTTTCTATGCGTATGTAACCTGAGTTACGGTTAAGCGAAGCGATCGATTCCTCAAAGCCTAGGGCGTGTCATCACTTAACCTCAGAAGCCTGATGGGACAAGCGATGGAGCGCCCGACCCCAAAAACAGAAAAAGGGGCTGTAAGCTAGCCATAGTAAGAGTTTTCAAATCGGCTGTCAGGGCTCCAGCCCCCCGACACCTCCCGCTGAGGGGGAAATTGCCCTCCCAGACTCCGGCAATACCGGAGCCAGTATTATTGATCCTGCTGAGTTTCGACCGTCTTGTGCAACGTCTGCTTGTCCAGAATTGTCGGTTATGTACTTTGTTGAGAGGGGCAGAGGGCACTGCGATCGCCCACGACAAAAGCAACTATTTGTTGATTTTTGTTACAATTAATAGCTAATTGATACAACCTAAGTTATGACTTTATCCATTTCACCGAACCCGCTTCGCCCGCAATCCATCCGTACCGAACCCCAACCGCCCGTCTCAGAGGCAGAAATGCGGCAAGCCGTACGCACCTTGCTCCTCGGTTTAGGCGAAGACCCCGATCGCGAAGGCCTACGCGACACCCCCAAACGGGTGGTCAAAGCATTGAAGTTTTTAACCTCTGGCTATAATCAATCCCTCGATGAACTGCTCAACGGTGCTGTATTCCACGAGAACGCCAACGAAATGGTGCTAGTGCGCGACATTGACGTGTTTAGCTCCTGTGAGCACCATATTTTACCCATCTTGGGACGGGCCCATGTCGCTTATATTCCCAATGGCAAGGTCATTGGCTTGTCCAAAATTGCTCGCATTTGTGAAATGTATGGCCGTCGCTTACAGGTACAAGAGCGGCTGACCCAACAAATTGCGGATGCCTTGCAAGGGTTATTGCAACCCCAAGGCGTTGCGGTAGTGGTGGAAGCGAGCCATATGTGCATGGTGATGCGTGGGGTGCAAAAACCAGGCTCCTGGACCGTCACCAGTTCCATGCAAGGGGTGTTTGCTGAGGATGCCCGCACCCGTCAGGAGTTTATGGATTTGATTCGCCACAGACCCTCTTTCCACTAAAAGGCTCAGAACAGTTCTCATTCAATGAAGGGGTACTGTGTCGGTTGGGTTGAAGCGGATTGGCAAAGCACGCTATGCTCCGCTTCAGCACCCTCCTACAATGTAAGGCTAACGTAACATTAGGCTTTGGCAGACGTCTTATTCGTTTGTATTCATTTAATTGCCTAATCGCTCTCTTTCCTACAAGCGCCATGTGGAAAAACCTCCTCTCCCTTCTCTTACTCAGCTCCTCCATGGGAATGCTGACTCAATCGGCGATCGCCACACCCTTTAGCAACCAGCGCGTGGACGATCGCCGCTTTGTGTTGGTCGCCTCCCCGTTTGGTGTCCGGAAGCGCAGTTATCAACTGCTGATTGTGGAGCAAATTCCCGGCCGTCGCCGCTGCTGGCAGGAATACGGCAGCAGCCCCACCCAGGTCGATCCCCTGCTCCTGAGCTTTGACTTCACCCATAGCTGCAAGCGCATGACCGACAGCAACGGCTATTCAGTGCGGGTGGGCAATGAAGATCTCGGCTGGCGCTTTATGCTCAGTTTGGTCAGACGCAACAATCAGTTGGTGCTGGTGGCTAACTCGGCACGGGAACGGAATGTGTCGATGGAAATTGGTCGCACTCAGGGGGTTTTAGACGACTATCTCAAAATTGAGCTAGACCCCGGCTGGTCTTTAACCCGCCGTACCTACAACGGTCGAGCGCTGGATCATATCTACCTCACGGGCGATCCGCAGGTCGTGAGCATTCCCACCAGTAGCCAACGGCCGATTGGCTCGACCCCCAGTTCTCTACCCCCGGTTGATGAGGAAATTATTATTCAACCCGTGCCGTCTCAGGAGGGGAATCGTCAACCCCCTAATAATGACCTACCTCCCCTGCCGCCACCACCGCCGCAACGGCGCATTCCTTAATGTGGAGGGAGCTCAAGCTGGTAGGGCCCACTAATCCCACCAATTTCATAGACCGTTACGGCATCCTTGATGCCCTTGAGGTGAACAGTGAAAGACTGGTCAATCCGGAGTGGGCAATCGACGGCAGCTAGAACCGACTCCGAAACGAGGATTTGGCGACTGCCAGTACAGGATTCAATTCGAAACGCCAGGTTGACCTGTGCGCCGATCGCACTATAGGCCGTATAGCGTTCCGAGCCCAGGTTGCCGACAATGCAGTCCCCCGTATTAATACCAATGCCAATCTCTAAGGCCGGTAACTGTTGCGCCTGTAGAGATTGGTTAACCTGTTGCATCGCCCGTTGCATGGCCAGGGCACAGGCGATCGCCCGTTCGGCATCATCCGCTGCTGGAGTGGGCGCACCAAAGAAGACCAGCAGACCATCACCCATAATGGCATTCACCGTGCCGCGATACTCGGCGATGATTGCCAGCATCACTTCCAGGTAGAGGTTGAGAATCGTCAGCACCGCTTCGGGGTTGAACTGCTCTGAGAGGGCGGTAAAGCCGCGAATATCCGAGGTGAGAATCGTCACCGTTTGGCGGACGCCGCCCAGTTGTAGCCCCTCCGGCTGTTCCAGCAAATTTGTGACCACAGCATCGGTCAGATAGCGGCCAAAGAGCTGGCGCAGTTGTGCTGCTTGGTTGGCGGTATAGAGAACCACGCCCATACCCGCCAGCAAGAGGCTCAGCACCGTTGGCACCACCGGAACCCAGAGCCCTGGCCCAGTAAGAGCCAGATAGGCCAGACCTAGATTGATGGCAACTAGCCCTAGGGGCCAGAGGAGCTGTTGGAGTTCTCGACCGATCGTGGCGCTGAGGCGAGCCGCTTGACGTGGATGCTGTTTCCCGAAACGGGCCTGCAAATGCATGCCACGGCGTACCCGCCAACCCAGAGCCGCGCCAATCAGCGACCAGAGCAGAATCCAGAGCAGTTCTAGCGGCTCTGGAATGGGTTTGATCAAGGGGCGATCGCCCCGTGCTGCGTCCAGAATTTGGGCAATGATCTGGCCCTGAATCTCGACCCCAGCCATCGGCTGGGGTAAGGTTCCGGAACCGCTGCCACTCAAGGGGGTTAAATAGAGGTCTTTGGCGCTCTCAGCGATGCTGCCAATTAGCACAATCTGATCCGTCGCCCAGCCCGGCGGCAGACGACCCGCCAACACCTCCCGCAGGGGAATCTGCTCAAACTGCGGCCCCCGACCCCAATAATTGATCAGCAGTTGATAACCGCCGGGATGCGCCCGGATATAGCCGCCATCAAAAGCGCCAAAGCGATTGAAGGTGGCCGCCCCTAAGTGCCATTGATCCTCCGACTGCTTCGCCAACGTCAGTCCCTCTGTCTCCAACCACCAGAGCGCCAGATAGAGCGCGAACGAATCCACCGGATTGCCCGCCTCATCGATCACAAAGAAAAACCCCCGCCGGATGCGATTGTCACTATCAAGCACCACGTCGTTGGCTTTGGCGCGACCATCAGCGGCGAGGGCCTCGGGTGGGGCGACCATCGGCGGCGCGACCTTCTGGATGCCCACCACGTTAGGAATGTCTTCAAAGGCGGCGGTGAGTTCATCAGTGCCGGGGGGCACGGGCAAATCGCGGTAGAGGTCAAGGCCAATCACCAGGGGGTCTTGGGCTGAGAGCTGGCGCAATACTTGGGCTAGGGCACGATCGGCAATCAATGCCTGGCCCCCGGCCTGGAGGTCGGCTTCGTCAATGGTGATCAGTTTGATGCGATCGTGGCGGGGTAAGGTCTGGGGTGAGCGCCAGCGCATCAATTGATCATAGGCGGCCCATTCTAGCCCCTGCAACAGCCCTCCATAGCGCAACCCCAGGACAGCCAGAGTTGCTAGGGTTGCCGCAATGCCAATGCCCTGCCAAGGTGCGAGGAGACCACGCTTGAACCTCAAGATTCCGCTGCTCCCGCTGGGCTTACGGTCGGTTCTGGATGGGTTGGTTCTCGATCAGTCAGTTCTGACGTGGGTTCCAATGCCGATTCTGCCTGGCCCAGATTTGCATCTAGGTTCGTGTCCAAGTCAGCATCTAAGTTTACATCTAATCGATAGGTCTGCACTGGATATTGGGCATAGTCGCCAAAGCCAATGCTCCTCAAACCCCGTTGCCAAGCCTTGGGGTCATTCTCACGCTCGGCAAACCAGGCATCAAGGGTGTCTTCGTACCAAACGGGGGGCGTTTCTGAAGGGTCTAAACGCACAATTTCACCCCCCGCGATCACGAAATACTCGTCCCCTTCTGATGTGGGGCAGTATACAGTTAGCTTCCAGGTATAGTGCGGTTTATTGTCGATTGCCAGTAAGGGTGCAACATCTGGAGGGAGCACCAGGCGAGCGATCGTATCCGCTGCGGTTAAGTCAAAGGTCGCCTCGAAGGAATAGTCACTATGGGTGGTGAGATCGCCAACGGTCAATGATGCTGGACGGTTCGTCTCGGGGGGAATGTAGACATAGAGATTGAGCGGCTGCCCGACTTGGGTGCGGATAATGCCATCGTCCGGAATAATCGGTTTGAGGACAGGACTGGGGGGGGAACTGGTGTCATCCGGTTCCGCAATCGGTGAGGATGCGTCCGAAGCGGCTGAAGAGGGCTTGGCACAGGCTCCCTCTGGGGTACGTGTGCCCAACCCAGTAGAACCTGCTGTGGTTTGGCCGGTACCGCCCTGGCTCTCGGGTGAAGATTGGGGTCGAGCGAGCAAGGGCGGGGCGTTCTGGAGCAGCAGTAGGCTGGAGAGTCCCAGCAGAGAAAAGGTTCGTAACCACATAAGATATCTCCCACAAAAATTAAGGGTTGGGGCAAATGTTTAGGGCGGCAGTGATCGTGCTCATTTGACTGGCGCTAGATGTACAAGGAGCTGAATTGGGTGTCTTCTAGATCACCAGTTTAACTTCCCAGAAACAAATGCACGGGCGGCTCACACCCGACTCTAAACAATTCTCTTTGCAAACTGTAGCCATGCTGAAACGCTTGTCTCTCGTCGCCCCGCTCCCAGTACTCTGTCTCCTGCCCCCTGCCTTTGCTTGTCTTTGCCCACCCTAATGCCGTGGTACAGCTCAAATAACGTGAGTTCTGGATAAGCAGACACTGCGCAAGACGCTGAAACTCAGCAGAATCAACAATACTGGCTCCGATATTGCCGGAGTCTGAGGGGGCAATTTCCCCCTCAGCGGGAGGTGTCGGGGGGCTGGCTCCCTGACAACCGGGTTTGACAACGAGATTTTACGGCTGTGAGGAATACAATCGCTTCGCTTAACCGAAACTCACGTTGCAATAGAATTTTGCCGTGAATTTTATAGGGGTAGTGCCCTTCTACCCCGGTCTCAGCCACCCACCGATTAACCCTCTGTCACGCAACACACCAGGGCAACCACGGAGGGATTGCCCCTACGGAATTTTCTAATGCACCAATTAAAGTGTCCACGATCCTAGATGTAACGCATGAGGATTAGCTCTACGACGGCGGCAATCCTTCGATCGCAATCAATGCCTCTGTTACCGACTTCACCAATGGCGCAGCCACTGTCGAGCCATAGATATCCTTGCCCTTGGGTTCATCAATCACGGCGAGAACCAGATATTGGGGGTTTTCTAGGGGCAGGGTGGCAATAAAACTGACCACTTTAATGTCTTTGTAATAGCCGCCTGTGGGGCTGGCCTTCTCTGCTGTCCCCGATTTGCCGGCCATGCGATAGCCCGCCACCTGGGCCGGTTTGCCACTGCTGGCGTTCATCACCTCCGCCATTTTGTTGAGCACAATTTTGCTCGTTTCTGGGGAAAAGACCTGCTTAATGGTGGTTGCATTGTTGGTGTTTGGTTCAGCGGCTTGTGGCTCAGGGGTTTGAGCATCGCTCAGACCCGCTACCACATGGGGACGCACGAGGCGGCCGCCATTGGCGATCGCCGCATGGAGTTGCGCCAGCTTCAGGGGGGTTAGGGAAAAGCCCTGACCAAACGCGGTGGTGGCCGGTTCAACCGGGGAATTAATGAATTGGGTTTTCTTCTTGAGCTGTCCCGCCCCAGCGCTGGGCAGTTCAATGCCCACCTTGTTGGTCAGATCCAGTTGCTCCAACGCCGTATAGTAGTCGCTGGGTGTCATCTGTTGCACCAAGTCCACCATCGCCACATTACTCGAATGGACGAGAATTTGCCCCAGACTCAAGCGACCCCTTGCGCCGACCTGTTTGTAGTCATGGTTGGCAATTTCCCAGGTGTCAATTTCAATCCGACCCCGGTCGTAGAAGCGATCCTCAGCGGAAATTGCACCCTGCTCTAGGGCGATCGCAATATTGACTGGTTTAAAGGTGGAACCCGGTTCGTAGAGGTCGGTGACGGCCCAATTCTTAAAGAGCTGAATATCAAACTGGGAATAGGCATTGGGGTCAAAGGTGGGCTCACAGACCAGGGCGAGCAAGGAACCATCCTGGACGTTCATGACAATGATCGCCCCTCGCTTAGCCTGATATTTGCTAATTTGCGCCTTGAGTAGCGATCGCGCCACCCGTTGCAGACGCATATCCAGCGTCAATTGCAACTGCTGCTGATCAAAGCCCAGAAATCCCTCGGGCAAGTGATCCGGCATCAGCGCACCATTACCCGCCCGACTCATATAGAGGGTGCGAACATCCCGCTCCAACAGGTCTTCTTGGGAATATTCCAAACCCGCCTGACCCTTGTGATCCACATCCACATAGCCCACCACATCCGCGACCAATTCCTGTTGGGGATAGAGGCGGGCATATTGGCGAATTAATTCTAAACCATCAATTTGCAGCTCCCGAATTCCCTCGGCAATCTCTTCTGAGAGCTTATGGGCCAAAGCCACGCCATTGTGCTCACCCACCAGTTTTTTGCGGACTTGAGCGGCATCCTGTTTGAGAATCGGGGCCAGTTGCGCGGCGATCGCCTTGGGGTCCTGTTTGAGGAGTGTGGGGTGGGCGTAGAGGGTATAAACGAGGCGATCAGTGGCGAGAATGTTGCCGTTGCGATCGATAATCGTGCGGCGGGGAATAAATGGCCGCATATAGATCATTTGCTGCTGCCGCGCCTGCTTTGCCAAGGCGGGGGCCTTGACCATCTGCAAGTGATAGAGACGGATGCCCAAGCGACCGCAACCAAAGATGAGCAATAACCAGACCAGTAGGAGTCTGCCGCCACCCAGGCGTGAGGTGAGACGTTTGCGTTGAGGCCGTTGCGGGTATGGATGCGATCGCGTCAGGCTCTGGGCAGGAATGGGCTCAACCGTCGTCGTGAGTTCAGAACGAGATGAGGCGGAACCCGGAAAACGTGTCATACCCAATTCCCCCTTAATCCACTTACAACCAATCAACAGAAAATTTCAGTACCGTTTTGAGGACGTCAATAGCCCAGCGGCGTTTTCGCTGTCACATCCACCAGTGGCGTGGTGGTTTTTACGGGGCTGGATGAGAAGGCACGATCGTTGGTTTTGGGCAAAAAAATCGTGTTGGCCGGACTCGGCGGCATTAACCCTGCATTGGGCAGACTGGCCTGTTGCGCAAGCTGATTCTTCATCAGTTCGCTAGCTGCGATCAACTCACGTTTTTCCCGTTGCAGATTCTCCAGCTTCCGATAGGCATCACTCCATTCTTGTTGAATGTAGACCGTTGAACCGTAGGTGATTAACACTGCAGTTGCCAAGCAGAAGGCCAGCAGAGAAGACCCCTGTTGCACCAAGAAGAGGAGGCGCAGCCACACAGAGAAGCGAACCTTTTCCTCTGGAAAGTGAACCACTGCTGCTTGCGGGGATAATAAGACTGGAGGGGGCGTCACTTGCTGACCGCGACGCTGGAGCGCGTGGCTTGAAGAACGAATCGGCAACATTGGAGCGGGAGAAGGGGAAGCAACCATGAAAGCTTTGAGTGGGGGGTGACAGGATGCAAGGGGGATACACCGGAACAGTGTACTCACTAGCGTGTACTCACTAGACTGACACGACAACTGAGGAGTAACAACCGCTCATCGGGGGAAGCAACCTTCATCTATCGTGTTGTTGTCAAATTGTTGTTTAGGTTGTACTAGACAATGCCGTGCTCCCATCGTACCACTGGAATCGAAATCCGGTCGGGGTTTGGCGGTCTACTGCGGTGTCAGTAGGGCTTCAATCTTACCCAAAAGCCGGGTTAGGTCAACGGGTTTGGTGTCATAGTCGTCACAGCCTGCCGCTAGGGCTTTTTCTCGATCGCTGGCCAGGGCATGGGCTGTCAGGGCAATCATCGGCAGTTCCCGGCCAGCGGGATGGGCCCAGAGTTGTTGGGTGGCTTGCCAACCATCCATCATCGGGAGACTCCTATCCATCAGTACCAGATCCGGTACATGGAGTTTATCCGTTCAACTCTTTGGCGGTCACAACCACAATAGGAATCTTGAGCCAGGCTGGATTGTTGTGCAGGGCTTCGAGGAACTGAAACCCATCCATCTCCGGCATCATGAAGTCCAGGAGAATCACATCGGGGGGATGGACAGCGATCAGGTCAAAGGCTTGACGACCATGCTGGGCTTCCTCGACTGTCCATTGCTCTTTCTCGATCTGGCGACAGAGTATCTCTCGATTGATAGCACTATCATCGACAATCAAGATGAAATTGCCCCGATCGCCGCCCCGGAAGCGATGGAGTGTGAGTAGGAGCTAGTCGCGGTTGACTGGTTTGAGGAGATAGTCCGACGCGCCTAGCGCATAGCCCAGATTCCGATCATGAACCATCGTCAGCATCACCACAGGAATATGGGCGGTTTCTGGATTGTCTTTGAGGGCGGTGAGCCCAGCCCAGCCATCCATTCCTAACATCATCACATCCAGGGCGATCGCCCCTGGCTGCAATGCTTGGGCCAACTTAATGCCCTCTGCGCCGCTGCTGGCCACCTGCCCCTAATAGCCATAGCGACCCAGGGCTCGCTGTAAATAGTCCCGCACCGTCGCATCGTCATCAATGACCAAGACCCGCCCATTCCCCTGATGGTCTGACGTGTGGTTTAGATCCTGCTCAGTCGTTGATGTTGCATGGATTGCGGGCTCTTTGTCTAACCGACGGCGTAAGATCATTGTAAAGGTCGACCCGACACCCGCCTGGCTCTTGACGGTAATATCGCCCCCCATCATCTGGCAAAAACTGCGGGTGATTGTCAGGCCTAGACCCGTGCCACCATACTGACGGGTGGTGGAAGCATCCGCCTGGGCAAAGGATGCAAAGACTTGCTCCACTTGATTGGGTGACATGCCGATCCCATTGTCTGAGATCAATGTACTAGATCTGACGATAGAAAATGTCCCCTGTCAGGCCAAAGACTGTACCCAGACCCATAAAGCCAAGCATGAGTTTGGTGCGAATGCGCAAGATGCTACTCCCCAGAAAGCAAATGATACCAAATCTGCAAAGCATAGGGAGAGATAACCTACTGATTATTCCTCGGGCAGGCGGGACGCAGATTCGACAAGCTCACTGACCACCTGCGCTACGGGTTTCTGCGCTTAATATCCCCTAGAGCGGGTGGTTGCTGAGCGCTTGTCCTGAGCGGAGTCGAAGGGGAGTCGAAGTACATCTTGCTCGCCACTAGGATCAGCCTTCGCTTTCTGTGTTCATACAATCCGGATGTGGTATCAATACAAGTTTTAGAAAAATCTGATGACATGCTCTAATCTGCTCTCATGCAACATCAGGATTTCAGAAGTGAATTAGAACAGGATTTACAGCAAATTGCTCGACCCCGTGATCCGTACTTGGCTCAAGGGGGACATTTTTTTGTCCGGGAATATATCCGGGCGCAATTGGGACAGTTGGGGACGGTGCAAGTGCATTCCTTTGATGTGCGGGGGATGACCCATGAGAATTTAATTTTAGAGCTGAGTCCTCGCTCAGAACGATGCAAACGGCGATCGCCCCTCTTAATTGGAGCCCATTACGATACGGTTCCGGGAACACCGGGGGCGGATGATAATGCGACGGGGGTTGCGGCATTGCTGGTGTTGGCTCGTTATTTTAGCCAGACTGACCATCGCTCTCCCTTGCGCTTTGTGGCGTTTGATATGGAAGAATACGGGCTTTTAGGCAGTCATGCCTACGCTCAGTGGCTCAAGGCAAAAAAACAAAAGTTACGGTTAATGTTGAGTTTGGAAATGCTGGGCTATACGTCTAAAACCCAAACTTATCCGGCGTTTTTAAAGCATTTTTATCCGGCGGAGGGCAATTTTATTGCGCTGGTGGGGAATGTGTGGACATTGCCAGATCTGTGGCGTTTGAGTCGCAAAATCCGGGACGCAGGGACGCCCTGTGAATGGCTCCCGGCGGGTTTTCGAGGTCAGATTGTGCCGGACACGCGGCGCAGTGATCATGCCCCGTTTTGGGATGCGGGGTATCGTGCCCTGATGGTGACGGATACGGCGAATTTGCGTAACCCCTATTATCATTCGGCGGGCGATCGCCTCGAAACCCTCAATCTGGATTTTCTGGTCGGTGTGTGTCGGAGTTTGGCCGTGGCGATTCAGGGGCTGTAGTGATGCGCTGATCTAGAAAATTCTCGATCTGCTGTGGGGGCTGGGTTTCTCTGCTGGGCGATCGTTCAAGCGATCGATCCAGGAAGGACGAATGTAATTTGCACCCATTCGCAAGACTGGTGTTGCGTCAACCTTAAATTGTAGGTTGGCGTTGAGCGGAGCGAAACCCAACACAACCATTGCTGATACTGGGTTTCATGGTTCAATTCGATCTGCGCGACAACCCCTCATTTCACTTTTTATAAAGCACTGGCGAGATCCCCCCGGCTACGCCGACCCCCTTGGTAAGGGGGTTCTGTAGTCAAACCCCGCTCAAACCAACCATCCCAGCCGCTTTTGCGGCGTCACCCCCCTTACGAAGGGGGGAAGGGGGGATTACGGGTCTCAATACCCCAACGCACCCACCCGATCCGCCAGCGGTGCGATATAACAGTGGGCAACCCGAAGATTGTCGAGGGTTGCGGAAGAGGAGTATAGCGTTCGGTATGGATCTTGAAAGAGCGCGGAGGGATTGAAGAATGGCAAGGGATGAGGTGTATCAAAAGGCTGAGCGGGCGATCACGAAAGCACTCAGAACGAAGGCGACCAAACTCGTTGTGAGATATGAAGCTCTCACCGAGCTGCCTGAGTCTCTAGGGCAGCTCATGCAGTTGCAGTCGCTGAATCTCTCGGGTAGCCAACTAACGGAGCTGCCGGAATGGCTGGGCCAGCTCACACAGTTGCAGTTACTGGATCTCTCAGGTAGCCAACTGAACAGAGCTGCCGGAATGGCTGGGCCAGCTTACACAGTTGCAGTCGCTGAATCTTTCGGGTAACAAACTGACGGAGCTACCGGAGTGGTTGGGTCAGCTCACACAGTTAAAGGAGCTGAGCTTTGGCAATGATTTCGGGGGCAATCAACTGAAAGAACTGCCGGAGTGTCTGGGTCAACTCACCCATTTGCAGTCGCTGTACCTCTCCAGTAACAAACTGGAGGAACTGCCGGAGTGGCTGGTTCAACTCACTCATTTGCAGTTGCTGAACCTCTCCAGTAACAAGTTGACGGAGCTACCAGAGTGGCTGGGTCAGCTTAAGGGATTGCAGTCGCTGTCTCTTTCCGAAAACCAACTGAAGAAACTACCGGAGTGGCTGGGTCAACTTACCTATTTGCAGTCGCTGTACCTCTCCCACAATCAACTGAAGGAGCTGCCGGATTCCTTGGGTCAGCTCACCCAGTTGCAGGTGCTATATCTCTCTCACAATCAATTGAAGGAACTGTCAGAGTCACTGGGACAGCTTAAGAGATTGCAGTTGCTGCACCTCTCTCACAACCAAGTGAAGGAACTGCCAGAGTCACTGGGACAGCTTAAGAGATTGCAGTCGCTAAAGCTCTTCAAAAACCAACTGAAGGAGTTGCCGGATTCTTTGGGTCAGCTCACCCAGTTGCAGTTGCTGTACCTCTCTCACAACCAATTGGAGGAACTGCCAGAGTCACTGGGACAGCTTAAGAAACTTCAAGTACTTCAACTTCAATTGACACCATTAGTTTATCTCCCAAAATCGATAGGAGAATGTGAGGATTTAAGAGTGATTGAACTCTCACAGATTCTTCCGAATGGAAGACTAAAATTCATTCCATCCTCGATTGGAAAACTCAAGAATCTTGAAGTGCTTGGCCTTAAAGCAAACCAACTTTCTACTATCCCAGAGTCGATTGTTGAGCTTCCTCGTCTTAGAGATCTAAACCTTGCGTATAATCCTCTTAACCCCGAACTCGCCGCCGCCTGTGAACAAGGTCTCGACGCGGTTAAAGCCTACCTCCGTGCCAAAGCCGAAGCCCAAATCATCCTCAACGAAGCCAAACTCATCCTGATCGGCGAAGGCGAAGTGGGTAAATCCTGCCTCCTCGATGCATTACGCAACGAACCCTGGCAAAAACACGAATCCACCCATGGCATCGAAATCAAACCCGTAAAAGTCACACATCAGGATGAGCAAGGAACAGAAACCGCGATCACCCTCAACACCTGGGACTTCGGCGGCCAAAAAGTCTATCGACCTACCCATCAATTCTTCTTTAGCGCCCCCGCCGTCTACCTCGTCGTCTGGAAACCCCGCGAAGGCCCCCAACAAGGTGCAGTGGATTATTGGATTAACACGATCAAACATCGCGCTGGCTCAGAAGCCAAGCTCTTAATTGTCGCGACGCACGGTGGCCCCCAGCAGCGCCAACCTGATATTGACCTGCAAGATCTGCGTGATAAATTCGGCGCGGATTGTGTTTTAAATGCCTTCCATGTCGATAACCGACCCGAACGATATGATGAAAAGAATGATACTTGGACAGGTGAGCGTCAGGGGATTGCAGAACTCAAAAAGGCAATTGCAGAGGTAGCTGCTACCTTGCCTAATGTTGGCCGCACCGTTGCTACTAGTTGGAATAATGTGCGGCAAATCGTCAAGCAATGTAGCGAACAATATCCCTATATTTCCTATATGCAATTCGAAGAACTCTGCGCCCAAGAAAACGTAGATACAGTCTTGGCGCAAACCTACGCCGGAATGCTCAATCAACTCGGTTACATCATCCACTATGACGACGCCGATGATCTCAAGCAGCTCATGATCCTCAAGCCAGACTGGCTCGCTAAAGCGATCAGTTTTGTCCTAGACGACAAAAAAACTCGTCAACGCAACGGTCTGATCAGTCACGAGCACCTCAGCCAACTTTGGAGTAATCCCCCTTACGACTACGAAGCAGGCTATCCCGAAGAACTGCACCCTTTGTTTCGCAAGCTAATGGAACGTTTTGATATCTCGTATCAGGTTATTCTCAATCCCACAAATGGCAAGCCAATTGCAGCTAGCCTGATTGCGCAGTTGGTAAGTGATCAACCCAAACCTCTACCTAACTGGGATGAACAGCCCCAGCCTGGGGACCAAGAAAAGCGACAGATCTGCCAGATTGTTGAGCGAGAGCGGAACCAATCTGCCAATGCTGAAGGTTTGTTCTATCGTCTGATCGCCCGGTTACACAAATATTCCCTCGGTCGTGACAACTACGACGATAGTGTTCACTGGCAACGCGGCTTGCTGCTCGAAGATGGGTATAACGGTCGAGCCCTGTTGCGCCATATTGGCAACGATATCCACATCACTGTGCGGGCAGTGTATCCAGACTTTATGCTGTACGAGCTAACTAAAGACGTTCAAGAACTGGTGCAAAACCCTGAGCAAGGTTGGGCCGGTCTACGCTGTGATGTCATGGTTCCCTGCATTGAGCCTTGTGGCTTGGATCGACCAGGACTAGGACTGTTTGAGGTCGGCAGGCTCAAAGAAAGTAAACGCCGCGGCCGCTCTGAATATCCTTGCAACAGGGCAGATTGTGACGAATGGCAAAATATTGACTGTCTTCTGCAAAACGCCACGGTTACGCGCCGATCGCAGCTTTCTGATAAAGACATCAGGCAGATTCGCGACGAAGTCCAGGAAATTGTCGAGGTTAAAGACAAGAAGTACTTTCAACGAATGCTTGTGAAAGACCAACAAGACTTGCAGCGGATGCGATCGCTCTATCGCAAGATGAGCCAAGCCGACGAACAGCTCGCTATCCTGATGCAGATGGGCCTTGATGAAGCCAGAAACGGCCCCCGTCTGTTCAGTCTGACCCCGACCGATACTGAATTTCTGGATAACCCCGCCTGGGCGACGCAAAAGTTTCAGCTTACGCTTTGGTGCGAGCATTCTCGCAAGCCCCTACCCGCACTCTGGAAAGACAAGCGCCGAGGAACTTACAAATTTGAAAAGCCACGGGAATGGCTAGAGAAATATAGTCCCGCCTTGCGCATCGTCACCCAAACCCTCAGCGCCATGCTGCCCGTCATTGCAGCGACGACCAAGATCGCCATTCCGGATGACACGTATCAGGGCATCGAAAGAGGACTCGATGTGGGCAACGAGTTGTTTAGCGCGATGTTAACGGGAGGCGAAGCCTTGGCGGATCTGTCTGGGGATGGCATCCTTGCCGATGCAGAGCAGGGTGTGGCCAAGCCCGCCCAAAATGCGGTGCTGCGAGAATTACATGCTTTTTTGCAGGAGCAGGATCCCAGCTTCGGCGGCCTGGTGCGGGTACAAAATAAGCGTCGTGAGTTTATTTGGGTGCATCCGCAGTTTAAGGATAAATATTGAGCGGATGCTCAAACGGCGGCGGCCAGTCCCTGTTGAGCATCGGCTTCGAGTTGCTGGAGTAACTCCAACTCGGCGATCGCCCCGCCCCTTATAAAATCAACATCCTGAGCCTGTTTAATGCCCTGCTGAGCCTGCTCTAGGGCTTGCGGATAATTGTCTTCGACCAGTGCAAGAGCGGCTTTAACGCGAGCCAGGGTATAGGGCTCCACAAGACTAAAATCTTGGGCTGCGGCAAACCAGTCCTGGGCAACGTCAAGGTTGTGACAAACATAGGCATAAAAATAGGCCCCTTCGAGCACCAGTTGGGTGCGATGGAACGGGGGTAACAGGGCTTTTTGCGCTAGGGCTTGATCGAGATAATCTCCCGCTTGCTCTAACTGCCCAGCATCTAAGGCGGCTTCATAGGCAATCATGAAGCCCCCGACTTGGTAAACGGAGCGATCGCTCGCACCCAACGCCTGCTCAATCGTTTCGGCCTTGACGGCTCGGGGGCGAATGCCTTGTATGAGTTGGGCATTGTAGGCGCAAAGGCTTTTAAAGCTCAAGCCATCCGGTGTTTTTCGGAGCAAAATCCAGATGATTCCCCCGTCGGTGCGCAGACCGCCAAAGTTAAAGGGAATGAGATTAGAAACGGCGATCATGAGATTGCTTGCGGTAAACAAAGTGAATATCCATAGCAGTGGATTTTGAGAAAGAAGATTTGGGAAGTTTAATAACAAGATACCCAGAAAAAAGAGCATAAACGAGGCTAATGGTCCTCCAGCCACCATTAAGATCAGCTTGCGTGTGAGATGTTTTTCGTTTCTAGGAAAGGTGCTGGTCAACCCCCCGGCGATTCCATACTGTTTTAGGAACTTAAACCTCAAACCTTGGCTATTACGTACCAGTGCGAGACGATTCATGGCAATGAACCTGAGCTGAAAGCCACATGCCAAAGCCACAGATAAATGACCCAGTTCATGCACCAGAATAAAGAAATAAAGGTGGGGAAGCAGAGTGGTGAAGAACAAAACATCGACTATCCAAGTCTGCGGGTAACGCGGCACGTACATTGACCAAATCCCAAAAATGATGATGACCAAGATAACTTGGATCAATATAAATAGTTGGTGCTGAGCTGTTTTTTTTGAGGTACTGGCTGAAACTTTTGATTGCTCGGTTGTGTCTTTGAGTATGATTGGTTTGGGTTTCTGAAACAGAAAACGCAAGATATAGATAGATGAGAATCCCCGACAAACACCAAATACAAGACCAGCTATCACACCTACCATGACGGGAGAGCTAGTTGTTTCATCTATAATAATGCTGATGATGCCACTCACAAAGAGACTAATGAACCAACCGATTGGATTTACGATTAACCATAGATACGCTCTTTTTGTCCGGCTTTTTAAAGTCCAGTATTGTCGCAGACTTAGAAAGATTGAATACGTAAAAAATGGTACGCCAGGATGGATATAAACTGTCGGCAATGAAGCAATAACAGCCAGTAATCCTGAGTTGCGCCAACCTCGAATGTCACCACCAACGCGACGAAGCAGCAACCACTGAAACCAAAAGATACCCATGAAAAGATAAAGTCCAAACCCGGGCGTAAGCCACAATTTTAAAGTCTCGAAGTTAGTGGTCAAGGCAAAAGTTAAAACGCCAACCGAAATGCTATAGCTGAGAATATGCAATAAAACCCATTGATATTGCAGGTTTTTGGTGATGGGGTTGGTGCTTGGCGTAGACATCAGCAATTGGTTATGGGTTAGGTAGAGCGATGGAGTCGGTATTGTGCATCTCCTACTTTCCCATATTCGGTGTAGTCGGCAGATGACCCGTTTTGACATAGATGATGCAACCCGCATCGCTAAACGGGGTATGCACTGAACCCGAAGGGTTACGCAACCAGGTTCCCTGGGGATAGGTGCCTTGCTCATCGGCAAAGGTGCCATCCAAGACAAAGATTTCCTCACCACCCCAATGCCGATGGGTTTGAAATTGAGTCCCCGGAGCCCATTTCACGAGTGCCGCTTGCTCAGTGCCGTAGGCATAGAGGGGCATGACTTCAAGCCCCGGAACCATACCAGGGAGCCAGGCTGCGGTTTGGGTGTCAATCACCACACGCTCTTGATCATCAGGGTGCATTTGGTGGAGCTTAACCAGAATCGTGCAGCCCTCAGCACTCGAAGGGGTATGCGTCGAGCCGACTGGATTCCGCACATACGTGCCAGCGGGGTAGGCGCCCTTTTCGTCCGAGAAAACGCCTTCCAGCACCATAAATTCTTCACCACCGCTGTGAGTATGGGCCGAAAAGGCACTCCCCGGCGCGTAGCGAACTATAGTTGTGGCGCGGGCCACCTCTTCGCCGTCGCGCTCTAGCATCCGGCGCTGCACACCGGGCATCGGCGAGTCGCGCCAGGGGAGTTCTGTGCTGTTAAGGACGACACGTTGTTGGAAGTCTGCGTTGAGTTTCATCAGGTTCTCGGGTTAAAAGTTAAAGGTTCAAAGTTAAAAGTTAAAGGTTCAAAGTTAAGGGTTAAACGTTAAAGGTTCAAATTTAAAAGTTATTTCAATCGTTTGAACTTCAGTGAGTTAAAAGTTGTGATTGCAAAGTTCAAGGTCGTTTCAACCTTCAAAATCCTGAATATTTAACCTGTAAACTTAAACTTTTAACCTTGAACTAATAACTTTTAACTTTCTTAGTTGTACTGATTCCGACCGGCCATCACGCCACCATCGACATCCCAGACCGCGCCTGTGACCCAGCTGGCTTGGTCGGAGAGCAGAAACGTAATGGCCTCCGCAACATCTTCGGGTGTGCCGACGCGGCCGATGGGGTGGAAGCGGTTGAAGCCTTGTAGAGCCGTGTGAACCTGGTCTTTTTCGATAAAGCCCTCATAAATGGGGGTGGCCACGACAGCGGGGGAGACGGCGTTGATGCGGATATTGTGTTGCGCCAGCTCCATCGCCAGGTGCTGGGTGAGGCAGTGGAGACCGGCTTTGGCCATGGAATAGGCGGAAGAGGGGGTGGCTTGCACGGCTTGCTTGGCCCACATGGAACCGACATTGACGATCGCCCCGGGTTTGCCATCCGTGATGATATTGCGGGCGATCGCCTGGGTAATAAAAAACGTCGCTTTGTTGAGGTCAAGGTAGCGATCGTAGTCGGCTTCGTTGTGCTCCAGGAAGGTCTTGGGCAGGAACACCCCAGCGGCGTTCACCAGGAATGTGGCATCGGCATGGTCACGGTTGAGGCGATCGATCAGTGCCGCCCGCTCAGCCGGATCAGCGATGTTGGCTTGCTCGCCGACCACTTTGCCGTATGGACTTAAGTCTGCGACGGCGGCTTGTAATTTTTCGGCGCGGCGACCGATTAAGACGGCAGAACCGCCCTGCTGGAGCACCAGTTTAGCGGTGGCTTTGCCGATGCCGCTGGTACCGCCGACAACAATTAGTTTTTGGTTGAGGAAGGTCTGAGCCATGATCAATCTCCGTTGTGGGGGTTTGGGTCTATATGGGTTGGGAGCTCATCCCCCTTACATGGAACTTAAGAAAATAAATCGGGAATTCCGTAGCGCAGGCGTCTCGCCTGCCAATGATTTTGCGTATTTTGCAATGACCGAATTAAATTCTTAACCGTCATCCAAGGAGGGTAGGGAGGATGGATATTTCTATCTACTAGAAGGTAAATAGAGGGGTAAAAAAAGAGAATTAGGACTTGCACAGGGCAGCGTGGCTGGCGAGATCCCCCCGGCTGCGCCGACCCCCTTGGTAAGGGGGTTCTATCGTCAAATTACGCCGGGGCAAATCGAGCCTGAAGCAAAGGGTAAACCATCTGTTTAAAGGCCGCATCGCTGTCGATCGCCGAGCGGGCCAAGAGTTGAGCCCCTTGCAGCAGGGCAATCAGCCCTTGGGCGTCCTGCTCGGCTGTGGGGGAGCAGTCCCACAGGTTGGCATCACAGCCCGCTTGGAGCAGGCCCGCAAGCCAGGTGGTGGTGGCTTGGAAAAAGGCCCGAATTTCAGCCTGAATCGAGTCGGGTAAGACGGCGAAGTCGGCGGCGAGCATGGCACAGAGGCAGATTTGGTTGTCTGCGAGGCCATTGCGGTAGAGGTTCGCAAACGCTATGAGCTGGTCTTGGGGCTTGGCACCGGAGCGGGCGATGCGATCGCACGCTTTGGCCATATCCTCACGGTATTGCTCCACCAGCTTTTTCACCAGGTCTTCCTTGCCGGGGAAGTGGTAGTGAATGCTGGCTTTGCGAATGCCGACTTGCGCGGCGATATCGGCGTAACTGAAGGCACTGTAGCCCCGGTTGCGCACGATGTCTTGGGCGACGTTGAGGATGGTTTGAGCGGTGTTGTGGATTGCCATGGGTTTAGTTTCTATCAACTGGTAGGTAGATGTCAACCCCAATCTTCTAATCGACGCTGTTCATACCGCTACTCCCCAATCCAGCACAGCGTTAGAACGCTCTCAGCGCAGCACCAGTAGCTGTGTGATGCCCCGTATTTTTTGATACATTTGGATTATTGGTATCACCGCATCGCGAACTTCATGAGTCAGCCCGAGTCCTTAGCTCGCTCCGCCACCTACAAAGATTGGGTGATCACCCTCAAAACCCGACTGCGATCGCTCCAGCTCAAAGCCGTCGTTACCGTCAACGCAGCCCTGCTGGAGTTTTATTGGCAACTGGGCGCAGAGATTGCCGAAAAGCAGAAAATCCGCCGCTGGGGTGACGGCTTTCTCCAGCAGTTAAGCCAAGACCTCCGGGCTGAATTCCCAGACCTGAAGGGGTTTTCCAAGCGAAATCTAGAACAAATTCGACGCTGGTATCTGTTCTACACAGAGCAGAACGCAATTGCGCAACAAGCTGTTTCGCAATTAACCCAAATCCCCTGGGGGCACAACATCAAGATCGTCTCCAAGTGCAAAACCCACGCTGAGGCACTCTACTACGTCAACAAAACCATCGAGCAGGGCTGGAGCCGCAATGTGCTGGTGCATCAGATCGAGAGCCAGCTTTGGCAGCGAGAGGGCAAAGCTGTGGCTAACTTTGCCACCACCTTGCCCGCACCCCAGTCAGCAAACCCATTGGTATTTCGGAATATCAGCTTGTGCGTGAGCTACCCGATGAGATTCAGTCTAGCTTGCCGACTATTGAGCAGCTAGAAGCTGAGTTGAGTGGAGACGATTTGAACCGTCAGCCGTGACCGTGATCAAGAGGGGATATTTTGGCCTGGGTTAGCATTAAGCTCCGACTAAGGAATAGTCCGGAGTCGGGACGAAACGCCCAGAAGAGAGTTCAATCCTGACCTCTACAACCACAATTCGGCGCAGTTTTTTTATGAAACAGCAGCTTTCCATTGGCTTTAAGATCTTTGGCATTGCCGCCAGTATGCTGGGCTTGCTCCTGGTGGTGGTGCAGTTCTCCACTCATCGACTGCGGCAGGTCAGCCGCGAACTGGAGAGCCTGGCAGACTACATTATTCCGATCACCAATGCCGTGGCCAAAGTCGATGTCCATGCCCTAGAGCAAGAGGTTTTGTTCGAGCGGATTCTCAAACATTACGAAATTGAACCCCTCGACCGGGCCTTGATTGCTGCTGAAATCGCGGAATTTGAGCAGCGTAATCAGGAGGTCGATGCCGAATTAATCGCCGCCGAAAAACAAGCCGAGCAGGCGATCGCCCATCTCGCCACGGCCAGCGACCAAGACAAACTCGCCGCCGTCATTCCCAAAATCCAAGATGCGGAAGACCTCCATCAGAACTTCCATGACCATGCGGTGGAAATATTGGACTTGCTCAAAGCGGGTCAATACGATGCAGCCCATCAACTGGAGCGCCGCATCGCTGAAGAAGAAGCCAACTTGGATCAAGAACTTGAAAGTATTCTGCTGGAATTGGAGGCGCTCACGGTTGCGGCGGCGCAGCAGGGCCAAAGCCATCAACAGACCGTACAGCGCTTGAGTGTGGCGATCGCCCTCCTCGCTACCGTCATTGGGGGGGTCGGGGCGGGGCTCGTGACCCAGAGTTTAGTGCGACCCGTGCGTCAGCTCACCCGTAAGATGCAAGCCATTCAACAGGGCGATTTGGATGCCCAAGCCCAGGTAACGAGCCGGGATGAGGTGGCGGCTTTAGCCCTGGCCTTTAATCATATGGCCCGCGAACTCAAGGCCAAGGCGCAACTGGAAGAGACCTTTGGCAAATACGTTGACCCCCGCGTTGTCAAACAACTGCTCACCCATACGGGCGGCGCAACCACAACGGGCGATCGCCAGGTGATGACCGTCTTCTTTGCTGATGTGGCGGGCTTTAGTGAGCGCACGCAACACCTGGCCCCAGAAGACTGGGTCACCCTGACCAATGACGATTTCACCCGGATGGCCCAGCCCATCGTCCAACAGTCCGGCGTCCTGGATAAATTTATCAACACCATTGTCATGGGCTTCTGGGGTCCCCCCTTTGCCGATGCCGAGGGCCATGCTAGGCTCGCCTGTGCAGCTGCCCTGGACCTCTAGGAAGATCTCCAAGCACAGTTTACGGCGGGTCTCTCGGCCTATTGGGTAAAGGATTGGCAGCGGGCCCAGTCGTATTTTTCAGCCAGTTTGGCGATCGCCCCCCAAGATCGAGCCAGCCAGCTCTACATCGAACGGATTCATGCGTTGCGCCAGAACCCACCGGGAGCGGATTGGGATGGGGTTTGGCCGGAGAACCGTCACGCCTATTAAAACCTGAGTTTCGGTTAAACCAAGAGCACGAAAACTCATAAAACTCAATGGAATCAACAATACTGGCTCCGATATTGCCGGAGTCTGAGGGGGCAATCTCCCCCTCAGCGGGAGGTGTCGGGGGGCTGGACCCCTGACAACCGGGTTTGACATCGAGATTTCAGTCTTTTGAGGAATACGATCGCGTCGCTTAACCGAAACTCAGGTTATTGAGTCTCATACAGGTCAGTTCCGTACAATGTTGAAAGCAGAGACCCGGGCGATCGCCATGTCCTACAGCAGCTTCAAAACCTTAGCCAGCATTCAAGCCGCCTTTCACCTCACAATTGACGAAAGCCAACACCTCTTTACCCAAACACCGTCCCGTCAACCCAGTGACTATCTAGAGAGGACGCTGGCGGAAAATATTCCCCTAGCCAATGCCGTGAATACCGAAAAGGCGCGATCGGAACTGATGATTACCCCCATTCTGCTCGAAATTCGGCGGAGCTTTAAAGGGCAAGTGGGTTTCTTTTCCGGCACTGAATTTAGTGTTGATCCAGACAAGGGCTTACACGGTTACTGTGACTATATTCTGACCGCTTCTGCAGAAATTTATGAAATTAAAGCACCGGTGATTACCCTGGTGGAAGCCAAAAATGAAAACATCAAAGGGGGCTTAGCCCAATGTATTGCTGAAATGGTTGCAGCTTATCACTTTAACACTGCGACCCAGAGCAATATTGAAATGATTTTAGGGGCAGTAACCACCGGAACATTGTGGAAGTTTCTGACCTTGAAGAATCAGAACGTTGCGATTGACTTGGATGAATATTACATCAAAGAAGTCGCGAGAATCCTAGGTGTGCTAGCTACCCCCCTCCAGGGTTTGGGAACGAATCCACCCGCTTAATTGTCCTAAACCATTGCATGAAGATATGGACGCTGCTATTCTGATGCGATTTAACGGCTCACGCTTGATTCCTGTTCTCCAACCGTTCTGTTTGGGTTTGCTATTAACAATGGGGGGGAACCTTGGTCTTGAAAGTTCGCAGACCCATTTGCTCTATAGCCTCCCGCAGGCGATCGCCCAAACGCTTCCCCCGGATGATCTCACCCCGTCAGACTCGCGATCCGAACCCGAAACCCCGACGACGACTTCCCCTGATGCTAACCCGAATGAGCCCGATCCCAATGTGCCGGATGTGGGCGCGATTGGCGAAGCGGAAAATATCGAAGACCTTTCCCCCGATCTACGTCCCGCCGCCAACACTGGCGATCTGATCGGCGACTTCTTCTCTGTCTCCGTCACCGCCTGTACCCTCAACCCGGAGCTCCTAGACAACAAAACCCCCCAAGAACTGGCGGCACTGGGTATTGCCTCCGCCGGATTCATTTCCCAAACCACACCGGCCAACCCCAGCCTCTGGTGGGCCCGCGATCGCTTTGGTCAGAATGACTTGGTGCAAAACTGGCTCATCGATACCCCAGCCCGGCAGATGAACCTAATCGTCGATCGCGCCCGCTGGAGCACTCTCAACTATGTGCAGCAATACCGTGTAGTGCATCAGTTTGGTACGCTTGCCCGGCAAGCGGGCTATGAACTGCGCATTTTTAACCCCCAACCCAAATGTCTGGCCGTCTATCATTGTGAAGCCATCGAGCCTCAAACCGATGCTCAACCCATAGATAGTCAACCGAAAGTGACTCAACCCACAACAGGCCAAAATGACGAGTCCCCAGCCTGTAAGGTAGATATGCAGCCCTCACGCCGTGATCCGTTTAATTTCTTTTAATTGGATTAAGCTGACGCAATCCCCCCTGCCCCCCTTTGATGAAAGTTTAGAAAATAAATCAGGAATTCCGTAGCGCAGGCGTCCCGCCTGCCAAGGGTTTAGTGCATTCTGCGATTACCGGATTAATTCCTTAACCTTCGTATAAGGGGGATGGCGCTGCTGGGGCGATCGCGTTACTCTTCAAATTCTTATGCCCCTGGCGATCGACCGTTACGCCCATCTCACCTCCCCCTTGCATCGTTGGGAGTTGCGCACCAAGTTTGTGGGACTCTTGGCGGTCATGTTTGTTAGCAGCGGACTCCAGCATCCCCTGTTGCTGGCGGTAAGTGCCCTCGTCACTGCCCTGCTCTATCGCCTCTCGCGACTCCCCCGCGCGCTCCTCCTCAGTTATTGGCGCTATCCCGGTGCGTTGATTGCCATCGTTGTGCTATTGATGCCCTGGCTGGTGGGTGAGACCGTGATCTGGCAATGGGGCCCATTGCGGCTGACCCAAGAGGGCCTATTGCAGGTGCTCCAGATTGCTGTGCGTTTTCTCTGCATTGTCACCCTGAGCGTGGTGCTCTTTGGCACAGCGCCCCTGGCGCGGAGCCTGCGCACCCTCCAGGCGCTGGGAGTGCCTGGCTTGCTCGTGGATATGGGGCTCTTGACCTATCGCTACCTTCAACTGAGCGATCGCAACCGCCGCACGATGCAAAATGCTATGCGGCTGCGGGGGTTTAACCCGAAAGCATTCTCCCGTCGCAACCTGCGCCTCTGGGCGCAGCTGGCTGGGAATTTGCTGATCCGCAGTTATGACCAATCCTTGCGGGTGTATCAGGCGATGGTCTTGCGGGGCTATGGCCAGCGGACACAGATGTGGCGACACCCGCAACAGCGGATTGACCGGGGCAGTGGTTTGGGATTGGCCGGACTGATGCTGGTGGCGGCGGGGTTGGCGATCGCTCAAGTGTGGTTGGGATAGGGATCAAGGAGCATTGAGGAAGGGGCAATTATAATTAAGGCGCTCCTGCTTTGGTAATCTGCCATGCGCCGTTTTGGTTCGACTTTGAGAGGGCTGATGCCGTTTCAACCCTGCACAAGCCATTTAGATCCGAGATCCCCCCTGCCCCCCTTGGTAAGGGGGGAGATATTTTCCCGAACCCCCTTACTAAGGGGGATGGCGAAGCCGGGGGGATCTCGCCAGCTACGCGATTGGGCTAAAGCGTGTACCGCAGGTTTGATGGCCGCCCTGAGTCTGGGCTTTGCCCGCCCCGCCGCCGCCCTGCCGGGTCAGAGTACCGAAGTCGTCTCGGCTTGGATTTTGGGCAATGCGACCTTGCAGTCCCGTTTGGGTGAAGATCTGATTGTTCAGCGCAGTAGCGGCAGCCAAAGCTTTAAGTTTGAAGCCTCGATCTTTGCACCGGGGCGGCGATCGGGGGTCAATGCTCGGGGATTGTGTCGGACGCCGATCGATCGGGGCCGGATTCGCTCAGAGCAGTTTGTCTTGGAAGACTTTAATCGAGGTGTGCCCCTCGATCGCCTCGAACTGGGTCTACGCTCCATCTACGGCTTAGAAATTTACCTCGACTATCGCAACTCGGGTCTGGTCTACGCCTACCCCAACGGCATCACCCTTGACCAAGCCCGCCGTCAGAGCCAATTGGGCTTTGAGCGCAACTATGGCGAAATTCGCATTGGCGAATATTATGCCTATTGGCTAGAGCAGGGCCGGATGAGCAATGGCTTTGCGCCGAGTGGCCAGGTGACGGTGCTGCTCAAGGAGGATGTGCCCAAGTTGGTCTTGGAACTCGGCGGGGGAGAGATTGGGGCGATCGATTGTCCGAGTTCGGGCTAACGGCAGGGAAATGAGGTCAGGCTTTGTCTGTACATAGCAGAATGTGTGTTTAACACCATGTATGAAATTGAATATACTCAAGTTGCCCTTGATGATTTGAAGTGGTTGAGAAAAAATGAGCAGAGAATGATTGTCCAAGCGATTGATACACAATTAAAATATGAACCAACGGTTCAAACTCGAAATCGTAAACCAATGCGACCCAATGAAATCGCTGAATGGGAATTGAGGATTGGTCAGTTTCGAGCGCTATATGATGTGGATGAAAGGGTTCAGATTGTAGACATTGAACGGATTGGTCAAAAACAGGGTAATAAGTTTTTATTTCGAGGCAAAGAGGAAGAGATATGATGGTTTGGGATTACCGGGTATTTAAAGAGGACAATGGAGACTATGTCATCCGTGAAGTTTTTTACGATGATCAAGGCTCTATTATTGGTTGTACTCGGGATGCAGTAGAACCATTTGGGACATCATTACAAGATTTAACTCAACAAATTGAGTCCTTTAAAGAATCATTGGCAATGCCAGTCTTGACATTGGCAGATGTACCCATAAGAGAAAAGAAGAAAAGACAAAAATCTAATGACAAAAAAGTTTCGCAAAAACAGGTTATGGCAGAGCTGGGTTTGGCTTGAGACAGAATAGACTGTCTTTGCAAGACTATCGTAGATCTCAACAGACGTTAGACGTGTAGGGTGGGCATTGCCCACCGAACCAGGATCTACGAATCAAAGTGATGAAGCTTCATCAAGCCAGTATCGATTTATGCAATTTTTTTACAGCAGTACGGCAGAGCGTTTAAACTTCATCTAGTTTGCAACAGGTTGTTGATGTTGTGGGCAATGCTCACCCTACATTAAGTACCTTCAGCCTTCATCCTTCTGCCTTTAGAACACCATGCCGAAAGTTATTTCGATTCATTCCTATCGGGGCGGGACGGGCAAGTCCAACTTCTCCGCCAATCTGGCCACCGCGATCGCCCAGGCCGGCCATCGGGTGGGGGTGGTGGATACGGATATTCCCTCCCCCGGCATCCATAACCTCTTTTGCCTGGAACCCGAGCAGGTCACTCAGACCCTCAACACCTACCTCTGGGGCGAAGCAGAGATTGTCGATGCTGCCTACGACGTCAGCGCTAATGTGGGTTTACAGGGTAATGGCAAATTGTTTCTCGTTCCCTCTAGCACCAACGCCGATGACATTGCTCGCATCTTGCAGGAAGGCTATGATGTCAAGCTGCTCAACGATGGCTTGCGCAAGCTGGTCAAGGGCTTAGAGCTGGACTATCTGCTCATCGATACCCATCCGGGGCTCTCCAAGGAGACCTTTCTCTCGATCGCCATCTCCCATGTGTTGGCCTTGATTTTGCGCCCGGACAAACAAGATTATCAAGGAACTGCTGTAACGGTAGACGTGGCTCGGCAGCTCAATGTCAAGGAAATGTTGTTGATTATCAATAAAGCCCATAGCAAGCTTGATCCGATCGCCCTCAAAGAAAAAGTCCAAGCCACCTATAATGTGCCGGTGGCCGGCGTCTTTCCCCTCTCCGAAGACATGGCGCAACTGGCCAGTGAGGGGGTGTTTTGCACCCAATATTTGAAGCATCCGATTAGCCAAGAATTCCAGCAGGTGGCCCAGCAGTTGATGGCTTAGCCTGTTTCATCAGCATCCTGATCCAGGGCGGGCGAGACGCCCGCGCTACGGGAATTGAAAGCATGAAGACCGTAGCGCAGGCATCCTGCCTGCCACTGATCAAGTATCTTTCTGGAGCCTCGATCTTCTGGAGAACTTCAACCGTCCGGTCTTAGCCAATTCGCCTTAACCAACAATGTCCCAACCCAGTAACCTCAGTAGCTTTGCCAGTTCCATCCAGGCCGTCGCCTCGCCCTTTCGCAACTATCTGACGGAACTGCACGAAAAATACCAAACCCTCAATGAGGGCAAAGTCGCCGACTATATTCCCGAACTAGCCTTGGCTCAGCCGGAATGGTTTGGGGTTTGTGCCATTACGCCCGGGGGCCAGATCTTTGAGGTGGGGGATTGCCAGATTGAGTTTACGATTCAGTCGATTTCCAAGGCCTTTGTTTATGGCTTGGCCCTCGAAGACCACGATCGCGCCTACGTCAACTGCAAGGTGGGTGTGGAGCCCTCCGGTGATGCCTTCAACTCGATTGTGCTCGATGAAGCCACCAATCGACCCTACAACCCGATGGTGAATGCGGGGGCGATCGCCACCACGGATCTGATCAAAGGCAAGGACGCCACCGAGCGCCTCAAGCGAGTTTTGGATCTGTTCCGACGCTACACCGGGCGGGAGCATGATATCAATGTGCCGATTTTCCTGTCGGAGAAGGCCACGGGCGATCGCAACCGGGCCATGGGCTACCTGATGCGCAACTTTGGCATGGTCAGCGATCGCATTGAAGAAACCCTCGACCTCTACTTCCAGCAATGCTCCATTCTGGTCAACACCCACGATCTAGCGATGATCAGCGCCACCCTAGCCAACGGCGGCCAGAACCCCGTGACAGGTGAGCGGGCGATCGCCGCTGAATATGTCCAGGATGTGGTCAGCGTGATGCTCTCCTGCGGCATGTACGACTATTCTGGCGAATGGGCCTACCGGGTGGGGATGCCCGCCAAGAGCGGTGTTGGCGGTGGTATTACGGCACTGGTTCCCGGACGCTTGGGCTTGGGAACCTTCTCACCCCCGCTCGATGCCAAGGGCAACAGCGTTCGGGGCATCAAGGTCTGCCAAGACCTCTCCCGTGACTTTGGCTTGCATTTGTTTAATGCGGCTCAGGCGGCCTATAACCTGGAAGATTGTATTGCGGGGGGTGGGGCGGCGGATGATTGGTAGGGGTTGATTGTAACAATACACATCACATCCAACCTGAGTTCTGGATAAGCGAAGCAATCGCATTCCTCAAAGCCTTGAAATCTCAATGCCAAACCCGGTTGTCAGGGGGCCAGCCCCCCGACACCTCCCGCTGAGGGGGAGATTGCCCCCTCAGACTCCGGCAATATCGGAGCCAGTATCGTTGATTTCATTGAGTT
>JBCDEB010000074.1:0-32854 GCA_039180005.1 Cyanobacteria bacterium P01_G01_bin.54 | reverse complement strand
TTTTTCCATGCTCACCTGGCAGCCTCTCGCCTTTCGGCTCATGGCCTGTAAGCCTCATAAACGTCTCTTTTTTGACCGTGGTCTGATGGCTCTTTCCCTTGTCCGCTCTACTCTTCAGCTTCCTTGTCATCCCTAAAGCTCATTGCCATCTGGCTCGGAATCTGAAGTTTTCGAGGTTCCTAGTAGTAGTGCTACAACCGGACGAGCGAGACGCTCGTGCTGAGTTACCCTACGATGGGTCGTGTCGCAATGCCATGATTTGTGATCGTAGGTATAATAAAATAAGGCCCATGCGTATCAATCTTTTCTCTTTTTGGAGTAATGGTACAACAACTTTCTCCACCCACCATTGAAGACCCACTTCTTTACCCTGACAGTGACGGCAAACCCTTGGCTGACAATACGACCCAATTACGTTTGATCTTTACCATTAAAGGAGGTCTAGATGCTCTTTTTAAAGATCGGGATGATGTTTTTATTGCGGCTGACTTATTGTGGTATCCGAAACCATTGACCCAAGCGGAAATTCGCTCAGAAAAAAAGCCTAAAGTTCAAGCACCAGATGTGATGGTGGTATTTGGACGACCGAAAGGAGAGCGGGGTTCTTATCGACAGTGGCAAGAAGGAAATATTGCGCCACAAGTTGCGTTTGAAATTCTATCTCCGAGAAATTCTCAAGAGGAGATGCAGAAAAAGTTTGATTTTTTTCAAGCGAATGGTATTGAGGAATACTACTTGTATGATCCTAAGAAAAATCGGCTGCAAGGATGGCTGAGACGAGGAGATACGTTGTCAGCGATCGCCGTGATGGAAGATTGGCTCAGTCCGCGTCTAGGCATACGGTTTAATACAATCGAAGGAGAATTGGTCTTATTTTATCCAGATGGCGATCGCTTTGTTGATTATGTCGAAGTCATTGAGCAACGCGATCGTGAAAGACAGGAGAAGGAACAAACTCAAGCAGCTCTAGCACAAGAAAAAAAGAAAACTCAACAGTTACGCGATCGCCTTTTAGCACTGGGTGTTGATCCCGAAACGCTTCTCTAGCGTTTCAAGCAGCTTGGGCACAGTGGTGACCTACTAGAACTTGCTTAAACCAAGCGAATTTTCTCCTGGGGTCGAGACAAATGAGAAACATCACTGCCATCGAGTTTAAGATCCCAGCCGTGAGCGGTGTGGTTGAGCTGAACCAGGCAACAGAGCGAAGCGTGGATCTTGGGGCGATCGCCGAGCAGCCCCCAGGCCGCGCCCACCACTGATGCTCCATGACCCACCCAGAGCAAATTACCGCTGTAGCGACGCACCAACTGCCGGGCCGTCTCTCCGGCTCGTTCGAGCATCTCCTCCCGCGTTTCAGGATAGGTGGGGTCTAAGCAGGGCTGGTAGAGGCGGTCAATGAGCGGGTAGTCCTGGGCTAAGATGGCCGGCGGTAGCCGTTCGGGCATTGCATCCATCCACTCGGGGTTGAGCCATTCACTCAGCCCCGGCTCCAGTTTCAGAGGCAGGTGCAACACCTTGGCAATTTCGTGGGCGGTTTGCACCGTGCGCAGAAAGGGTGAGACAAAAATATGCTCAATCGGCTCGGGAACCAGACGCTGGGCCAGTTCCTGAGCTTGCACGACCCCATCAGTGGAGAGGTGGGGATCGTAGCGCCGCTGGGCGGTCAAAAACCAGTCCGGGTTGACAAAATCGATGCGATTACCGTGGCGGGCGATCCAGACAGTTTGGGGCATGGTGAGTGTTGGCGCGATTGCCTCCGCATCTTAACAAATGCTTGGGGTCAGACATCGCTGTAGTGACCCACCGGATAGTTGGGGCGATCGAAGGGTCGGGGCGATCGTAGGGCAAAGGAATAAAACTTATGGCCCAGGAAGCTCAGCACGGCGATCGCGGCCGCACTGATACAACGGGCGAGCAGGGCATTGAGTTGTAGTTCATTGAGCAACAGTTGCAGCAGACCCAGGTTGGCGAGTAAACCATTAAGGGCTACGGTCATAAAGATCAGATATTGCAGCAACCAGTTGTCCCAATAGACCTTAAAAACAAAGCGGCGGGTCAAGCTAAAGTTCACCGAAATCCCGACAAAATAGCTCAGACCAAGGGCCGCAATCGCCGACCAGCCCAACTGGGTCAAGAAGCCAAACAACGCTACATCGACCATCGTCGCCGAGCCTGCCGTCAGAATATATTTTTTGAACTGATTCAACGTGACTAAAAGCTCGTGGCGGCGCGATCGCTGCACCTGAGTGGCAGTGGTCGCAGCATCGGCTTGGGCTTCTTCTACATATTCACTGTCGGAGTTGACCGCCCAAAGGTTATGTTTGCCCGGCTCCAGAATGTTCTCCGCTGCCAAAATGCCCATCAACAAACTGTGATCCTGGTTGTTGTATTTAAAGGAGCCGTAACGGCCAATGAGTTGCAGATTAGGAATAGTTTGGACATAGTCTTGGATGCTGGCCAGGGCTGCTTTGTAATTGCCTGCGTAGATGGGGTAGGTGCGGGGCAGTTTAACCACAAAACCGCCAGACACAGTCTCCTGTTTCAAGAGGCCAATTTGGCGCAGATCCCGTTCGGCCAGCGCCACCAGATCCGCTTCGGCCATCGACCAGAGCTCATCACCAAAGTTGGCCCAATATTCACAGCAAAGGGGCGTCTGGCTCTGGTTCGGCAGCATGTCGGGCGACCAGTTGGTGAAGTTGGTCACCCGCCCGAGCTGAACGCCCGGCTCATTGATGTAGAGCCAGTTGTCGGGGAAGAGATCACTGCCTTCGACGATCACATAGACCAGCACAGTATTGCGGAATCGGAGCGATCGCGCCTGTTCTTGCACTCGTTCGGGAGGGGCTGGCTCTAGCATCTGCGTCAGCAGCGTGGTCAGGGGTACGGAGGAGAGCACCCCCTGGCAGTTGGCGACAGTTTCGATGCCCGTGCGGCGATCGCGCAGCACCACCTGGTGGGCTTGGCCGGCTGCGCAGCGCACCCCCACCACTTCTGTATTCACCAAAACCCGATGGCCCTGAGCTTCGAGGTGGTCTTGGAGGCGATCGTAGAGCTGCCCCGAGCCCCGACGGGGAAACTGAAACTGGTTGATCATGTTTTTGACCTTGCCGTCGTTTCCTAAGAGGGCGTTTTTCATCGCCTTAAGCAGTGATAAACCCTTGATCCGTTGAGCGGCCCAGTCAGCACTGATCTCAGCGCAGGGAAGGCCCCAGAGTTTCTCAGTATAGGCTTCAAAAAAAATCTCAAAGAGTCGTTTGCCAAACCGTGCTGTCACCCATTCGGCAAAGTTGTGGGGGTCACGGTTGGGGAAAAGGCGGCTTTGAAAATAGGAGATGATAATGCGCAGGCTTTCCACAAAACCCAGAGTTTTCAAGGTCTCCACCGCCTGAATCGGGTAGCTAAAATATTTACGCTGGTAATAGATCCGCGTGAGGCGATCGACCGTCACCTGTTCTTCCCCCAAGACCTCATTCCAGAGGCGCAGCACCGGAGCCAGCTTGGTATAGAAGCGGTGGGGCCCATAGTCCAGAATAAATCCCTGGTATTTAATGCTTTTGGCCAGACCACCGACGCGATCATCTCGCTCGACCACCACCACTCGCTGGTTGGCCTGGGCCAAGGTGTAGGCAGCCGCAAGGCCGGCAGGTCCTGCTCCCAGAATGTAAATGGGCTCAGGGATCGGCGGCTCAAGCGAGTTTTCGGGGTTCATGGCAGTTCTGAAGCCTCAACAGGTGCACACAATGACACTTTAATACAGTTCGCAATTAACCATTTCCAGTGTGATGTGAGCACCGTTTTAAAGCGATCGCTGTTTGGACTAAAGCCGAGGGATTGTAAGCTTTAAGCCGATGCTGTATCTTCGATCACCTTGTCGATCAAGCCATAGTCCAGGGCCTCTTGGGGCGACATGAAATAGTCGCGATCGGTGTCTTTTTCGATTTTTTCAACGGTCTGTCCGGTGCAGTCCGCCATAATGCCATTGAGCTGCTTTTTGATGCGGAGGATTTCCTTGGCTTCAATTTCAATATCGGTGGCTTGGCGGCGGCCCTGAGTCCCGCCGAGGGGTTGGTGGATCATGATCCGGGCATTGGGCAGAGCCAGACGCTTACCTTTGCTACCGGCACAGAGTAAGAAGGCCCCCATGGAGGCGGCGAGTCCCACACAGATGGTGACGACTTCGGATTTAATATGACGGATCGTGTCAAAAATCGCCAGACCCGCGGTGACGGAACCGCCCGGTGAGTTGATATAGAGATAGATCGGCTTGGTGGAATCTTCCGAATCCAGGTAGAGCATCACGGCAATAATCTGATTCGCCAAACCATCGTTGATGCCACGGCCGATAAAGATAATCCGCTCCCGGTAGAGGCGATCGTAGATATTGATCCAATCACTGTAGGGCTGACCGGGGAGTTTGTAGGGAACACGGGGAACACCAATGGGCATGATTCGAGTCTCGCAGGATTTATAAAGGGTCGATAAGTCGTTGTTGCAAATTGGGTGGGCAATAATGGGGCCACCCAACAGGGCTTGAGAAGGTCTCGGTTGATATCAAATCAGCCTGCAATACCAAAGAAGAGTGACGAGAGCGCACCGGGATTAGATTGCACCGGGAACGGGGGCAGGGAGATCCTTGGTGCTCTCTAAGATTTTGTCAATGAGTCCGTAGTCTTTCGCTTGCTCAGGGGTCATATAGAGCATGCGATCGGTGTCTTTTTCGAGTTGCTCGATCGCCTGCCCGGTATTTTTGGCAAAGATATTGAGCACGGCTCGCTTGTTGGCGATCACCTCTTTGGCGCGAATTTGAATATCGGAGGCTTGGCCCTGAGTGCCTTGGCGAGGCTGGTGCATGATGATGCTGGCATGGGGCAGGCTGGCGCGAAAGCCCTTGGTACCGGAAGAGAGGATCATCGCTGCGGTGCCCATGGCCTGGCCGAGACAGATGGTGTAGATCGGTGGCTTGATATAGTTCATCGTGTCGCAGATGGCAAAGGCCTCAGTTTCAAAGCCAATCGAATCCCCACCGTACCAAGAGGTTCCGGTGGAGTTGATATACATGTAGATGGGCTTGTCTGGATCATCAAATTGCAGGTACAGCAGTTGGGCAATGATCAGCTCCGTGACATCGACCCCTAACTGATTCTTGTATTCATCAGAAGAGACCAGGGGCAGACCCAGATAAACAATGCGCTCCTTCAGGAGCAGCGAGGGGAGATCCGGGGGTGGGGTACGGGTGTAGGCATCGCCTCGGTAGGGCGCTTGTACGGCTTGAATCGGCGAGTTCATTGCAACGGATTTGAGGGCGACAGTTCGCAGTGATTAAGTGCAAGGAGAAAAACCGTAGCGCAGGGGGTCGGTGAGCGGTGTTGCTGGCGGAGCCTCCCAGAGGGATACCGTACCGGCCTGCCACTGATCAGTGTTTTCTTAAAGCATTTTGGCTTGGAGCACAGAGTCTGGCCAGCGCTTGGGCAGAAGCAACCCGTGCTCTAGGGGATTCTAGCTTATTTGCTGGGGCGATCGCGCCCCGAGGCGCTCCGACGGGCTGGTTCTTGTTGCTGGGTCAGGTCTGCTCGCTCAACCATTGATGGGATAATCCTGGATAGGGGTCTGGGGCGAATGCTGGGCGTACAGACTGTGCTTCTGCAGGGGCTCCAGAAATTTTGTCGGATCAATATTTCGGGTCAACAGAAAAACAGCCCGACCTTCAGCCAATGGTAAAACCCGGAAAGCGTTTTGTAGCAAGCTTGACGGAAGGAATCGGGAGCTTCTAACTTGAGGCATATTGGTCAATGTGTACGATCGCTCCGATGACGCTGACTCCAGAGCAACTGACGAATACCCCGCCCAATGCCGATTGGTCTTGGCCCTACTGGCCGCTGGTGCCCATTTACCCCTATGGGCAGCGCCGTACCCGCCGAGTGACGATTATTCCCGACCAAATCTGGTGCTTTGAGCAGGTGCAGGGCATTTTTTATGTGGTCGTCCCGATTCGGATGACCGTGGTGAAACTCGGGGCGGGCGGGCTCCTGGTCTATGGGCCGATCGCCCTGACCCGAGAATGCCGCCGCTTGCTCGACGAGATTATTGCCCAGCATGGTTCCATCCAGCACATCATTGTGCCCACCATCTCTGGCATTGAGCATAAGGCCCCGGCGATTCCCTTTGCGCGCCAGTTTCCCGAGGCCCAGGTCTGGGTTCCCCCCGGCCATTGGAGCTTCCCCATCAACTTACCCTGGAGCTGGCTGGGTTTACCGCCGCATCGCACCCAGGTTTTGCCGCTCCAGAGCCGCAAAACGCCCTTTGGCAGCGAGTTTGACTATGCCGTCTTAGGACCGTTGGATCTGGGTCTGGGCAAATTTGGCGAGGTGGTCTTCTACCACCTGCGATCGCAGAGCCTCCTGGTGACCGATACCGTCCTTTCTGTGCCAGAGACGCCCCCGGAGGTGGTGCAGCTCGATCCCTATCCGCTGCTATTCCACGCTAAAGATGAGCCCACCGACACCATTCGAGATGTTCCCGAACATCGGATTAAGGGCTGGCAGCGGATCTGTCTGTTTGCCCTCTATTTTCGACCCAGTACCCTAGAGACCATCGAATTGCCGGTTGCTTGGCGAGCGGCCAGGGCAGCTCCTGATCGCTCACGTCACGCCTATTGGGGACTGTATCCTTTTAAGTGGCAGCCCGATTGGCGAGATTCGTTTACCGCTCTACATCAGCAGGGGCAGCTCAGCGTTGCCCCCATTTTGCAAACCCTGATTCTCAATCGTGACCCGGCGGCGGTACAGCAATGGTGCGATCGCGTCGCCCAATGGCCCTTTGCGCAAATTATCCCGGCTCACTTCAGCGCCCCGATTGCCGCCGATGGCCCGGTCTGGCGTCAAGCCTTTGTCTTTCTACATAAAACAGTGAGTTGCCATGATACACGACGGGAACAAGATACCCAGGTCTTACGAGCGATCGATACGGGCCTCGTCAAATGGAAAATCACGCCACCAGCCCCTTGAGCTGCCTCATTACAATGGCAGCATTGGTGTTCAGTCCAGCAGAGGGGATTTACAAAAAGCAAAGAAAATCAATAAATCACAACTCATAGTGATACAAATCACCACAAACTGTGAGTTGAGCCTTAAGATCATAAAGGTGACTTAGACTGGTGAGAAATACTGGGTAGACATCTCGGACGTCTAAGCAATCTTAATTCCTATTGCTGTAAAGGGGATGGGGATCAAGCTCAAGTTGGTGCAGTGAATCAATTTTCACTCGTGATTTTTTCGGTGCTGAGGCCATTTTTTCTCAACGCGCGAAGTCCAACGGTTCACTTCTGTACAACGTCCTGGCAGTCCGCATGATTTCTTGCAAATGAAACCCCCACCCATGCCCCCCAATGAGCCGGAACGTCTTTTGGCTCTACAGCGTTATGCGATTCTCGATACCCCCACAGAAGCGGGCTTTGATGATTTAGCGGCCTTAGCCGCCCAAGTCTGTGGGACGCCGATCGCCCTGATTTCTCTCATTGATGCCGATCGCCAATGGTGCAAAGCGCAAGTGGGCCTAGACATTGCCCAAACCCGTCGAGAATTGTCCTTTTGTGCCCATGCGGTCGTGAGCACCGCGCCCCTTATTGTGCCGGATACCCGTCAAGATCCCCGCTTTGCTAAAAATCCCTTAGTCATCGGCGAACCGCAGATTCGCTTTTATGCGGGAGCACCCTTGGTTACAGCCGATCATCATGTTGTGGGAACCCTTTGTGTGCTCGCTCGGGAACCTCGATCGTTGAGTTCCCATCAAATTAAACTGCTCCAAGCGTTGAGCCATCAGGTCGTCAACCAGCTGGAGCTCAAGCGGGCATTCCCCACGCCATCTCTGGCGTCTACCTCCCCTAAGCTCTACGATCTGATTCCAACTGTGTTTTCCTCTGCCTTTATTTTTCTGGGCTTGGGACTCGTCGGTCTCGCAATGGGTCTGCAGCGCAGGCTAAACGGTCAATCGTTCTTTCCTTGGCCCACCACAGCACTGTTGTCCTCCTCTCCGCCTCCAGAGACCAACCTAGAGCCGTTTTTTGAGCAGTCTTTAGATTTGCTCTGTATTGCCAATTTTCAAGGGCGGTTTATTCGGCTCAATCCCACATGGTGTCGGACATTGGGCTACTCGATCGACGAACTCTGTCAACAGCCGTTTTTGAATTTTGTCCATCCCGCTGATCGCGTCAAGACCTTAACTGAGTTTGAGCAGCTCAAGGGGGGTCAAACCACGCTGCACTTTGAAAATCGCTATCGCCATCAAGCCGGCCATTACCTCACGTTGTCTTGGACGGCTTGGCCCAACCCCGAGACCCAGACCATCCATGCGATCGCCCGCGATATCACCGCTAAAGAGGAGCAACAGCAGCAATTTTTGGCGACGCTACCGGATCTTATTTTCCATTTAGATGCTCAGGGGCGATTCTTAAGTGATAAACCGCCACAGACGACCACGGTTCACCCCCTCCCCCAGCCCTTGATCGGTCGCACCTTGACGGAGGTTATGCCCGAAACCGCCAGCCACTTACTGCTCAAGGGGATCGAGCGCACCTTGGCAACTCGAGAACTTCAAGTGGTCGAATATCAGTTGATCTTTCCTGAGGGTCACTGTGGCGGTGAGCCATCGTCAGCAGCGGAGCGCAAGCGACCCTGCCACCATGACTATGAAGCCCGACTGGTTTGCTATGGTGAACAGTCGGTTTTGGTGATCGTGCGGGATATCACGACCACCAAACAGGTCTGGCGCGATCGCCGTCAAACCCAACGTCAACTGCAAGCACGGGTGCGTCAGCAGGCCGCTGTGGCCAAAATGGGGCAAACCGCCCTCTCCGGAACCGATTTGGATCAGTTAATGCGCCAAATTGGTTATCAGCTCCGGGGGGTGTTGAAGGTGCATTATGCCCAGATTCTGGAGCTGCTGCCCAACCGGGAAGCCTTCTTCTTACGGGCAGGTGCGGGCTGGCAGATGGGGCTGGTGGGTCAGGCTACGATCACAGCCGGTCGCTCGTCCCAAGCGGGGTACACCCTCTTGGCAGATCGGCCGGTGATCGTCCCCGATCTGCGCACCGAGACGCGCTTTAGCGGCACAGCAATGCTCCATAATCACAAGGTGATCTCTGGCGTTAGCGTGATCATTCCGGGACCAGACGGGATTCCCTTTGGGGTTTTAGGCGTGCATAGTTGTCGTGAGCGCACCTTTACCGAGGATGATATTAATTTTTTGCAGGCCGTGGCCCATGTTCTGGCTACAGCGATCGCCCGTCAAACCAGCGATGAGCAGCTTCGCATTCTAGAACGGGTGGTGGAAACCTCCAAAAATGGCATTGTCCTCACCGATGCCACTCAAGTTGATAACCCGGTGAGCTATGTCAATCCGGCCTTTGAAGCGATGACCGGTTACACTGCCGCGGAAATGGTGGGCCAGAACTGTCGCATGTTACAAGGGCCCGACACCGATCCCCAGGCAATCCAGCAACTCCGCCTCGCGATCGCCACCGTGCAAAGCTGCTCTGTCACCCTCCGCAACTACCGCAAGGACGGTACGCCCTTCTGGAACACCGTGGACATCGCCCCGATTTTCAATGAACAGGGTTATCTGACCCATTTTGTCGGCATCCAAACCGACATAACCCAACGCTATCAAGCGGAGCTGGCCCGGCAAGCCAGTGAGGAGAAATATCGACAGATTGTCGAAACCACCACCGAAGGCATTTGGCTGGTGGATCAAGACGGCCGCACCAGCTTTGTCAACGCTCAGATGGCCCAGATGCTAGGCTATACCCCCGAGGCAATGCTGGGGAAAACCTTCCTCGACTTTATGGATGAGTCGGCGCAGCGGGGTGCCTGCCAAGCCTTAGCCCAGTCCGCCAGCGACCCGACCCAGACCTACCATGATTTTTGCTTCCGTCGCCAGGACGGCCAGATCCTCTGGGGACGGCTCTCCCTCTCAGCCCTGTTTGAAGATCAAGTCTACTTGGGGTCGCTGGCGATGGTCACCAATATTACCGATCGCAAGCGAGCGGAAGACCAACTCGAGTACCTCGCCTACTACGATTCCCTCACCGACCTGCCCAACCGGACGCGCTTTATGGAAGCCCTGTCCCAGGCGATCGAGACTGCGGCAACCCCTGATCAATTTGCCGTGTGTTTCTTGGATCTGGACAATTTCAAGATTATCAACGATGGCTTGGGTCATGCGGTGGGCGATCAGCTTTTGGTTGCTTTAGCCCAACGTCTGCGCCATTGTCTACGCCCTCAGGACTTGTTGGCTCGCCTCAGCGGCGATGAATTTACCATTTTGCTGCCGGAGCTGCCCGATCGCACCACCGCCACAGCCCTCCTCGACCGTCTTAACCAAGCCTTGAAAGCGCCCTTCACGTTTGACGACTACGAAATTGTTTCTAGCATCAGTATTGGCGTGGTCTTCTTCGATCCGAGCTATACTCGATCGGCCGATCTACTGCGGGATGCCGATACGGCCATGTATCGTGCCAAGGCCAAGGGCAAAGGTCAATACAGCATCTTTGACCAGCAGATGCGCCAGGAGGTGCTCGATCATCTCTACCTGGAAAATGAACTGCGCAAGGCCATTGATTATCAAGAGTTTACGCTCTACTACCAGCCGATTATCGATTTGCAATCGGGCACGCTCTGTGGCTTTGAGGCCCTGATCCGCTGGCACCACCCGGATCACGGTCTGGTTTCCCCCGATCAATTTATCCCGATCGCCGAAGACACTGGGCTCATTTTGCCGATCGGTGAATGGGTTCTCAAGGCGGCCTGCGAGCAGATGACCGCCTGGTATCAACAATTTCCCACGGCCCAACAGCTCACGCTCAATATCAATCTCTCCGCTCAGCAGTTCTCTCAACCCAAGTTGGTCAACCAGCTCCAGCATTGCCTCGCCAAGACGCCCGTGCCGCCCCACCGCTTTAAGCTTGAAATCACCGAAAGCGCCGTGATGGAGGATGCCAAGCGAGCCCAATGGATTCTCAAACAACTCAAAGACCAGGGCCTACAACTCTGCATTGATGACTTTGGTACGGGCTATTCTTCCCTGAGTTATCTACACCGCTTCCCGGTCGATACGCTCAAGATCGATCGCTCCTTTATTCATCGCCTTGAGAGTCATTATGAAGATGCCCAAATCGTCCAAGCAATTATTGCCCTGGCCCACAACCTGAAAATGAATGTCGTCGCCGAAGGGATTGAGCGCCCAGAACAGGTGCAATATCTCCAACCCTTGGGCTGTGAGCAGGGCCAAGGGTTTCTCTTTTCTCGACCGTTGACCCCTGCAGCGGCAACCCAACTTATTGAGCAGCAGCCCCAAACGCCTTGGCAGGATTGTTTTGTGGGTTCAGGGTTCAGGGTTCAGAGTTCAGGGGTCCAAGGGGAAGGGTGAAAGGTTAAAGTTTTTAAAGCAGAACATTCCCTCTTGGGAGATAGGGCTGTTATATGTTTACCAGAGAAAATTCTCGATCTCCTGTAGAGGATGGGTTTCCCTGCCCTACGCAAATTTTAAGATCATCCTGCCAATGAGATTAGGGTAACGTGAGTTTCGGTTAAGCGAAGCGATCGCGTTCCTCAAAGTCTTGAAATCTCGTTACCTACACAATCGATTCAGAACAGTAGATCACTCGTTTGCTCGCGCTGATGGAACAGTATCACGATCGCCCCATGGATTTTGCCGATGCAACCCTTGTCTTGGTCGATGAAGAGACCGGAACTCGCCAAATCTTAACCCTCGACTCTGATTTTTTATTTTACCGGATTCATAATCGGGATAGTTTTGAGGTCTTATCTGTTGATTGAGATGTAGGCAACAACACGATCAAACCCTTGATCGGGAGAGGAGCCGAAGGCAGAGGGAGTCTACACTGAGATATTGTTCTCTTGGAGTTATTCATAATCCTTCTTTGAGTTCAGATCATCATGCCGAATATTGTCGAAATTGCCGTCGGCAACGACGCCTTTAAAACCCTTGTGACCGCCGTTAAAGTCGCTGAACTGGTTGACGTGCTGCAAAGCCCCGGTCCCTTCACCGTCTTTGCCCCCATCGATGATGCCTTTGCCAAACTGCCCCCCGGCACAATCGACACCCTGGTGCAAAATGTGCCCCAACTGGCCCGCATCCTCAAGTACCATGTGGTCGCCGGGCGCTACACCACCGCGCAACTACAAGAGCTAGAGACGCTCACCTCCCTCGAAGGTTCACCCATTCCCATCCGTTGTCAACCCGAGAGCTTTGAGGTCAAGAATGCCACCGTGGTCATGCCGGATGTGGCGGCCGACAATGGCGTGATCCATGTGATTGATACGGTGATCTTGATGGGCTAAAGCGAAGCTATGCTATATTGATAGACTGTTGACCTACGCGGATGTGGTGGAATTGGTAGACACGCACGCTTGAGGGGCGTGTGGCTAGCCCGTGCGAGTTCGAGTCTCGCCATCCGCATACCTTCCCATGAGCCAAAGCTATCAGGCAACCGGGATCATTCTTAAATCAACACCCATGGGGGAGTCAGATAAACTGGTGACAGTTCTGACTCCCCATTTTGGTGTGGTGCGGGCGATCGCCCCCGGTGCCCGTAAACCCAAGTCCCGGCTGCGGGGGCGCACGGAAATCTTTGTGGTTAATCAGTTGCTGCTGGTCAAGGGGCGATCGCTCGATAAACTGATCCAAGCCGACACCATTGAGTCCTATCCGGGTTTGAGTCGGCAACTGGCCAAGCTGGCGATCGCCCAATATTGGGCCGAAATTGTCCTCACCCTGGAGCTCAGCGATCAACCCCACGAGCAGCTCTACACCGCCCTGCTCAAGCACCTAGAGCAACTCCAGGCTCTGTCGCCCCAAGCCCCCCTCGACACCTTGCTCTGGCAGTTAAGCCAGGGCATTTGGCAATTCCTCACCTGGGGCGGCATTGCTCCAGCCTTGCTGCAATGTGGACTCTCGGGTCAACCGATCCAGCCCCCGACGGACAACCCCCACTGGCGGGTGGGCATGAGCTTTGAGCTGGGCAGCCTGATCACGCTGCCGCCCAGCCAAGCGGTGGTGCTGAATGCGCAACTCCAACGGGGTGAAGTCTTGGCCTTGCAAGCCTTACAATTTGGTCAACTCCCTCGCCAAGAGGCGATCCCATCCCTAGCCTGGCGCGGCGTCGAGCGTCTGCTGCGCAATTATACCCAGCACCATCTGGGTCGGGGCATTCGCTCGGCCACATTACTTGATACCTTGTTTATGGAAGATTTTTGAGTGCTGCCAAGAAATACAGTGCTGCATTGGTGGCCGAGATCTCGAATCCACCCCGGTCGTCGCTGTGCGAGACCGCCCCTCCCGAGAGGAGATGCTCTGTTCCCTTACCCCTGACCCTTTAACCTTTTCCCTACCGTCCCTGAGGGCAGACTCAAACAATTGAAATTCCCCCATGCCTCGACTGGATACTGATGATTGGCCAGCCAATGACGCTGACGCTGGAGCAACCCAAGACGTGAGCCCTGAGACCGAACCCGCCCCGACCCCGTCCGGCTTTGGCCCAGTGCTGCGCAATCGCCGCTTTTTATTGCTTTGGGTCGGGCAGCTCGGTTCACAGCTTGCCGATAAGGTCTATCTGGTGATGATGATCGCCCTGATTACCCAGGTGTTTCAGGTTGGGGAAGAGACGATTAGCAACTGGGTTTCAGCGATTATGATCGCCTTTACGATTCCGGCGGTGTTGTTTGGCTCTTTGGCGGGAGTCTATGTCGATCGCTGGCTCAAAAAAGACATCTTGGTGGGCACGAATCTGGTGAGAGGTGGATTTGTCTTCTTGATTCCATTGTTGCTTTGGCTCAATCAAGATGTGGGTGCTCTCAAACTGGGCAGTTGGGGCAGCGTCCCCAGTGGATTTGTTGCCCTGCTGCTGGTGACGTTTTTCGTCTCCACCCTGACCCAGTTTTTTGCCCCGGCTGAGCAGGCCACCATCCCGTTGCTGGTGCCCCGTGACCACCTGCTACCGGCCAACTCTCTCTACACCACCACAATGCTAGCGCTGGTGATCCTGGGTTTTGCGGCGGGCGAACCCTTGTTGGCGGCCTGCGATCGCGCCCTCCTAGCCCTCAACCCCGCCTGGAACTTTGGCCAGGAACTACTGGTGGGTGGGGGCTATCTGATCGCGGGACTGATACTCTTGGGCTTGCAAACGGGGGAGCAAGGGCAACCCAAATCCGAAACGCCATCCCAGGTCTGGCAAGATATCTGGGACGGCTTACGCTATCTCCGGCAGCAGCCCCGCGTCCGCAACGCCCTGATTCAACTCATTATCTTATTTTGCATCTTTGCTGCCTTGGCTGTGCTAGCCGTGCCCCTGGCCGCCCAACTGCCGGGGCTTAAACCAGAACAGTTTGGGGTCTTACTCGCCGCTGGTGGTATGGGCATGGGTTTGGGAGCCGTGGCGGTGGGCAACTGGGGTCAGCGTCTGCCGAGCCGCTTTCTGGTGCGCCTGGGTTTGGTGGGTATGGCAGGTTGTCTCGTTGGACTTTCTACCGTGACCGAGCAACCGATTGGGGCGATCGCCACGATCGCGCTGCTAGGCTGCTTTGCTGCGGGGGTGGGTATTCCCATGCAGACTCTGATCCAATCTGAAACCCCCGAGTCCATGCGGGGCAAGGTGTTTGGCTTGCAAAACAATGCGGTGAACATTGCCCTCTCCTTGCCGCTCGCCCTGGCAGGATTGGCGGCATCGCGCTGGGGTCTACCTGCTGTGCTGTTCGGCTTGGCCGTCGTTGTGCTGGTTGGCGGTCTAGGCAGTTCACTGCTGACGCAGCCCGCCATGGTAACATCAACAAATGTTAAGAAGCGCTAAGGGCTGTAGGGCGTGACATCAATTAACGTTCATCACTCTTTTGGATCATCGGTTTATCTTCTCTAATTTGAATGCACGTCGCTTGGCTGGGTAAGAAAACACCGTTCTGTGGCAACGTGACCTATGGGCGAGAAGTGACCCATGCCCTGCGCGATCGCGGCCACCGAGTCAGCTTTTTACACTTTACGGCGGGAGAAGCCGCTCCCCCTGACGCCAGCCACGGCAACGAAATCGCGATCCCCTGCCTGTACAAGTCCCAGATCTACACCATTCCCACCCTGGCCTCCCGCCAAGTTCTGGTACAAGCGCTTGAAACGCTTGCTCCTGACCTGGTTCACGCTTCCCTCACCCTCTCACCCCTCGACTTTCAACTGCCTGAGATCTGTCAATCGCTCGACCTACCGCTGATCGCCACGTTTCATCCCCCCTTTGACAGCAAAGTTCGCAGCCTCAAGTCCAGCACCCAATATCTGGCTTATCAAGTCTATGCCCCCTGTCTTGCTCGCTACGATCGCGTCATTATCTTCTCCCAAGCCCAGCACGACTTACTGGTGCGTCTCGGCGTTCCCCCAGAAAAGGTGGTGATTATTCCCAATGGCGTCGATGGGGAGAAGTATCGACCCGGGGCAGCCACTTACCCAAACCCCTTCAAGATCCAATACAACGCTGAGCGCCTGTTCCTTTATATGGGGCGCATCTCTGCCGAGAAAAATGTCGAAGCCCTGCTCAAGGCCTGGCGAGCTGTGAAATCGGGCAATATGTTGGGCAACACACTCGGCGATCGCGCCAAGCTCCTGATTGTCGGCGACGGGCCCCTACGCCCCCTGCTCTCACAACAATATGGTTCTAGTGAAGGGGTTCTTTGGCATGGCTTTGAAGGCGACGAAGCCCGACGCATTAACCTGTTGCGCTCAGCCGATGTGTTTATTTTACCCTCCCTCGTCGAAGGACTCTCCCTCGCCCTCCTAGAAGCCATGGCCTGTGGCGTTGCCTGCCTCGCTACCGATGCCGGTGCCGATGGGGAAGTCCTGGCCGATGGGGCTGGCATTGTGCTCGATCCCCAACGTGTCACGGAACAACTCAAAACGCTGCTCCCCCTCTGTTGTGAACATCCCGAACTCACCGAATTGTTAGGAATCAAAGCTCGCCAGCGGGTGCTTACCCACTACACCCTGAACCACAACATCACGCAGATTGAGTCCCAATATCGGCAGTTGGTGCAAATCCCGACAGTGAACTATCGCTACCAGGCCTGGGTTCCCTATTAATCTCCATCAGAGACACGCTAGAACGGCTTTTCAGCCGCTTCTAATCCAGTCTTGCTTCTCGGAAAGACTATGTTATTGTGTAGAATGATAGTCGGTTTTCGGTAGAGTACGCTTGTCTGAAATCTTCACAGTAAATCTTTGCAATCAACGTTGTGCAACTTTACACGTTATCCAGTCTTCCCCTGACTGGTTTGATCACATCGCTGGTTGAATTGATTTAAAGCTTACTTCCAGTTTCGGTTACAGGTATATCTCCGCTTAACTCGCTACGTTTTGTTGTTTGATTTGATTTGATTGATTCAGGAGATATACTCTCGATGTCCATTTATGTTGGTAACCTTTCCTATGATGTTACCCGCGAAGACCTCAATGAAGTTTTCGGTGAATATGGCGCTGTACGGCGTGTGAGCTTGCCCACCGATCGACAAACCGGTCGCCCTCGGGGTTTTGCCTTTGTGGAGTTCCGAGAAGAAGGCGATGAAGAAAAAGCCATTGAAGAACTTGATGGTGCGGAATGGATGGGTCGCAGCATCAAAGTCAATAAGGCCCGACCTCGTGAGCAGGACGGTGGTGGCGGTGGTGGTAATCGTCCTCAGCGCCGTTAGCTAAAGCGAGATTAGACTCAGGCTAGACCAGCAAAGACCATCCGTAAGCTTAGTGTGAAGTAAAACCGTGTTTTGAACCGTCAGTTATTTTGGCTTAGGTCGTTAAATTGTGTTGAGGGCGTGTCATTAGTTTGTTCTAGAACCCTTATGGGACAAGATAATCGCGCCGCCAGACCAACCCATCAATTAGAGGGTGTCATACCAGATCCGGATTGTGTATACCAAGATAGCGAAGGCTGAGGTTTCGACTCCGTCCTGGGTTGAGCGGAGCCAAAATCTCAACCCCTCGATCTTGGTCTTTGCTATCCGGATTTCGTATCAGTCAGTTATCGCAATCATTTGAAGTTTAACGGATTGTAGCCTCTCGCTCATCTCTGGGAGAGTCAGTGGTGGCTTATCCTCATTTCCTTTTAAACATCACTCTGGCGGCGCACTGCATTATTCAACAGGACTTGGGCAATACCCAAAGTGAAACAGGGGGTATGGAGAGGCGGTTCCTGCACAACGCTCAGGGGCTGAGTCGGTTCACCCAGATCGCTCACAACGAGCTGGGCGGCTGTAAAATCCTGGTGTTGGGTATAGTCATTCACCGTCACCACTGTACAGAGACCTGCCTGGGTCGCTGCGCTGAGCCCCGGCTCGGAATCTTCGAGCACAAGGCATTGTTCGGGGGGCAGTTGGAGCTGCCGCAGAACATAATGGTAAATGTCGGGAGCGGGTTTCTTGTGGGTAACGATATCGCCTGCCGCAATTACCGTAAACCAACTGGGGTCAAGGTGATACTCAAGCAGCGCCATCGCGTTAGCGAGGGCGCTTGTTGTGGCGATCGCCAGCTTCAACTCAGCCTCTCTGGCTTCCTGGATCAAACGTTTGACCCCTGGTCGCAAGGGAATTGCGCCCTGGGCAATACAATCTTGATAATGCTGGTTTTTAGCACGATGCATTTGCCTGAGCCAATCCGCGCTGGGCTGCTCCGGCTCAAACTGGGGTTGATACTGCTGCCAATAGTAGCGCAGACGCTCCTTGCCACCAGGGATTTGAAGCAGTTGACCATAACGTTCAACTGACCATTGCCAGTCGAGGCCCGCTTCGGCAAAGGCCCGGTTAAAGGCAACCCGGTGGCCGTCTCGCTCGGTTTCGGCGATCGTGCCATCGACATCAAAGATTAGGGCTGCAAGTTGGGACATCAATTCAGTTTTCCGTTCACAGTGCGTAGTTCCCTCAGACCCAGTAGGGGAGGGTTTGAAACCCTCCCGGCTCCGGATTGACCCATAGATTCAGACTCTAATAGTAATTCCCCACCTTGCGATGATGTACTGCAGTCAGCGCATTGGCTTTGGCTACCCGTCCCTCGGTGACCTGGGAATAGACCAACCAATGGTCGGAGACTTCCATCCGGCTGACGACCTCGCATTCCAGATAGGCCAGGGCACCTAAGAGCAGGGGTGAACCATTCGCAGCCATCTGAGTCTCAACCCCCTCAAAACGGTCTTGTCCGGGCTTAAACCGCTTGAGGAAATGTCGCATCAGGCGTTGATAATTGCCCTCTTCGAGCGCATTCAGCACAAAGCGATCGCCCACTTGCATCAGGGATTCAATCGCGCGGTCTTTGGCGACAGCGATCGAAAGTCCCAGCGGTTCAAAGCTGGCTTGGCTAACCCAGGAGGCCAACATTGCCCCTTTGAGGTCGCCTTTCTGCGCCGTGATGATATAAAGTCCACCACTGATCCGCCCAATGGCTTTGTCGAGATCCGTATCCAACGACTTCCGGGCTTTGATATTCTTCTCCCGCATCAGGGACTGGCCCAAGTCTGTGCCCGCTTCTTCGCAGAGCTGATAGAGGGCTTCGCTGGGGGCATCCTTGACCCGAATGCTATCAAAACCCCTGATCAGCCCCAAATTGCGAAACTGGGTCAGCAAGGGGTCAATGGGCTCATCGTCATCGCCATAAGACTCGACGAGACCAATGATTTGCTTTTCATGGACGGAGGCGATGATCGTTGCCAAACTCACTGCTGTCATTGGGGACTGGGAACCGGACGCGGGAGGCATGGCCAGCACCAGCCCGGTGGCCCGCTCTGCTAGTTCTCGCACCTCCTGCTGATCTTCGTTGAGTAAATCCATCATCTCTACCGTCACCCCGACCTTGGTGATGCCGTGGGCTAGGGCTTGGGAGAGGCGATCGCTGTAGCCGTAACCTGAGGTGTAGAAGACAGCAACCACCTTCTCGCCCTTGGTTTGGGCCTTGCTCCAGTCACGATAGCGGTTGATCAGCTCAGTGGTGTTGTGCTTAAGCAGGGGGCCATGACCATTGGCCACCAGACGAATCTCGTCCAGCTTATCCATCCGTTTGAGCGCTGAAACCACTGATCGCGCGTTGGGGCCCATCAGGCAGTCGTAATAAAAGCGATAGTCTGGGGAAATGGCTTTGAGGTTTTCATCGAAGAGATCATCGGAGCAGTAATGCAGGCCAAACACATCGCAGGTATACAGAATCTGCGTCCCAGCATCGTAGGTCAAGATCGTATCCGGCCAATGCAAGTTAGGGGCGTTGACAAACTCTAAAACATGACCCTCGCCCAGATCAAGCTGGTCACCATTCTTGACGGTTTGGGTTTTAAAGTTTTGATGGACAAACCCCTTGAGGAATTGAATCGCCACCTTCGAGCCCACAACGGTCACTTGGGGGGCCAGGGCCAGCAGGTCTTGCACTAGACCACTATGGTCGGGCTCGGTATGGCTAATGATCAGATAGTCAATTTGCGCCGGGTCAATCAATCCCTGGAGGGCCTCGAAATAGAGCTGCTTAAACTTGGCATGGGAGGTATCCACTAGGGCGAGCTTCTCACCCTGAATAATGTAGGAGTTGTAGGTCGTACCGTTCTGGAGACCAAATTCAATATCAAAGCGATCGCGCTCCCAGTCGAGGGAGCGAATCGTGGTGGTGTTGGGGGCGATCGGGGCGCTCTGAATTGTGAGGCATGTTGTCGAGGATTGTTGTTGGGGTTCTGCGACTGCAACCATGGGGCGGGCCCTCCGCGTTACGGTGAAATGAGTGTTAATTCTTCTTTACATTGTGACATATGGAGGGGGGCGAGAGTTTTAGGTTGGTTATGGCGGGGATAGGGAAGGGGTTAAAAGTTAAAGGTGAAGGGTTAAAGGTTAAAAGGAAAATCCCCTCTCGGGAGGGGCGGTCTCGCGCAGCGATGACCGGGGTGGGTCGGGTCGGCCGCCCGTGCAGTTCTGGCAACAATGAACAGGTCTTAGGGCGATCGGTCAGGTTCGGGAACATACACTGCATTACTCCTTGACGGAATGACAATTTAATGTATTTGGAGATATCAGGATTACTCAATCCCTTGCTGGAAGGGCGATCGCGCCAATTCTATCAGCCGCCCGGAATTTCCTTAGCACTCCCGTAGGCAGAGTGCTAAATTGGCTAGTGGAACAATTATGGATAGCAACTATGGCAAAGATTGTTTCTTTTAAAGAAGAATCCCGTCGCGCCCTTGAAAAAGGCGTGAATACCTTGGCCGATGCCGTGCGGATTACGCTCGGACCCAAAGGCAGAAATGTACTTCTAGAGAAAAAGTTCGGTGCGCCCCAAATCGTCAACGATGGCATCACCGTCGCCAAAGAAATTGAAGTGGAAGATCCCCTGGAAAATACAGGCGCTCGCCTGATCCAGGAAGTGGCTTCTAAGACCAAAGACATCGCTGGAGATGGGACTACCACCGCCACTGTTGTCGCCCAAGCCCTGATCCGTGAAGGGATGAAAAACGTGGCTGCTGGTGCAAACCCCGTTGCCCTCAAGCGTGGCATTGAGAAGACCATCAATTTACTCGTCAAAGAGATCGAGCAGGTTGCCAAGCCCGTGGAAGGCGATGCGATCGCCCAAGTTGCTGCGGTTTCCGCAGGTAACGATGAAGAGGTCGGCAGCATGATCGCCCAGGCGATGGACAAAGTCACCAAAGACGGCGTGATCACCGTTGAAGAATCCAAGTCCATGGCCACTGAGCTAGACGTGGTCGAAGGGATGCAGATCGATCGTGGTTACACCTCTCCTTATTTCGTCACCGACCCCGAGCGCCAGATCGTGGACTTTGAGAGCCCATTGATCCTGATTACGGACAAGAAAATCAGTGCGATCGCCGATCTCGTCCCGGTTCTGGAAAAAGTCGCTCGCTCTGGTAGCCCCCTGCTGATCATCGCTGAAGACGTGGATGGTGAAGCCCTGGCCACCCTGGTGGTCAACAAGGCGCGGGGTGTGCTAAATGTGGCCGCCATTAAAGCGCCGGGCTTCGGCGATCGCCGCAAGCAAATGCTCCAAGATATCGCCGTGCTCACCAACGGTCGGGTGATCTCCGAAGAAGTGGGCTTGAGCCTAGAGACCGTCGCGATCGAAATGCTCGGTAAGGCTCGCAAAGTCACAATCGAGAAAGATAACACCACGATCGTCGCCACCGGCGAGCAGTCTAGCGATGTGCAAAAGCGCATTGTTCAGATCCGCAAGCAACTTGAGGAAACCGATTCCGACTACGATCGCGAGAAATTCCAAGAGCGGATTGCCAAGCTGGCCGGCGGTGTCGCTGTCATTAAAGTGGGAGCCGCCACCGAAACCGAACTCAAGGATCGCAAGCTGCGCATCGAAGACGCCCTCAACGCCACCAAAGCCGCCGTGGAAGAAGGCATCGTCCCCGGTGGTGGCACGACCCTGATCCGGTTGGCCGCCAAAGTGCTAGAGACGAAAGGCCAACTCACCGATGCGGAAGAGCAAGTGGCGGCGGATATCGTGGCTCGCGCCCTAGAAGAGCCCCTCCGCCAGCTCGCTAACAATGCAGGCGTCGAAGGCTCGGTCGTGGTCGAAAAAGTCCGCGCCAGCGACTTCAACATCGGCTATAACGCCCTTACGGGTGACTATGAAGACATGATCGCCGCCGGTGTGATTGACCCCGCCAAGGTGGTGCGCTCGGCCCTGCAAAACGCCTCCTCCATTGCCGGTATGGTCTTGACCACCGAAGCCCTCGTGGTCGAGAAGCCCGAACCCGCCCCCGCTATGCCCGCTGGTGATCCCGGCATGGGTGGTATGGGCGGCATGGGTGGTATGGGCGGCATGGGTGGCATGGGCATGATGTAAGCCTAGGCCCTTGCGCTTAATCCCCTGATTGTGCCCCCGAGTTCCCAGGAACTCGGGGGCTTGTTGTGTTTGCGCTTGCGCAGCCATCACTCCAAATCGAAAAAATCTACTGTAGCGTCAACTTTGAGCTGTAGGTTAGTGTTGAGTGGAGCGAAACCCAACACAACCCATGCTGATACTGGTTTACTCTACCCTTCGGGAACGCCAAAGGCGAACGAGAAGGCTTCGCCAACATGATTCAATTCAATCTGCGCGATAACCCCTCATGTCACTTTGTAAACTGCGTTCGTGTAGCGTCTCCTATGGAGAGATTGCGAACGGTATCATCTGGGTTGTACTTTGTAGGATTTTCTGTCAACACAGTTCACGCAGATTCCGTGCTGGCAGGCGAGACGCAGATTCGACAAGCTCACTGACCACCTGCGCTACGGTAATTGATTGAATTTCCCGTAGCGCGGGCATCTTGCCCGCCACGATTGAGGCATGAACTTGAGCGATCTGAAAAACTGACGAATGAACAGCCCAGGTATCATCCCCCTGAACCCAACCGCTCACACCAACGCCGGAACAGCTCGACAGTGATGCAGTAACGATCTGCGACCCGTTGGATCGCGTCGTGGCGCTCCAAGGTTCCGAGAGCAGCAGCAAGGTTGCCCAAGTGGGGTAATTGAGCCTGCAATTCAGCGACAGTGAGCCCATCGAGATGGGGAGCAAGGGTTTGAAGAATCGCCTGTTGGCCCGGTGCGCCTTGGGCGGCTTGGTTCCAGACGCCTTCAAAATAGTAGCGACCGTTGCGGAAGAGGTCGGCTTGGGAGATATCGGTGACGGCAGCTACATCAGCAACAGTGAGGCGCGGATCACGTTCTCGCCCGGTTTCAAAGACCTGCTCATTAAAGCGGCGCACCAGTTGGAAGCCAATCAGTTGCACGAGGTAGGGTTGGCCGTGGGTGAGGCGATAGATTTCATCGACAGCGTTGGGGTCATATTCCAGGGGGAAGTCGTTGCTGGGATTTTCCAGGATCTGGCGGCTAGCGGCTTCGGTGAGGAAGCTGACGGGGATGCCGTAGGTGCTGCCAAAGAAGGGCTCGAAGTAGTCGCGGGTCATTTCTTCAAGGGTATGCAAACCCGCGAGGGCAAAGGCGAGGCGTTTGTCCATTTGGATGAGTCCCCGCAGATAGCCCATAAAGTCGGGGCTGAGTTGCCCTTTTTCGATCAGGTCTTCAATAATCTCGAATTCGTCGAGAGCGATGATCAGGGCACGACAGTCGAGTTGGCTGAGCACGTCGCGAAGGTAGCGCTCGAAGGTACGTTGGGGGCAGTTTAAAAATGCTTCATCGGCGGGAGCAGAAATATCCAGGTGTTGGGCGATGTCGTCGGCGATGGCGAGGAGAACTTCACTCAAGCCTTGGGTGACGGAACCGAGGAGTTGGAGGTTGACGTAGATGAGCTTCAGGTCAGCGCCACCTGTCAGATTACGCAGGATCGAGGTTTTGCCCATGCGGCGGTGGCCGTAGACCAGGACGGAGGGCAGGTTTTCTGCACCGAGCCAGAGGCTTTCGAGTTCGCGCAGCAGGTCTTCTCGACCGACAAAACGGTTGCCTTCGACGGGGTCGCCGATCGTGTAGGGGTTGGTGACAGGTTCAAGAATTTCGATATTGCCGATCTCGCTGGCGATACTGAGCAGGGCATCGCGCCAGGTGGTGGCGATATCAATGATCAGGCCGCCTTCGGCTTGGGGGAGTTGGTCTTGGTTGTCGAGGATCTGTTGGAGTTCGCCTTGGGCGCGGGCAAGGGCTTGGGCTTGGGTGGCTTTGCTGCGACTTTGATGGATCAGTTGAGCGTCTTGGGTGACGCGATGAAAGGCTTCGAGGGCGGGCCAGCTTTCTTGGCGGAGGCGCTTACTGGGATCGGGTTCAGGGCAGGGGGGGAGTTGTAGAGGGTGGATTTGATTGAATTCTTGGGCTTGGGTGCAGAGGTCGAGAGTTTCGGCAAGGATGTACATTTCTGCACCATAGATAATATCTCGAACCTCATAAAAACTATCAGCTGCTGACCTAGCTTGTCTCTTCTTCAGAAAGAAAAACCCTACTCCTATCGACGAAGGAACATGTTGCAGCTCCCCCCAATCTGCTAGTTTCCATGCTGAAGCTCCTTTGTAAAGGTCAAAAAACCTTGAAACCCTCCATACTAATAGAGATTCTGATATAAACTCATCTTCTCTATAGAAGAGCTCATCCAGCTTTTCTATAACCAGCTTTGATTGGCTAGTATATTTCATGATTTCTACCGAGCTTTGTACAAGAGTGTCCCAATTATCAGCGAAAGAATCTTCTAGGATTTTTTCGCATCTTGAGAAAGGGATGCTAGAAACTCTAGGGAGTAACGTCTTTCCTTTTGTTTTACTCGTAAAGCACAAGGCTAAATTCATGATCAACCAATCATCTAATCTAAAGAAAACAGCAAGAGCAACAGGTGCTATTGTTAATGTCACTGGAAGAAACGATATAAAGCTCACAATGTATCCAAGTACGAGTCCGGACAATAGACCTAGCAAGATATCTTCAAAAAGACGTTTGTAATTGCCTGATGAAAATATCGAGTATAAGAATAATATCGATGAAAATACCAACCCAATAGCAAGACTACTCACTAAAAAGAACACTATAAAAGAGAGTATTGATACAGCTATTACTAGTGCCAAAAAAAGAATAATCAGTAATGGAGAGAAAAAGAGAAAGTGCATCTTCAAGAAGAGCAATTCACCTGATATGATTCCCGAAACGAAAAAACGATAGAGATAAAAAACGATTACCAGACATGCAAAAAAATAGAAATATCCAAAATCAAAAAAAGGAGCCCATTTATTTATTCTAAATAAATATAGACTGATCGAAAAAGACAAAAGCATGCAAAATAATGCCTGTAAAAACAATGTCTTTCTGACTTTGTCTTCAAAGAGAAGCTGTAAGCCCATCAAGAAACTCAAGGTTTTCTTGTGGACATAAATCGATGAAAACATATCCACATACCACCGCAATGCCTGCGGAAAATAAAACACCCAATACAACAGGCGCAAATAATCCAACGGGTTCCATAGCTGCAAGGGTCGTTTGAGCTTCGGAGCCAAATCCAGACGGGGCATGGGGTCTTTCATGAGTTCAGGGTTCAGGGTTTTGAATTCGGAATGCGGAAGTCGGAATGCGGAAGTTGGTTTGTAGCGAAGACTCGACCCACCTCCCCCCTATCGAGGTACTCCTCCCAGGAGGAGATTTTTATACAGTTAATCCCCTCTCGGGAGGGGCGGTCTCGCGTAGCGACGACCGGGGTGGGTCGGGTTTAGGTGGTTATTGCAAGATGGTTTTCTGCGTCGTTCCGGGCTAGCGGGTTAGTAGCGAAGACCCGACCCACCTCCCCCCTCCGGGGTACTCCTCCCAGGAGGAGATTTTTATATAGTTAATCCCCTCTCGGGAGGGGCGGTCAAGCGCAGCGCCGACCGGGGTGGGTTCGGGGTGTGGGCCGCCAACCAATCATTATTCTGCCTCAACCAAACGGATTCAAAACCGCCACCTCACACCCCTCAAAATCTCGCATATTCCGTGTCACCAGCGTAAACCGATACACCTTCGCCGTCGCCGCAATCAACATATCCGACTGCTCTCTGGGTTTGCCCTGTTTGCGAAACTTTCCACGAAGAACTCCTGCTATCTCTGCGATTTCTTCATCGATCGTTAATACTCTAAACTTTTCTTTGAACTGATCTTCAAACCACTCTAGTGCTCTCACCTTCGGGTTGATGGCCAGGCCATAGGTCATTTCCTCTACAGTCACTGCGCTGACATACAGAAAAGGCTTGCTGTCAACCCAGTTAACAACACCCCGATTAGGCTTCGGACGGGTCAGCTCACTGACAACGTTTGTATCACAAACAAACATACTTTTTCTCCAACCTAATCAAACGGAGTCAGTCGGCTAGTCCGTTCTGGAATAACCAGCGTAAAGTTATCTTCTGCCAGAATTGCTCGCAACTCATCCAGTCGTCCCTTCATTTTTTGCTTTGTCACAGGTAAACCAAACTCAGCTTGAATTTCCGGCAAATCCACCCCTCGTAAACTCGATAGCTTCACCAATGCAGCTTGATGTTCGACCTGCCAATGGTCAGCCGCCACTCTCAACTGCTGCCACTCCAACAACTCCGACTCTGGCAATGTCCCTGCATCCCGCTTCACTTGCAACACGGCTAATCTTTCTCCATCAACGGGCGGCTCAGTGGTTATCCGTTGAATGAGTTCCGCCTCGTCCGGCTGCTTCAGCTCAATTCTGAGTTCTGCCACAGCCTCATCTGCTGTCAACGGCTTCAGGTTCCCGGCTTTGAACTCTGCCATCGCCTCCTGTGCTTCCGTAGTTAAAACCTGACGCCGTGCAGCTCGAAGCTGCTGCTGAATGGCCTTAATCAACTGCTCCTGCTGCTCCACTGGCAGCGCTGACACCTGATCAAGGATTTGCTCAAAAGTTAACATTGGCTTAAACCATGACGGTGTTTACATTCTAGCGATTAGTCGCGGTAGCGCTCATAAACCTGATAGCACCCTTGGACCACCTGGCTGGGAATGCCACCGCTCTGGTTAATAATCTCGAAGATTTCCTCATCAGTAAAGCGTATTGCTGTTCCAGCTAAGCGCAATTGAATGAAGTTTTTGGTAACTTTCTTACTCCAAGGTTCTAGCGCAAGCTCCTGACAAATTTCTTGAAAGGGAGAATCTTGACCACTATCTTTAAAAAGCTGATTGAGCGAGCTTTGTGCTGTTACGACCAAGCGTAGCGATGATGAACTGCCTGAATTTGCCAAGCCCCGAAATTGTTGGCGTACTGGACGGGTAAACCAATCTTGTGTCATTCGCTCAACTTCATCGAGCAACAGCAGAATTCTTTTGTGCTTCAGTGCCTTGGAAAATCGATAACCCGAACAATACGGAATACCAATCTCATCACAGAGGGCGGCATAATAATCCGCTTCACTGAACAAATGACTCATATTCAAATAAACAGGCTGCCGGGGTTCGCGTAGTTGTGCGGCTTTGTGACAAACTGTACTCAGTAAAGATGATTTACCAATTCCGGATTGTCCGACTAAAGCAACACTACTTCCCCCATTGAGAAACTCTAAGATTCTGCCCAGTTCTGTTTCTCGTCCATAAATGAGGGCAACATCATCAATCATCCCCCGCTGTGTAAAGGGATTGACGGTTATGACTTTTTTAGGCTGCAATTGTGGGAACACCTTAAACACTGTGCTCATAGGAATCCCTCGGCCGCCCAAGGCGCTGGAGCGATCGCGTGTCTTCTGCACCACACCACAAACCTTACCGGTTCGACGATTGAGCAATGGCGATCCACTTAAGCCCGGTCGAACCTGACCCTCCTTAAACTTCATCAACGGCCAATCGCCACCTGTTTCATCAACATAACCAAAATCCGCAGGATCGCCGTCTACATATTGATCGGTATATCCAAAGCTGTAGAGCGGATCGTCGATCGCAACCGTTAAATCCAGTTCTACAACTGGATGCTCTGGTACATTACCCGTTAATTGCAATAGGGCTAAATCAGCGTCTTCTGCATGCCCGGTCACTTCCGCTGGATATGGATTACCCTGCCACCAAATTTCGATTTTGGTCTTGTCCTTAATAACATGATGACACGTCAAAATTTGACCCTGAACCACAAAAAAGCCCGTGCCACGCTGACTGCTCGATCGGTTAATACACACCGTGCAGGATTTGAGATGGTCTATCGCCTTAGCTGATTCACTCATCAACCAAAATCAAAGGATTTAAGACTTACCCCATTCTAGGGTGAGCTTGAGGTTGGCTTTCGTCGAGTTTTGCACCAGCATCGCCACCAATTGACCCTCCTTGAGCCCCACTTCCAAACCCAACTCTAGGCTGACCTTATCTGGCTTCGCGGTTTCCAAGGCTTCCTGAACCTTGCCGGAGAGAGCCTTGACGGCATTAAACACAGGTTCAAAGGTTTTGGCATCCAAGCCCACATCTTCTTCACCGCCAAGGAGTGTGGTTTCGACTATCATGCTCACACCATCGCCCAACTCAACAGGGATGGGCTCTGTCGGCCTCACGTTTTCCTCGGACATCGCTCTTCTCGGTCTAGACAATCAGCTCCAGTCTAGCCTAAGCAACAGATTGCTTATTGATTGATTGGGAGGGCAGCCAAGATAGTTGCGCTACGGTTTTCGTGACACAGTACGACACGCGCTTCGACGGCTGTCCTCAAAGTTGTTTCCAATCTCGAAACATCCGCGTCAGTGGGGCGATCGCTGACCTAAGATTAGGCCAATCCCCATTCTGGTGCGTGTTATGAAAACTGCCCTGTTGCTCTCAATGCCATTGCTGTTCGCTGGTCTGGGCAGTTTTGCTATAGCGATGACTCCCGCTGCCATCGTCCAGGCCCAAACCGGCCAGAGCGAGACGCCCACCCCCAACAGCGGCCAGAGCAGCGGCCTCTTTGCCGTAACGGAAGACGGTGAGCAACGCATCTTTCCCTTGCAGCACACCGAAGTCAATGCCCAAATTGCCGGGAATGTCTCACGGGTCGAGGTGACACAAACCTTTGAAAACCCGTTTGATTCCCCCCTGGAGGCGATCTATGTCTTCCCGCTGCCGGATGAAGCCGCTGTGGATGATATGGAAATTAAGATCGGCGATCGCATCATCAAGGGCGATATCAAAGAGCGAGCCGAAGCCCGAGCGATTTACGAACAAGCGCGGGAGGAGGGGCGCACCGCCGGGCTTTTGGAGCAGGAGCGGGCCAATATCTTCACCCAATCCCTGGCAAATATTAAACCCGGCGAACAGATCGATGTCACGATTCGCTACACCGATAGCCTCCAGTTTGAGGGCGGGGACTATGAATTTGTCTTTCCCATGGTCGTCGGGCCACGCTATATTCCCGGCACACCCGAAAACCCCAGCGCGACGCCCCCGGACCCCACTCGTGAAAACTGGGGCCAAGCCACTGACCGCGTCCCCGATGCCCAGCGAATCACTCCTCCGGTACTGCCGCCGGGAACCCGCTCCGGCCATGACATCAATGTCACCGTGACAGTCGATGCGGGCGGTTTGGTGCAGGATGTGCGATCGCCCTCCCACCAAATCCTCACCACTCAAGAGGGGGAGAGCGTCACCGTCCAACTGGATCCCGGCGACACGCTCCCCAACAAAGATCTCGTCTTGCGTTACCGGGTTTCCGGTCAGGAGACCCAAGCCACGGTCTTGACTCAAACCGGTGAACAGGGGGGTCACTTTGCGCTCTATCTGATTCCGGCGCTGGACTATCCGCCGAATGCGATCGTGCCCAAGGATGTGGTGTTCTTAATCGATACCTCCGGCTCCCAGTCCGGTGCGCCGATCGCCCAGTCCAAGCAGCTGATGGAGCGGTTTATCCAGGGGCTCAACCCAGATGATACGTTTTCGATTATTGACTTTGCCAATGCCACTCAGGCCCTCTCACCAGAACCCTTGGCCAATACCCAGGCCAACCGCGATCGCGCCCTGGCCTACGTCAACCAACTAAGGGGTAACGGCGGCACGGAACTGCTGAACGGCATCAACACCGTACTGAATTTTCCTGCTGCCCCCCCCGGACGTCTGCGTAGCATTGTTCTGCTCACCGACGGTCTGATTGGCGATGACAATGCCGTGATTGCCCGTGTGCAGCAGGAACTACCCTACGGTAATCGGCTCTATGGTTTTGGCGTCGGCAGTTCGGTGAACCGCTTCTTGCTCGATCGCCTGGCCGAGGCTGGGCGCGGCACCTTGCAAGTGGTGCGCCATGATGAGCCAGTTGAGCCCGTGGTGGAGCAGTTTTTCGAGCAGATCAATAACCCAGTGCTGACCAATATTCGGGTGTCCTGGCAGGGCACGGGTGCAAGTGCCGATATTTACCCCCAATATCTACCCGACTTGTTTGCCAATCAGCCCTTGGTGCTCTTTGGCCGTAAGCCGGACGGAGCGAGCGGCACGCTGCGCGTCACGGGTCTCAGGGCAGGGGGAAGCCGTTATCTGGAGACGTTTGAGGTGGATTTTGCGGAGGAGGGGAATCTGGCGATCGCCCAGCTCTGGGGTCGCGCTCGGATCAAAGAACTCATGACCCAGATGGTCAGCGGGGAAACGCGATCGGGGGTGGATGCTGTGACGGAAACAGCGCTGGACTATCGGCTGCTCTCACAATATACGGCGTTTGTGGCGGTGAGCGAGGAAGTGCGAGTTGACCCGGATGGGACAAGTCGTACGGTGCAAGTGCCTGTCGAACTGCCCGATGGCACCAACTATGAGGGCTTTTTTGGCCCAGAGGATGAGGATGAAGTTGTCGGACAGTCCAGTCGGACTGGCACTACCTATAGTCATTTTGGGAGCAATAACGTTGCGCCGCTACCACCCGCTCCTGCGCCTGTGGCTCGACCTGCTCCACCGCCGCAAGATTCGTCTCGCGACGTCGCAGAGTTAGGGGGGATTCTGGAAGAAGATTTCGACTCAATTCGTCGACTCAGGGATCCGGAAGATTTCGATTCAATTGATCTACTCACAGAAGTTGAGGAGCGCGACATTGACGGCGTACCCACCGAGCCCCCAGCACCCATGATCATGGTGCAAGTGGCGGAGGCGGAGGGCTTTACGCCAGAGATGCTTGAATCCCTCAACCAGCATTTCTGGAATTTTACGGTTCCCGGCGAGGCCAGCGGCGAGGTGGTATTTGAGATGGAACTGGTGAACGGTCGTGTGCAGCGGGTGATTTTTGAGGATCAGGCCTCAGCGCTCACTGAGGATGCAGTGGTACAGCGCTTGCGCGATCGCCTCCAAACCTGGTGGCATTCCGAGGGGGCGACGGGAACCTATACCGTGCGTCTGCGGGTACGTTAGTGATTGGTTTCAGCGTGATTTTAGAGCCTGCTAAACCCCATCTATTGTGAAATTATGTTGTATTGATTTAAGGTAGAGGAGGGTTTCAAACCCTCCCGCCTCCGGGTTTCAAACGAGATAGGGCTGAGAAAAAATGATTACCATCCCGCCTCCAGACACCCTCAAATTCTTGAAATCTATCTGTTGGCAACTGTCTGATTTTTATGATTTAACGCTAGAGCAGATGTTAAGTCGCTATGAAAATGGTTGGCGCTACCGTGAGATGTTTGACAACCTTGAAACAGAAGAGCGCGAATTTATCAAAACGTTGGCGCAAGCGTTTGGCTCTTGGCTCATTGTTGAGTTATGACGTTTAGGGTGTGTCATTAATTAACCGCAGAAGCCTGAGGGGACAAACGATAGAGCGTCTGACCCAAAACATAGGGAAAGGGGCTGTAAGTCAGACATAACCATAGTTTGAAATCCAAATAATGACAGACCCTAGATTTCTGATTCACCAGCAGGTTCAAACCATTCTGAACGGTTTGAATGCATTGCTCTTTGCTGAAAGTCAAGCCTATTTTGGCGGCGGCACTGTTTTGGCCATGGAACTGGATGAATATCGCCAAAGTCATGATATTGATTTCATCTGTCCGATCGCTACATCTGGTTATAGAAACTTACGAAAGGTTATTTTTGAGCAGGGCTATGAGGCGCTCTTCTCAGATCTCCAACTGCTCCATATTGGTCGCGCTAAAACCGATCAATATGGCATTCGGCTGTTGGTTACGGTTTCTGACATGCCCATCAAGTTAGAGATTATTGCTGAAGCTCGTTTTGTCCCCACATCACCCCGTTATTTGCCGTGGACTGATGTGCCCTGTTTGAGCTGGGCAGATTGTTTTACGAGCAAACTACTTAGCAATGCCGATCGCTTTATGGATGAGTCGGTGCTCTCCCGAGATCTGATTGATTTAGCGATGCTGCGATCGTATTTTCAGTTGCCAGAAGGGGCGATCGCCAAAGCCGAAGCCGCCTATGAAGTTCTCCCGCCCTTGAAAATTGCCATCCGACGCTTCCAAGCCCGACCCGACTATCGAGAACGCTGCTACGATCAACTACAAATCAGTGCTCCGTTTCTCCCTCGAATTGCCGATGGTCTAGATTTACTCGCTGAGGATTTGAATTTACCACCATTAGAGCGGTTGTTTAAGGAGCAAGAAGATATCTTTTCATGAGTAAACTGTAGGATGGGCAATTCTAGACCGTTCATGTTTGGACTGGAAGACTCTTGATTTTACCCGTCTTAGCCATTCATAATCACACGAAACAATTCCCACCCACCTTAGAAAATTCACTCTGATTGAAGCGCTAGACCGCATCACCATCAATCCACAAGTTTGCCTTGGTCAGCCAACGATCCGAGGAATGCGACTTACTGTGGAACTTGTTCTGAAGCTGCTCGCAAGCCAGTTATCTGTCTAGGAAATTTTGGCGTCTTACCCAGAGTTAGAGGAGGAAGATATTCGTCAAGCGCTTCATTATGCAGCCCAGACTGTGTCTGATCGTGTTATGAGCGCCACTTCAACATGAGTCGTTTGAGTCTACTAGCGGATGTAAATATTTCTCCTGCAACCGTAGCTGCCTTAAATACAAATGGTTACAACACAATACGCACAACAGAGGTGCTACCTGCGACCATCGCCGATGTAGAAATTCTGGAATTCGCAAGAAGAGACGAACGTGTTGTTGTGACCCAAGACTTGGACTTTTCTATGCTGATGGCATTAAGTAATGATACTGAATCCGTAAAGCATAGGGAGAGATAAACTGCTGATTATTCCTCGGGCAGGCGGGACGCAGATTCGACAAGCTCACTGACCACCTGCGCTACGGGCTTCTGGGCTCAATATCCCGTAGCGCGGGCATCTTGCCCGCCACCCGGATCAGCTTTCGCTTTCTGTGTTTAGACAATCCGGATTTACTTTGAAAATAGACAATGTTAATACTCTTGCACCAAGTAAATGAAGCTAGCGAGATCCCCCCGGCTACGCCGACCCCCTTGGTAAGGG
>JBCDEB010000073.1:0-33040 GCA_039180005.1 Cyanobacteria bacterium P01_G01_bin.54 | reverse complement strand
TTCCTGGCTCATAGCGAAAACCCGTTAAAACGGGTTCCGGAGTTTTCTGGATGAGTGGGCTTTAGCCTACTTTCGCTATTAGCCTGGGGTTTGAACCCCAGGCGGGGCAGGCATCCCAGCGTTAAGTTCACACCAGTGGTCTGAAACCCTCCCCTACCGGGTTTTAGGCTTACCGTCCTTGATTGCGAAGTTGAGCGGTTTTAACGTTGATGGTGAGGGTTTCTCGGTTGCGCAGGACTTTGAACTTCAACCGTGCCCCCACCCCACTCTCTTCCACCAAACGCTGAATCGCCAGACCACTGGTCACGGGTTCATCGTTGATTTCCACAATCACATCACCGCGACGGAGCCCAGCCGATTCAGCCGGGGTATTGGGTAAAATACGCCAGACTAAAACCCCATCCACTTCCGGCAAGAAGAAGGTGGAGTTGGGGTTGCTATTTTGCTCCCGCGCATCGGCAGCGGTCAAATCACGCATTTCGATACCCACATAAGGATGGGGGACGTCCTTGCCTGCTGCTAGGGTATCTTTGAGTTCCTTGGCTTTGTTGATGGGAATCGCAAAACCAATTCCAGTGGCATTGGCCCGGATTGCTGTATTAATGCCAATCACTTCACCACGATCGTTGAGCAGCGGGCCACCGGAATTACCGGGGTTAATCGCTGCATCGGTTTGCAAAAAGTTAAGGCGCTTGTCGGGGATGCCCACCTGGGCGGAGGAGCGATCGAGGGTGCTGATAATACCGAGGGTAACGGTATTGTTTAGGCCACCGGGACTGCCGACCGCGATCGCCCAGTCTCCGACTTCCAAAGCATCCGAGTCCCCTAGAGAGGCAATGGGCAGATCACGGATATTGTCATCAAGTTTCACCACGGCCAAGTCGGTAATCTCATCGGTTCCCAGCACTGACGCCTCAAAGGTGCGACCATCCTGCAGCGTGACTGAGACATCATCCGCGCCGCTGACCACGTGAGCGTTAGTGAGGATCACGCCACTGCGATCGATGATAAAGCCGGAGCCCTGGCCCTCAACCCGACGCTCTTGGGGCATTTGGTCAAAGAAACGATCGCCAAAAAAGTCCCGGAAAAAGGGATCCTCAAAGGCAGAGGGTAATCGTTGGGAGACAGTACGAGCCGTATCAATACGTACGACAGCGGGGCCGGTACGATCGATCGCCGCCGTCACAAAACTCCGTCGCCGGGAAGAAACGGTATCTTGGGCAAGGAGTAGGGTGTTTTCGGGTTGGGGCGTCACTTGATCCAGGCTGGACACTGGATCAGCTTGGGAAGCGGCAACGCGGAGTGTACCAAAAGCAAGACAAACACCGACAATTAGGGCGACGAGGTGGGTGCCGAGTCGTTGCAGGGCTTTGGGAATGCGCATGGCTCTATAGATCTATTATCGATAACATCACAGCAACGCTGGAGACACTCTGGTTTAGGTTGGTTGTGAGGGTTGCTGCAACCGAACGAGAGGAGACTCAACGTCACCAAAAACTTCATCCCTATCTTAGCGACTGACTTGCATCGATGGCAGATCGCTCAATAGGGGACGACAGCTTAATGGAAATTTAGAAAACGTGAGTTCTGGATCAGCAGACATTGCGCAAAACTCTGAAATTTAGCAGAATCAACCATGCTGGCTCCGGTATTGCCGGAGTCTGAGGGGGCAATTTCCCCCTCAGCGGGAGGTGTCGGGGAGCTGAACCCCTGACAACCGGGTTTGGCATCGAGATTTCAAGGCTTTGAGGGATGCGATCGCTTCGCTTAACCGAAACTCACGTTAGAAAATAAATCGGTAATCCGTAGCGCAGGCGTCTCGCCTGCCAAGGGTTTAGAGCATTCTGCAATTAATAGACACCATAGCCTTGCACCGATTAAGCAGCGCTAGCAAGATCCCCCCGGCTACGCCGACCCCTTGGGTTCGGGGGTTTTCATCGTTGGGGGTGGTGCTGCCACACTATGACTGATTGGGATCAAACGATTGATATGACTCGCTTACAGCCCTTTTCCTGTTTGTTGGGTCGGGCGCTCCATCGCTTATCCCGCAAAGTTTCTGGCACCACCTAATGACGCACCCTAATTATGCTCAAACACATCCTTAAACCGCAGCATATCCAGCTCGACGATCACGGGTAGGCAACCAAAACAGTCCTGGATGAGTTGCCAACGCCCCTCCCGCTGGAGCATCGCAGTGAGTTTGGCTCGCAGTTCGACGAGGTAGCGCACATCGTTGGCGGCGTAGCTGAGTTGTTCGGGTTTGAGGCGTTGGGCATTACCCCAGTCAGAGGATTGGGAAGATTTATCCAGCTCAACGCCCGTGAGTTCCTGGACAAGCGACTTGAGCCCATGGCTACCGGTGTAGGTGCGAGCGAGCTTGCTGGCAATCTTGGTACAAAAGATGGGCTGGGTTTGGATGCCAAAGGTGTATTTCAGTTGGGCCAGATCAAACCGAGCATAGTGGAAGATTTTGACAATGCGTTGATCTTCCATCAATGCCTTGAGGTTGGGGGCAGCAGTTTGCCCCTGAGCCACCCGGATGGCGGTGACAAAACCACTAGGGTCACACATTTGAATCAGGCAGAGGCGATCGCGCCCCAGCACCAGCCCCATGGTTTCGGTATCCACGGCTAATGCTGTAGCGCTTTGGTAGCGCTCAAGGGTAGCAGCATCAAGATCTTGATCGCAGACTTGAAAATTCTCCATCATTGCCTAGCGTGAATATTGTTTAGCGTGACGCGTCCTCCAGATACTTTGCCACGGTTTGCACATCCTTGTCGCCCCGACCCGAACAGTTGAGCACGATCCGGGGAGAGTCGGTCAGTTGGGGGCAGAGGGTTTCGAGGTAGGCGATCGCATGGGACGTTTCCAGTGCGGGGATGATGCCTTCGAGTTGCGAGAGGCGCTGGAAGGCCGCCACCGCTGCAGTATCCGTAACACTGTAATATTCAGCGCGTTTTGTCTCCATCAGATAACTATGCTCCGGTCCCACCCCAGGGTAGTCCAACCCAGCACTAATCGAATGGGCTTCCGTGACTTGACCCTCGCCGTCTTGAAGCAGATAGCTCATCGCCCCATGGAGCACCCCCGGTTGTCCCTGGGTGAGCGTGGCGGCATGGTGGGCGGTTTGCGTGCCCTCGCCAGCCGCTTCGACACCAATGATCCGCACCTCGGGCTCTTCGAGAAAATTGTGAAACAACCCCATCGCATTGGAGCCGCCGCCCACACAGGCCAGCAGAATATCCGGCAGACCGCCCCATTTCTCCTGGCATTGACGGCGGGTCTCTTCGCCAATGATCGTATGGAAATCGCGCACCATCATCGGATAAGGATGGGGCCCCGCCACTGAACCGAGAATATAATGGGTCGTTTCCACATTCGTGACCCAGTCCCGAATCGCCTCCGAAGTGGCATCCTTGAGCGTGCCCGTCCCCGCTTCAACCGGCTGCACCATTGCACCGAGAAGTCGCATCCGAAACACATTCAGGGCCTGGCGCTCCATATCGTGGATGCCCATATAGACCACACAGTCCAAGCCAAAGCGGGCACAAACTGTGGCCGTCGCCACGCCATGCTGCCCCGCCCCCGTTTCAGCAATCACGCGCTGTTTGCCCATGCGTTTGGCGAGCAGCACTTGGGCCAGGGCATTGTTGATTTTATGGGCCCCGGTGTGGTTCAGGTCTTCGCGTTTGAGGTAAATCTGGGGGCCGGTGCCATCCAGACGGGCATAATGGGCGGTGAGACGCTCCGCGAAATAAAGGGGACTGGGGCGACCGACATAGTCGCGCAGCAGGCTCTGGAGTTCAGTGAGAAATTGCGGATCGCGGCGGTACTGGGCATAGGCAATTTCCAGCTCGCTGAGGGCGGGCATGAGGGTTTCGGGAACATACTTGCCACCGAAGCGGCCAAAGCGGCCAAGGGTATCGGGTTGTTGGGGGGTAAAGGTGAGAGGAGTAGTCGTCACGATCGCGGGCCAAATTGACTAAGGCTCATATTATAGAGCGTCCCGTCAGACGGAGCGGTAGATTCTCCGGTAAGACAACTAGAAGAAATCGACCGATTCACTCGATTCAATGGTAGGGGCTGGGTTTCCCTGCCCTGCGCTAGCCCAATACCCCCTGCAACCCATTGTCTAGGATTCGATTTGTCTCAATTAATGATGGGTTGGGCGCAGAAACCGCGCCCCTACGCAAGATCTCAGGCGTCGTCCTATAGACCCACCGTCACAATCCAGGTGCCCACAAACTCTAGGCTACCCCGGCGGAACTCCTCAAAGCCGGGCGAATCGTTGATCGGCTGGGCATTCGGCTCACCAAAACAGCCCTCTTCATCCAGGCAAGTCACCAAGAGTGCGTGGAAGTAGAAGGTACCCTCAAAGTCTGGGTTACGAATGTGAGAGAGCTTGACTTGAATCGGGGTGCGGGGCTCGATCGTCTCCTGGAGCGGAATGCGCAGGCAATGGAAGCTGGTCAGGTCATCGCCCTGCCAATCTTCAAAGCAGTTCTCTTCAATCGTGACATTGCCCAGAACTGCATCGGTGCGATATTTGCGACCATAGCCCACCTCAAGCACATCATCCCGGGCATCGGCATCTTCAAACTGCAAGATCCGATTGCTGCGTTCGCCCTCAATAGAGTCACAGTTCTCAATGCATTCAAGATCCCGCAGGCGATCGTCCATCTCGCCATAGTAGTCAGGGATATATACCGAAATTTGCGAAACTGGGCTCTTGACCCGCTTAGCCGGAATCTGGAGTCGGTAGCGGGCATTGCGGGAGTTCCGACTATTGAAATCGTATTCAACGGACAGTTCATCATTGACGCCGCTGAAGATGGTCAAGCCATCGGCGTAGGCGAGCAGCGGCGAGGCCATCAGGAGACAGCCTGCTGCCCCCACGACTTTGGGAAAATGCTTTTTGAGTGTGTTGAGCAAAAACTTCATATTTTTTAGATTTTGAGGTTGCTTAGTCAACGAGGCTAGGGCCAATCAAACCCGAGAATCTTACATTCGGTAACGTTTCTTGACTATATCAGAAGTTTGTGATGCCCGTTGGGTTCCCGCTGGCTGAAACACAACTTAATGACTCGGTGCAAATTTAGCATCACCCGCTTGCAAAACCTGACCGCTGGCCGGCATTGCTCGGCGGTGAGCTAAAGACAAACTGAAAATTCCTTCTCTCGTTAGGGATCACCCCTAGGATGAGCAGTAAGTCATAAATTATGGCGTTCGCGGATCTGGTGTTTGCGCGATGTCTCGTCCGTTATGTCGCCTTTTCGGGTAGGCAGTGGCCTTGCCCAAATGTTTGCCAAATATTTGGTTTATTAATCTGTCAACCCCGCTGGGCTGACAATGACATTCATGGGCAGAGACGGTAATGGACGATGGGTCATTGAGACAAACGGCCTGAACTTAACCATTGAACTGGGAGAAAATCATGAAAATTGCGATCGCGCGAGAAGCCATTGAGCTAGGCGAACGGCGGGTGGCCATGCCTCCCGATGTTGCCGCTCGTTGGGTCAAGAAAGGTTGGGATATTTCGATTGAGGCGGGAGCTGGTGACGGCGCTTATTTCAGCGATGCGGACTACACCGCTGCTGGCGTCAAGGTCGTTGCCAACAAGACCGAGCTCTGGGGCACCGCCGACCTGATGCTCAAGATTGCGCCACCAACACTCGAAGAAATCGGTTTGCTACGGGATGGCGTGGCGCTGATTAGCCTGCTGAACCCGTTGGGACACCCCGAAGGCATTCAATGGCTTGCCGCACGGAATATCACGGCGTTTAGCATGGAGATGATCCCTCGCACCAGCCGGGCTCAGAGCATGGATGCCCTCTCCTCACAGGCGGGCGTGGCAGGCTACAAAGCGGTGCTGATGGCAGCAGCGGCCCTGCCCAAGTTTTTCCCGATGTTGACCACCGCCGCTGGAACCATCCGTCCGGCGAAGGTCTTTATCATGGGCGCAGGCGTGGCGGGTTTGCAGGCGATCGCCACCGCTCGCCGCTTGGGTGCCGTGGTCGAAGCCTTTGACATTCGCCCTGCGGTCAAGGAAGAAGTCCAGAGCTTGGGGGCTAAGTTTGTCGAGGTTAATCTCGATGAAGATACGGTTGCTGAAGGCGGCTATGCCAAAGAGGTTTCAGAAGCAGCCAAGCGCAAAACCCAAGACGTCATGGCCCAACAGGTTGCCGCTGCTGATGTGGTAATTACCACCGCCCAGGTTCCCGGTAAAAAAGCGCCGCTACTGGTGACCCAGGAGATGGTCGAAGGCATGAAGCCGGGCTCAGTGATCGTTGATCTCGCAGCCAGTCAGGGCGGCAACTGCCAAGTCACCCAAGGGGGCAAGGATATTGTCCATCAAGGTGTGACGGTGATGGGTCCCAACAATCTGCCCGCCACGATGCCCGTTCATGCCAGCCAGCTCTACGGCAAAAACATCACCACCCTGGTGCAGCACCTCCTGAACGATGAAGGAGAGCTCAATCTGGACTTTGAGGACGACATCATCAGCGATACCTGCGTTGCCCACGCGGGCGAGATCCGTAATGAGCGGGTTAAGGCGGCGTTGGAGACAGTGCAGGATGTACAGCCTGTGGTGTCTTAACTGCTGCATTAGCGGCCGACACCCAACCCACCCCGGTCAGCGCTACGCTTGACCGCCCCTCCCAAGAGGGGATGTTCTGCTTTAAAATCGCCTCTTTTCTACTCTCCGACCCCCCGGGTCGTGATTGCTATGACCACAGCTACGCTTATTTCCTGTTTATTTGTGTTCGTCCTCGCCTCCTTTGTGGGGTTTGAGGTGATTAACAAAGTGCCGCCCACGCTGCACACGCCTTTGATGTCGGGGGCTAATGCCATCTCCGGGATCGCCGTTCTCGGTGCCATTTTGGTGTCCGGAGCCATGGGCTGGAACCTCAGCATTATTCTGGGCTTGATTGCGGTGGTACTGGCCACCATCAACGTCGTTGGTGGCTTCCTGGTGACCGATCGCATGTTGCTGATGTTTAAGAAGAAGGAGGCTTGATATGAACCTAAGCGAATTTCTCCCCAGCGGCATTCAACTGAGCTATCTCGTTGCCGCATCCCTCTTTATCGTTGGGCTCAAACAGCTCGGCTCACCTGCCACCGCCCGACGCGGCAACCAATTGGCGGCGATCGGCATGCTCGTTGCCGTGGTCGCCACGCTCCTAGAGCAACAGGTTCTCAACTACAACATGATCCTGATCGGGGTGGTGCTGGGCTCCGTGATTGGTGCTGTCGGTGCCTACCGGGTCGAGATGACCGCCATGCCCCAGATGGTGGGTATTTTTAATGGCTTGGGCGGTGCGGCATCAGCTTTGGTGGCGATCGCTGAATTTTGGCGCTTACTGGGCACCGGCGCAGAACTTTCCGCCACCTCCCTGGTCACCATTATTCTCGGCATCCTGATTGGGGGTGTCACCCTCACCGGTAGCCTGGTCGCCTTTGGCAAACTCCAGGGTATTCTCCCGGGTGCGCCCTTTCTTTTCCCGCTCCAGCAACCCCTCAATGCTCTGATTGCTGTGGGCTTCCTGGTGGGCAGTGGCTATTTCTTGTTTGAACCGAGCAATTTACCCATCTTCTTTGGCTTGGTTGCCGTCTCCCTGATTCTGGGGGTTGCCTTTGTGATTCCCATTGGCGGTGGTGATATGCCCGTGGTGATTTCGCTGCTCAACTCTTACTCCGGTTTAGCAGCCGCCGCAGCGGGTTTTGTCGTCAACAACAACATGCTGATCATCGCCGGAGCCTTAGTCGGTGCATCGGGGATCATCCTCACCCAGATCATGTGTAAGGCGATGAACCGTTCCCTGCTGAATGTGCTCTTTGCCGGCTTTGGTGCTGAGTCCGGTGGCGCAGCCACCGGTGGCGGTGTGGGCACAACCCAAACGGTTAAGAGTATCGACTCTGAAGAAGGGGCAATGATGCTGGGCTATGCTCGCTCGGTGGTGATCGTCCCCGGTTACGGCATGGCAGTGGCTCAAGCGCAGCACACGGTTAAGGAACTAGTGGATCACCTCGAAGGGAAGGGCGTTGAGGTGAAGTATGCGATTCATCCCGTAGCGGGTCGGATGCCCGGACATATGAATGTGCTCCTGGCTGAGGCTAATGTGCCCTATCCTCAGCTCTACGACATGGATGATATTAATCCACAGTTTGAGCAGACCGATGTGGCGCTGATCATTGGTGCCAACGATGTGGTCAACCCCGCTGCTCGCCATGACAAGGGCAGCCCCATTTATGGCATGCCGATTCTGGAAGTGGATCGGGCCAAGCATGCGATCGTGATTAAACGGGGCATGGGTACAGGCTTCTCTGGTGTGCAAAATGAGCTGTTCTTCAAGGACAAAACCATGATGCTCTTTGGTAGTGCCAAGGATGTAGTCGGTCAGCTTGCCAATGAAGTGAAACAGTTGTAAAGACGGTTGAAAACACAGTAGAGGTAGGAGGTTTAAATCATCTCCTGCCTTTTTTCATGGTTGTTAACAATACTGCTGCATTGGCAGCCAAGCACCTCGAACCCACCCCGGTCGTTGCTACGCGAGACCGCCCCTCCCGAGAGGGAATTTCTGGTAGAAAATCTCCTCCTAGGAGAAGTAGGTGGGTTCGCTCCACTTCGCTTTGTGGAAAAAGCTTCCTACTCGTTACCAGGATTGTCCGGTAATGCAAACCAAGAGGTTCTCTCTCTCGTCGTTCAAATGTTTGCAATAATGCAGATAACAGAGTTGCTTCGCATTATGGTAGAGCCATGATGCGAGAAATCAACGATACAAGTTCACAGATTATATGGTCGCAAACAATAGCTCTCTCTCCTTTTGTACATCAGCATTCGGCAAAAAATACAACCTTATGGCCAAGCTCCTTGCACAGGATCTAGAGAAATTTGCTCCGGGTCATCTTTTTATCATTTGCACTGATATTCCTGCTTTATTCAAGGATAGCTCCAATGTACTGGTGATTAGGCATTCATGTCGAGGTGTATTACCTCTTCATGAGAGAAGATTTGCCATTTTCCATGCGCTTGAAACGGCTTTTTCCGTAATGTATATTGATTCAGACGTAAGAATTTGTGCCCCAGTACCAGAAACTCTGAATTTTCAACCAGGCTTAACTGCTCGTAGCTGTGGAAATTTACAGAAGCACATGAAGATTCAGTTTGAGAAAGCTTCCAAATCACCTATCCCATCAAAACTTCATAGAGAAAAGCTATCAAAACTTCACAGAAAAAAGTATGTTGTCAACAAGATGTCTCAAAGAGCAGGCATTGATATTACTCACCCTGACTTAAAGTTCATAAATGAATTTCTATTTGTCGTAACGAAAGACGAAGGACGAGAGCTTGAATTCCTGAATAATTGGGGGGATTTGGCAATTTATGCTGACACGTTGGGTTTGCATGGAAATCCAACTTATGCAATGGCATTAGCAGCAAATAAAAGTAATTTCTCGATTCATCGTAGTAAGATGATTGGTTTGGATTTCTTTGATGATAGGGTTGAACGGATAAGGATAAGTAAAGGACAATCCTCTCAGGATTCAAAAGCAGAATACTTTCGACAGCAAGAGAGTATTGAACAGGAAAAAGAAGGAAGTTTGAATATGGTCAAGAGATCTACCCTCAGAAATTCCAGGCTATTATACAATCGTATTCGAGTAAGATTAATGTTCAAATTATGCCCATCTAAACTTATTGATTATGCTGCTTTTTAGCGATTTTATTTTTCTTGAGAACATAGAAAGGTTCTATTTCCCAGCGAGGTTATTTCGATCGCCCAGCCTTCGCTAGTCTCCTATGGAAAAAAGTCCAGAGGCATTTCATTCTAACTGTAACTTTAAGGTGGGCACAATTAGCAATTTCATGAATCAACGTACAGATTTTAAATATTTGCCCACCCTACGCTACTCTGTAGATGAGAAAATTGAGGTCAAGATTGGTGAGCTCTATCCAAATTCGCATTGCCCAAACCGCCGATATTGAAACCATCTTTGACATTCGCACCAGTGTCAAAGAAAACCATCAGTCTCGGGAAGAAATTGCGGAACTGGGAATTACCCCCGATTCAGTTGCGCAGATGCTACAAACGGATTGCTGCGCCTGGATCGCCGAGCTAGACGGACAGCCGATTGGCTTTGCCATTGCCAATCAAACCGAGCAAACGATTTTCGGCATTTTTGTGCTGCCGCAATTTGAAGGACGTGGGGCAGGACGGAACCTGATGGCGGCGGCAGAGGCTTGGCTCTTTGCCCAAGGGATTGAGGAGATTTGGCTTGTAACAGGCAATGACCCAAATTTACGCGCCCATGGGTTTTATCTACGCCTGGGTTGGTTGGCCGCAGGGGTAGAAACGGCAGGGGATTTTGCAGGAGAGATGCGATTTGTGAAGCACAGAGATTAGAGGATAATACATTGCTCTATGATCACAATTGATTTTTACATCTGCTCTGAGCTGCAGATCAGAGCGTGCCAGGGTTGGGAAACGGCCGCAGATGATTTGCCCTGCACTGGGATTTGTATCCCGAATCAATCGGCACTGACATCACTCGCTGGGCTATTGACAAATAAGTCTCTGTATCCTGCCTTACCGCTTGCTGATGTTCCTCATCCCATCCATCGGGTCAATGCCAATGTAGTAAATGCCATTAATGATATTTCTCATGATGACCTTTTGGATATCAGTGTGCAATGGGCAACGCTATCCCCTTGGAGCGAAATAGAGATTAATCCTTTTGATCTCGCTGGCTTTTTGGTTCATCTAAAGTCACTATGGCATGAGTCTGATGAGCCTCAAAAGGCTATATTTCTCTGGTTTGGTGAGGAATTGATATAGTTGTCTAGAATAGGCATTGCACACGGGTTGAGAGCCATGAAAAAATTTTAGCTTTGATATAGAAGAACTTGAGATCGATTCGTGAGTGTCTAAGGTGATCAAGGAGGGAAGGAGCTTATATGTCATTGAAAGGTGTTGCCAAAGAAACGCTAGATATCATAAAAAATGGTGAGTTTTCCTCAAAGTCCGGAAAGGTCATTCAGTTTACCACTGAGCAAAAAAAAGCAGAAGAAGGAACGCGGCTTTATTCCCCCGCAATGGTTGATAATTTACTGCAAAATAGTCAACTGTCTGGCAATCAGAAGAGCTGTTCCATTGAAGTCACGGCTGAGACAACACAAGTGGCAGCCCATCGATTGGTTACTAGAGAAGATTGCCAAGATCTAGTTCTCTTAAACTTTGCCTCGGCACGTAATCCTGGCGGTGGATTTATTAATGGGGCCAAGGCCCAAGAAGAAGACTTGGCAAGGTGCTCCGGCTTATATCCCTGTCTACTCAAACAGCCCAAATATTATGAAGAGAATCGATCGCACGATTCTTTGCTCTACACCGATCATCTTATTTATTCTCCCCAAGTCCCCTGGTTTAGAACCCAAAGTCGAGAACTGCTCGACCACTATTTTCTGGCGTCTGTGATCACAGCACCTGCGCCAAATGCCGGTCAATTGCTCCGTCGGAATCCAGAAGCAGGGCCAGAGATTGAACGAGTGCTCCACCGTCGAGCCGGTTATGTTCTGGCTGTTGCCCAAGCGCAGGGCCATCGCTCACTGCTCCTTGGGGCTTGGGGTTGTGGGGTGTTTCGGAACGATCCCAATCGGGTCGCTGATGCCTTTGGCCAATGGCTGGAAAGCCCCCGGTTTCAGGGGTGTTTTGATCGCGTTGTCTTTGGCATTTATGACTCTAGTAAGCACCAAAGTACCCTCCAGGCATTCCAAGCTCGCTTTGCATAAATTGATCCTTAGCGCGACATCTCGCCTGCCCTGGATCGGCAATATACTTTTAAGAGCAGCATCAGCCGCTTCTCTCTGCCTGTTTGACGCGAAAATCATTGCCCTGTGGAGCTTCCTGCATGACAAGCAATACCCATCATCACCCCTGTATTGTGATTGTGACGGTCACGAAAGTCGAAACGCAGGCGGCGATCGCCGCCTTTGAACAACTCACTGGGCAGCCCGCGAAAGATCGATCGCTCAATGATGAGATTTATTATTTTGAGTTGGGCACCGTGAACCAGAAACAAATCTTGCTCACTCAGTCGGAGATGGGCGATTGGGGCTTTGGCGGATCGCAACAGACCGTGAATGAGGCGATCGATGCTTTCTCCCCGGAAGCGGTGATTATGGTGGGGATCGCTTTTGGCATCAATGAGCAGAAACAGCAGATTGGCGATATTCTCGTCTCTCGGCAGTTGCGACCCTATGACTTGGAGCGAGTGGGTGAGAAAGAAACCTGGGTACGCGAGGGCAAGTATGATGCTTCTCCTCGGCTGTTGAAGCGCCTGAGAAGTGCGGATGTGCGATGGCAGGGTGCAGCGGTGAAGTTTGGCGTCATTCTCACGGGTGAAAAGTTGATTGATAACGTGGTGTTTCGGAATCAGTTAATCAGTCAGGAGCCTGAAGCGATCGGCGGTGAGATGGAGGGTAAGGGTTTATCTGTGGCTTGCCAGAATAAAAAGGTGGACTGGATTTTGGTCAAGGCGATCTGTGATTGGGCAGATGGGAATAAGGCAGAAGATAAGGCGACTCGTCAAGAATTAGCGGCACGGAATGCAGCGGAGTTTGTTGCCTATGCATTGCAGTTTGGCAGTCCACAACGGGTGTCTGTTCAAGCAAAAGCAAAAGTATCAGACTCAGAACCAGTTCCAGATGACCCCTTTAAGTCGTACACGTCTCAAAATGTCATGCATAACGCTGCTTCTCGCGTGGTCGTTCCTCGACTGACCTACCCGTTTGAATACGTGAAATTAAATGCGGCAGGGAAAATTGTAGAGCGAAAGCAGGGAGAAGCCGAATACTTTAATGAGGATTTGGGTAGTGGCGTGACACTGGAGATGACTGCAATTCCAAGCGGAACATTTCGCATGGGCGGGAAATATGGCGCTGAGAAGCCCATCCATAATGTGAGATTAGAGTCCTTCTGGATGGGAAAGTTTGCAGTAACTCAGGAACAATGGGCAAGGGTAGCCAGCTTTCCGAAGGTACAAATTGAGCTGAATCCTGACCCAGCGTATTTCAAAGGTGCAAACCGTCCGGTACACTGTGTGAATTGGTACGAGGCGATCGAGTTTTGTGCGCGGCTCTCACGGCAGACGGGTGAAAACTATCGTTTACCGAGTGAAGCGGAATGGGAATATGCCTGCCGAGCCGGAACCACAACCCATTATCACTGTGGTGATGTGCTCAGTGCAGCGGTGGCAAACTATGATGCCAGCAACACCTGGAATGGTAGCCCCAAGGGAAAATATCGTCAGCAGACAACGCCTGTGGGCAGCTTTCCGGCCAACCCTTGGGGACTCTACGACCTGCATGGCAATGTTTCGGAATGGTGTGCTGACCCCTGGCATCATTCTTATGCCAATGCCCCTCTAGATGGACGAGTGTGGAATAACGAGAATGAGAATCATTCTCCAAGTATTTGGCGGAGTATTGAGAATTTTCTAACACCTCAACTCAGAGTTCACCGTGGCGGTTGCTGGATCTCCGGTCCGAGATTCTGTCGTTCCGGTTATCGCCACTGGTGGAATGCCGGCTCCTTCACCTCTCAGGGTTTCCGTATGTGTCGTTCGCGCCCAGACTCTTAGCCCTCGTTCTATTCAAAGGGGTTGAATACTGTCACGCCTAGCCCTAAAAAATCATTAACGTTGCGAGTGACGAGCGTCAAGTTACAGGTGAGCGCTGTTGCCGCGATTTGTTTGTCAATGGCATTCTCGTAATGGGGAACCCGTAATCTTCCCCACACCTGAGCTTCAAGTTCAGTAAAGTTGAGAATATGGTCAGTGTAGTCGTTCAGAATGGTTTCTAGCCAAACTTCGAGCAAGGCAGCTTGGGGGCGATCGCCTCGACATCTGATCCGTTCAACGCCGCGACGGAGTTCGCCGATAGTGATCACGCTAATGTAGAGTTGAGCGTCAGTCTCAACTGCTTGTTGGAAAAAACGTTGGACGCCAGGGTTGGCTTTATCTTGCTTGCGCAATTCGCTAATGACATTCGTGTCAATCAAATATTGGTCGGGTTGGGTCATCTTGAGCTCGCTCAAAGTCGGCATCAGTTCCCACATTGGGGATGAGGCACAAAACTTCCACGAAGGTTTTGCGCTGGGGCTCCATTAAGACCTGTCTGAGGATATTGCGATGTTCGGCTTCGGCACTGATGCCACGTTTGCTGGCTCGGCGTTTGAGGGCTTGGACGATCGCCTCATCAATGTTGCGCACAATTAGGTTGGCCATAGAGTTCTGGTACTAGCGATTTAGACAAATGCTAGCATTGATATCATTATTCTTGGCAATATACTTAAGAGCAGTATTGGCCGCCTGCCTGTTTGACGCCCAAATCCTTGCCCTGTGAAGCTTCCTACATGACAAGCAATACCCATCATCACCCCTGTATTTTGCTTGTGACGGTCACGTAAGTCGAGTGCGATCGCTTTACGATTCACATTCAATTCACTCACTCGCCCTAGACCCGAGCAACCGACAAACCAACATCACTCGTGATAGCAGCGGCTCAATGCGATAAGAGATAATCTCTAAACCTGCCGCTTGAAAGTCAGCAAAAATTTGTGGCGCGCTGGTATCCGCTTCAATACGATAGGAAAAGAAGCGATAGATATTGATCCGCTCGCCTGCCTTAAGCGAAACAATCTCGGTTTGCCCATGAACCTTAAAGGCAACATCATAGTCGGCTCGCAACTGAATATCAGTTTTATAACCGCCCCACTCTGGGTCAAAATAGCCCAAGATTTCAGTATCCTCCGCCTTGATCCCCAGCCAGCCCAGTAGGGTCAGGGCCGCTGGTTTGGAAATATGTTCATCGACCTCAAAGTTTTGGGGTTTGGCCGCTGCAAAATCCACGCTAAAACTAACATAAAGATATTCATCCGCCTTGAGCCCAGCCGCAATATTCCGGAGCACAGCGAGGCGATCGATTACGTTGCAGAAGGTACTGCCAATATAGAGATACAAGTTCTCAATGGTTTCAGTTTCCCTATTTTCGGTTTCACTGGCTGCGGTTTTGCTAGCCCGCTGGCTCATCACTTGCTCTGGCATCGATGACTGTTCAAAGTCCCATTGCACCCCTTGCCAGTTGAGGTTGGGCAGCCAGCCCGTGAGGTCTTGGCGGGACATTTCTAGGATATCCGGACTGATATCCAGGGCAATATAGGCGTTGAGTAGATTATTTTCTAGAAACGTGCCGACAAACTTCTTGACCAGTTGGGGGTTGCCCGCGCCAATATCAATAATGTTCCAGCGATCGCAACTGCGCTCAGACTGCAACAGCCGGATACAAACCCGTTTGAGAAAATTATCATCGGCCTTGGCACTGCTAATCTGTGCCTCAGCCTGCTTGGTGTTTAGGGCCTGCCAATGGGGGATCAGATTGCCCTGATAAAAATACTTAAAGGGAACAATGCGATCGCACCGGAGACTGCGAATCATGTCCTGAACTTGTGCGGTTGAAAACAGTTTATAGAGCTCAGGGGTTACTACCGTTGCGATCGCCATTCCCGATTATTCCTTATCCTAAAAAAAGCAAAATCCTCAAGATCAAAGCCTAAAGATCAAAGTTCGTCTCAAAATATTCCCGAGTGAGGGGCTGCTCCAAGATAATCCCCTCACCACCGAGCACTTTGAGGGGTTCGCCCTCCACCTTAAGCCACATCGAGCCCTCGGGGTTGGCGCTAGTGGCAGTGTAGAGGACTTGGGCCACACGGGCAGTCATTGAGAGGCTCCCGCCACCGCTGGTGAACTCATCCGAGAGATCCACATGGACGCCATCGGGCTTGATCTCGATCTGGCGTAGGGCGGTCTCGGGAGGAATTGTGGTGCTGCGATCGTCCTCGGTATCGGGGCCAGCCAAAAGGGTTTCTAGCGCATTCTGGAGCTGGTCAGCAGCGGCGGTGCTCTTGGCCGCCTCTGTCGCTGGGATTGACATCAACTCCACCGCATTGTCTTCGTCCGTGAGCCAATAGACCTCGACCGGGCGATCGTAGGCGTCGGGGTTCTTTGCAGGAGCAGCATTGGGGGCCCTGGCCGGGGCCTGGGCGGGTGCTTGAGCGGGAGCTGTTGCGGTCTCGCTCTCTACCGTTTCCACGTTTTCTGTGGTTTCGATCGGGGTCTCCGAGGCGTCCGGGGGGGCTGCGGTAGTGGTGTCAGAATTGCCGGTCTCGGAACAAGCGCCGAGCAGTGTCACGGTTAAGAGTAAACCAAGACTAAAGAACTGGCGAAAAGAAGTCGAGGGTTTCATGGGTCTAGAGGCTGTCATCATTTGGATTTCAAATTCAGTCACAGTAAGGGTTACAGCCCCTAGCTGATGGGTTGAGCGGGCGTGTTATCGCTGATCTTATGGGCGTCTAGAGTGAATGGATGACACGCCTTAAGGTTGAGCGGCAGCAGGGGCCAGATGCGCAAATGCCGCAAGATGCAGTTCATCTGTTGTTACTTCCAATTGTAAGAGACGCACGATAAGTCCTTGTGATTCTAGTTGGCGCAGATCAAAGCGGCCCACCAGATTCTCTGTCACGGTCGCGTTGACAAAGTCAGCCACTGGTTCATCGTTAAGGGCAACCGTGACATTATCAAAGCCCAAAACCGCACCCTGCTCTACCGTTAAATCCGCGCTAAAGGCAACGTTGATCTCGGCTTGGGGCGATCGCACTAAGGCATCCAGCCGCAAGCGACCCTGTTCCAGAAAATCTACCGTGACACGCTCGACCTCATAACCGGGTTCTGAACCGGGAACCCGGCCCGCGATCCGGTTGGCAATTTGGTTGAGGCGATCGCGGAACTCCGCCGAGGCCAGGGTGGCATTGAGGTCATCTTCATCCAGAACCAGCCGCACCCCGCCTTGCAGCGGTTCTCGTAAGCTCTGGCGCAGGGGAGCCCCGTTTTGCAGTTGGCTAATGCTCAGGGAAACCGGGTCGCTGTCCACTTCCAACACCGCCACGCGAATGTAGGGCGTCAATTGGAGCCCCCGCGTGGCCAAACGAAAGCGATCGACTCGACCCGAGAGAACCTGATGCGTAGGCGTACTGTCCACCCGCACGATAATTTCCTCACTGCCAGGCAGGCGCGAGCGTAAATTTTCTTCAATGACCGTATCGAGAATCAACCCGGTGGGTGTTATACCGCTCAATAGACCCGTTAAGAGAATCGTCAAAAACTCCATGGTGATTTTTGGGATAAAGTTGCCGACAGTGATGCCAAGCGATGACCGATCAAGCCCTGATTGACTACCTCACCACCTTTATCACGCCGGAGCGGCGGGCCCGGTTGGATGAGATTCTCGCCCAGCGCACCCGCCATCTTACCGTGGTACTCGAAGACCTCCAACTCGAACATAATGCCAGTGCGGTGATGCGCAGTTGTGAGGCCTTTGGTGTGCAGGATATTCATGTAATTGAGCAGGGGCATGAATTTAACCCCAATATCTTTATCAGCATGGGTACAGAACGCTGGCTGACACTGCATCATTATTGGGATACAGCAAGCTGTTTCGCCCAACTTCGGGGGCAGGGTTATCGTATTCTCGCCACAAGCCCCCATACTAGCGAGATCAGCATTCGGGAGTTGCCGGTGAAGCAACCAATTGCTCTCGTTTTTGGCAATGAACTGCGAGGCATTTCTACGCTAGCCCAAACCCAGGCCGATGGGTTGGTATATATCCCCATGCGGGGCTTTTGTGAGAGCTTTAACCTCTCGGTTAGCACGGCGCTCTGCCTCTACGAACTCACCGAACGCCTGCCCCAAGAGCAGCCCCATTGGCAGTTAAGCCCAGCCCAGCAGCAAGAACTTCGCCTCGCCTGGTTGCGCTACACAGTGAAGGCGAGTGCGGCGTTGGAGCGGTTGTTTCGAAAGCAACGAGGAACACAGCCTTAGGACGTGTTATCCGTTAACCGCAGAAGCCTGAGAGGACAAGGGCGGTCGCGCCCGAACCCAACAACAGGACAAGGGGCTGTAAGCCAATTACAGTCAGAATTTAAGGTCTAAGTGATGACAGCCTCTCGTTGCCTCACACCACGACCCGCCTCAACATTACCATCACCTCCCCTGTCACCTGCGTCGGCAACAACGGACTCCATTCCCAAATCTCTGCAAACCCGCGCAGATACAAGACCCGCATCGTCTGGGTCACCGCCTGTGGCGATCCCACCAACATCACCTTGACAAACTCCCGTTCCGGTAGACTCACGGGATGCGGCAGAGGCTCCACTTGCACCGCCCCTCGGGCCGACTCGACAAAATTCTGTGCTTGCATCGTAGTAATCCTCCACAAAACCAACTGTAAACTAGTAGGTTACAGTTTACGATTAAAGTTTGTCAACCAGTAGGTTACAGTTGACCATAATAACCCGTCAACTAAATCACCACGTTTACCGACCAATCGTAATCTGACACGATGAGAGGCTATGGGAAGAGCTAGCAAAGCACTCAAAAACGTTCTCGAACAGTACGAAATCACCCAGTATCGGCTCGCCAAGACACTGGGGATTGAGCGGACGAATGTCTATCGTTGGGTCAATGACAGTCGTGATCCTAATTCTGAGACGGTGGTGGCGATCGTCCAAGCCCTCAAAACCCTCAACCCTGTCGCCGCCAAAACGTTTGTGCAGCTCTATCTCGGTGAACTAGTGGAGGAGGATTAATCTTAAAGTCGAAAATCCCCTCTTGGGAGCTGTCCTTTAGACAGATCTCGCCCAAACCCGCATTCTACTGTTCTAATTTCGGGAAGTTGGGGATCGGGCAAAAGTCTCTGGGGATGACAAGCAGCCTATGATGCTTATATGACAAAGCTTTTAGCGATCGAATCTCCTCAAAGATTTGCACCTTCTCAGCGCATTGAAAATATAGTCATTATGAGAGTATAGGGCTTCCGAGCTTTGAGGTAACGATGTCTAGCTCATTTGAACCAGGGGTTCCAACAATTTTTGAGTCATATATAATCGCTCAAAGCCCTACTAGATTTGGGTTACAGCCATGTTGTTACTCCCTGAGGCCAAGAATACGAAAACTTATAAAACTCAATGAAATCAACAATACTGGCTCCGATATTGCCGGAGTCTGAGGGGGCAATCTCCCCCTCAGCGGGAGGTGTCGGGGGGCTGGTCCCCTGACAACCGGGTTTGACATCGAGATTTCAGTATTTTGAGGAATGCGATCGCTTCGTTTAAACGAAACTCACGTTAATCCGCATTTTCCTGCTCAATTTGTTGCAAAAAGGCGATCGCCTGCCGATGAGACCAAAACCGCAGTCGATAAGGATAACCCTCCTCAATAAAGGCAGAATGTCCCCCCGATTCTGTAAACAATGCGGTTAAGAAAGGATTGGCTTCAACCTGAGCATAGGGCAGAAAATGCCCCGGAAAAAACGGGTCATCCTGAGCACTAATAAGCAAAGTGGGGCATTGAATCTGGGGCAGAAATTGCAGTGAGCTGGACTGTTGCCAATAATCTTGGGCATTGGCGAACCCATGGAGCGGGGCCGTAATCCATTCATCAAACTCCGAGAGACGCCGAATCGATTGAATCGTTTGGGGATCGATGAGGTCCGGGTAATGTTTATATTTTTCCCAAGCCTTTTTTTTGAGGCTGTTCACAAAGCGATCGATATAGACCCAGTTAAACCCTTGCTCCAGTACAGCAGTTGCTTGAGCCAGATCAAACGGTGTGGAAATGGCCACCGCCCCTTGCACTAGGGTCGATAGATTTGCCCCCTGCTCACCCAAGTATTTCAGCAAAACATTCCCCCCCAGAGAAATACCCAGGCAAAATAGGGGACGGGTTTCGTCTTCGCGTAATAACCGCTCAATGAGCCAAGCCAAATCACTGGTCTCGCCGGAGTGATAGGCACGGGGGGCTCGGTTCATTTCGCCGCTACAGGTGCGAAAGTTGAGGGCGATCGTCTCCCAGCCCGCATCTTGACTCAAGGCCATCAGGTTCCGCATCTCATTAGCTTCAGACGAACTTTCGAGGCCATGTAAAAGTAAGAGGCGGGGGCTTTGGGCTGCTTTGGGGGCGGGTAGGCGATCGAGATCCAGAAAATCTCCGTCAGGGGTATCCAGACGCTGTCGCTGCACGGTTAGAGGCGGCGCAGTGGAGAGGATAGCCCCCGCGATCGTCTGCACATGGGGATGGCTCGCCCACCAGACAGGCTTGAAAGGACAGGTCGGCCGAAAGGTGAGTGGAGGAGCAGGGGTGCGCATGGAAAGTTGAGTCAGCAAATTGGCACTGCACAGGATGGCATGGATAAGGAACGGAAGCAACCCAAGATTCGCGGCGCATGCCCAATGCGGCTCGACACAGCTCAAACCCTATACGCGACCCATGGCCACAGGTTCATGAACCATAACCATCGCCAATCTCCCCTCATCCCCTTAAATGAAGCTTAAAAATTGACCGAACCGTTCAGGTTGGTTCCAGGGTCTTAGGATTCCTATGTTAGGTTGAGAACAATGCATTGCACGTCCTGGCATTGTCGGAGTGCTATCGTCGTCGCGAGCCATAGTGCCGTGGGACAAGTCTTTGAGTCTAGACCTTGGGCCTTGAGTTGTCTTGACTCGAATGAAAGGGCCTTGAATTCTGGGTATGGTCACAGGGATGTTAGCAGTGCAGTGCAGAGATAGACACATACGGTGAGGTAACGCATGCGAGATTGGCAAAACATCGCCGCTACAGATTACGACGTGGTTGTGATTGGCGGTGGCATTAATGGGGCTGGCACAGCGCGGGATGCGGCGCTGCGCGGCTTAAGAACCATTGTGATCGAAAAAAATGACTTTGCCAGTGGCACCTCCAGTTGGTCGACCCGGCTGGTTCATGGCGGCCTGCGCTACCTCGAGCAATTTGAATTTTCCCTGGTGCGGGAGTCGCTGCGGGAGCGAGAGATCTTGCTGCGTAACGCGCCCCATCTGGTTCACCCGCTGTTGCTGACGGTGCCGATCTATGGTGAGCGCTCCCGTCCCTATTGGAAGGTTTGGGCGGGGATGATGTTGTATGACCTCTTTAGCTATGACAAGTCGGTGCCGATTCACCGCATGGTGCGGGGTGGAGCCCTCAAACAAGTAGCGCGGGGCTTAGATGGCGAAAACCTCAAGGGCGGGGCGCAATATTACGATGCCCAAGCCGAATATGCTGAGCGCCTCTGCCTGGAAAATATCTTTGCGGCGCGGGATGCGGGGGCAACGGTCTGTAACTATGTCACCGTGACGGGGCTAGAACGCACGGGCAAGCGCATCCACCAGGTGCAATGCCAAGATAGCTTGACGGGCGAGACGTTTACGGTTCCCCTGACGGCGAAGGGCATGGTGATTAATACCGCTGGGCCATGGGTGGATCAGGTGCTGGAACGGGTCAGGGGCGAGTTTGTCTGCGATCGCCAGATCGGCGGCACCAAGGGCAGTCATATTATTGTCGATCCCTTCCCCGGGATGCCGGAAACCGCCTTTTACGTTGAAGCCAAGAGCGATAAGCGCCCCTTTTTCATCGTGCCTTGGTTGGGTCGAGTATTGATTGGCACCACAGACTTGCGTTTTGGAGGCGATCTCGATCGGGTCAAGGCCAACACCGACGAGATCGATTACCTGCTCAATGAGACCAACGCCATTCTGCCCACCGCAAACCTCAGTCGTGCTGACATCAAATTCACCTATTCTGGTGTGCGTCCCCTGCCCTATCGTCAACAGAGCCACAGCCAAAAAACTGGCGCATTTACCCGCAAGCATACTCTCCATGATCACAGCCCTGAGGGCGTCCAGAACCTGGTCTCGCTAATCGGCGGTAAACTCACCACCTATCGCCATGTGGGAGAAGAGATGGTGGATTGGGTCTACCGCAAGCGGGGGCAAACCCCACCCCCCTGTCCCACCCTGAGCACACCGCTACCCGGCTGCATCCAGGCCACCGATCCTCGTATTCAAGCGGCGACGCGGCAATATGCTTCGCTGCTCTCGCGGGAGACCGTGAGTCATCTGTTTACGCTCTACGGTTCCGGGGCGCAACAGGTGTTGGCGCTGGTGGATGAGACGATGGAGTTGGCGGAGTCGATTAGCCCTCACTTGCCGGATATCAAGGCGCAGATCGTCTATGCCGTGAATCAGGAACTGGCCCAAACCTATCTGGATATCACCCGCCGCCGGACAACCCTTGCCATGCAAGACCATTACGGCTTCAATGCGTTGCCGATCTTGGCTGAGGTACTGCAAAAGTATTGCGGTTGGACTGAGGAGCGCTGCGATCGCAACCGAGCAGAATACTACACGTTTATGCGGGAGAACTGCATTCCGGACTTTCAGTTGGGGGCGATCGAGGAATCATTAGCGATTGCTTAGCTCTCTAAATATCTCAGGCGATCGCTCATCGGGAAGGTCTCGGTGGGCGATCGTTATTCTATACTGAAGGAACAATGCTGCCAGCGCGGCGATCGCAGCATCCGAGGCAAAATTGATTAAATATTTCACCGTCGAGAATTACAAATCAATCAAGGATGAATGCATTCTGGAATTTGATGCTCACCTGGGTAAAGATTCACCTTTCATCGCCAGCCCAGTAGTTGGTTTTGCGGGTGCAAATGCTTCGGGGAAAACAACGATTCTGGGTGCGATAACTTTTGTTATTTGGTTCATGAAGTCCTCTTTCTTTGATCTCAAAAAAGAGGATTTAATTCCTTATGAAAAATTTATTTCCTTGCAAGCAAAGCCAACACGATTTCATTTAATTTTCTCAATGCCAATAATCTTTAGAGATACGCAAAAAGAAGTTGATTTTGAATATATATTGGTTTTGAATCAAGAGCAAGTATTAGAAGAGCACGTAAACTTCTATCCGCTTAGACACAAAAGGAAGATTTATATTCGGAATCTGGATACAATAAAATTCGGTAAATCCATAGTAAAGCTGAGGTCAGAAGAGACAAGAGATCTCAGAAGAAACTCTTCTCTTATATCATTTTTATCGTTGTTCCGTTCACAGGATATCGCTGTAGCTTGTGTTCACTACAATTTGATATCAAACGTTAACGAGAGAGGTCTTAATGAAGAGTTTTTCGATCCTATTGCTAGGATAATGGAATATTTTTCTTCAGATGCTCAAAAGGGAAACACACTTAAATCCGTATTAAATCTTGCAGATCTAGGTATTAGAGACTTTGGATTCAGAGAACTGTTTTTGGAAGAGATCCGAAATAGCAGTCCAAACACGTTGAATTCATCTAGACAGGATGAATTCGATGCAAATGAAGGAAAAAAAATAGTAGAGAGTCAGAGAGACATAGTAAAAGATGTAGTAAGATATCAGATTGGCGAACAGATGAACATGACATCCGATCCAGATTTATCTCTAAAGTTACCAGTATTTTTTCACAATATAGATGGGCTTAAGGTTAAGTTGCCTGTTGATAAAACATGGGAAAGCTCTGGGACATTGAAGCTGATATCTCTCTTTGAGCGAATACACTTGGCTTTAAGTAAAGGAATACCGATAATTGTTGATGAGATTGAGCTAAAGTTACATCAAGACTTGATCGCCTACTTAATTGGTTTATTCCAAAATCCAGAAAAAAACCCCCATGGTGCTCAGTTAATTTTCTCATTTCATAACAGCTCATTTATGGAGATCCTAGAGCCACAGCAATTGTGGTTTACCGAGAAGAACGATCAAGGACAAACCGAGATTTTCTCAGCAGCAGACTTCAAAGATATTAAGCAAATCCACAAGAAAAATCTTGAGAAGCTCTATCGAATTGGTCGATTTGGTGCAAAACCCCGAGGTTTATAAGTTAAAAGTCAATGGCAAGAAAAAAGCGTCCTGTCCGGCAAAGCAAGAAAGTCTATGGCTTCATTGTCGAAGGCCACACCGAGGCGAACTATCTCAAGTGTCTCAAGCAACTTTATCGCCAAGGGGCACAGATTTGGAACTGTGCGGGGGGTCATGGGATCGGTGTCATGCGAGAAGCCAAGAAGATGATCAAGGAACATGGTGATGACTACTCAGGATATGTAGTTTGGTTTGATGGCAATCGCTACTATAGCAAAGATAAACCCGCCAAAGAAAAACTAGAAGCCGACAAAAAGTTCACGGTAGAGATCTACATCAGCTTGCCCTGCGTTGAAAACTGGCTCTTGGCACATTTTGAGCCGATTCAAACCACTGATTGTGATTGCAAACTATGTCAGCAACGACTGCAAAAGCATATCTCCAACTACGAGAAGAATAACTTTACCCAGCTCCAGCAAGCCATCACCTCAAACCGAGTTGAGCAAGCAATGCAGAACTATCCGGAAATTGAGGGCGATCGACACCTCAGGGGTATTCCAGCAAAATTTGGCGATCGCACCGCATAAACTCAAACTCTCGTGAGCGATATTGACATCATTTATCTCTCTGCCAAGACGCCACCTATAATTGAGCCATTACAAGCTGTGTGAGACAGCTATCTTAATGCTCCCAACCCCTCATTTGCCAAAACAACACCCCAACCGAGCCGCGATTGCCAGAGGCACTGCGCCTAGCGCGATCGTCACAACCCTACTGCTTGGCAGCCTGACCCTCCTAAGTTGCAGTGTTCCCCCCACACCAGACGCCGCTGAACCTGCGCCTGAACCTGCCGCCGAATCTGCCCCTACCCCTGTGGCCGAAGCCCCCGCCCCCCCAACACCCGCCCCAAAATCGCCTGCACCCGTTCAGGCTTTACCTACAAACGCGCCCCAGGCGACCCCAACGGATGGCTCGGTTTTTGTCAGCGACAACTTCACCGTCACGATCACTGGCTTTGGCATTGATGCCGCCTACAAAGGCTGCGACACCGCAGGTCAATGCCTGAACATTCCCCAAGCCTCCAGCTATGAAGCAGGCACCTATACCTGGGAAAACGCGGGCTATCTCTACCGCATGCAAGGGGTCGCTGGCGGTGACTATCGCCTAGAAGTGCGCGATCCCCAGGGCAAGGTACTGGTGGATGAGCGGGTGGTCGCGGTTCACAACAGCCAATCCCAAGCGTCGGTTGCGGAGGAATCCGGAGGGGACACGGTGGAAATGGTGGATGTGACGCTCTGGAACCTCACTCAGGGCGATCGCGGCTGTTATGTGGAACTAGCCGATGGTAGCGGCAATCGCTTTACCGAACTCGGCGGGTTTGATCTCTGCGCCCAAACTGACCTAATTAGCCAGATTGTGCGGGTGACACTCCAAGAAACCGAGGTCATGGCCGAGTCCTGTCAGGGAGACCCGAGTTGTACTGAGACTGAACGAGTGCCCTTAGTAATTGAGATGCGAGCCCAAGCGGAGTGAGGGGTCACTTGATTGCGCCTACCTTAACTGTCAAAATCAGTAGCTGGCCCAAAGCTCCAGACCATAGACGTACTGTCCACCGTCAACCGTGCATCGTCTCCAAAAACATACGCTTGAGCCTGCGACGCTGTAGTCGTCATTGAGCAGATCACTTGCCGAATTCGATAGTCTGGAGCCGACACGCTGGATACGCACAGCGTGAAAGCGGCAGAGCAATATCGGGTTGTGTTGCCAACACAAGATGTCTGAAACCCCAACGTACCCAGGAGCTGATCCAGCACAGCATGTTCTTCAGTAGAGAGTTCAAGATGGACTTCTAAGATGTCGTTTAGCAAGCTGCCTGAGACACCACAAGCCGCCATATAGGCTTCTCGCTCGAAGTGCCCCGCTGTTGTCATCTTGATGTTTTCGGTTTTCAAGTAGTCCTCGTGGAAGTCCATGAGCCACGCCATAAAATGCTGCGTTTCTAGCGGGACAATGGACAGGGTATGGAACCACGGGACTTCCCCTTGTTCGGTTTGACGGCAGCGCAGATGACGGGAGAGGCGATTTTCTGTTATGCGGCTTTTGAGCGTTTCCTCAATCTGGTCTATCTGTCCAAGGCGCTGTGTACTGAACCCCATGCCCGCATACCCTTCTCTGACATCCGCAGCCCCACCCGGTGCAAAAAACTCCAGATACGTTCGTTTGCCCCGCAGATAGGTTCCGGTCCAACTGCTATCATCGGCCTTGACCGTTTGCCTTACGATTGAAAAAGTATGGGAAATAAAAGCAGATTTGACAATTGATTCAATCGTTTCTGGGGCAAGGGTGATATAGAGGTGGTTGAACTCGATCGGTGGCTCAACACGCTCAGTCGCACCGGGGTTTTGTCCAACTTTCATGCAACCTTAAATTTTGCGTTGACAGTTAATATACTATTTTAGGGCTGCAATATGCGATACCTGCTACTCCTGCTGATTCGACTGTACCGCTGGTTTATCTCGCCGCTGTTTCCGCCCACCTGTCGCTTCCAACCCACCTGCTCCCAATATGCACTCCAGGCGGTGGAGCGGTTTGGTCCCTGGCGGGGGAGTTGGCTGGCACTCAAACGCATCGGCCGCTGTCACCCCTTTCATCCTGGCGGTTATGACCCGGTTCCAGATGCCGAGACGAGCAAAGAGTCGAATTAACGCGCTAGTAAACTGCGGGTCTCGCGGGCAGCCGCTTCCATTGCTGCTTTGGGTGTCATTTTGTCGGTGAGAGCAGCACTGAGATAGCGCTGCAAAATGTCTGAGGCTTGAGCATATTGGGCGATCGGCGGTCGTAGGGCCGAGTTTTCAATTGCCGCCAACAACTCCGGATAATGGGGATACTTCGCCACGATCGCCGCATCCGTAAACAGCGCCTTGCGACTGGGCACATAGCCCGTTTGCAGCACAAACTCCCGCTGGTTGGCGGTGCTACTGACAAATTCCATCACCCGCCAGGCTGCTTCGGGGTGCTTCGTGCTCTGGGCCATGCCCAGACCCCAGCCGCCCTGACAAGCACCACTGGGCTGACCCGGCGCATGAACCATGGGTTTGATGGCATAGTTTCCCGCAATCTCCGACTCAGCAGCCAAAGCAAACACGTAGGGCCAGTTGCGCAAAAAGACCGTATCTCCCGCTTCAAAGAGGCGACGGGTTTCTTCTTCGGCGTAGGTCGTAACGCCTTCAGGCGAGATGCCTTGGGTAATGGTGTCATGCAAAAATTCAAGAGCAGCGATCGCCGCCGGACTATCCAGCCCCACCTCTAGGGTCTCAGGATTCACCCAATCCGCCCCTTGACCGGCTAAGATTTCCACAAACATCGCCGCCAAGCCCTCATACTGCTTGCCCTGCCAGACATAGCCCCATTGGGCCAGGCCCTGGTCTTGGAGAGCTTGGGCTGTTTCGATCAACTCCGTAAAGGTTTCAGGCGGTTCCAGACCCGCCTTAGCTAGCAGGTCTTTGCGGTAGTAGAGCATGCCCCCATCAGAACGGAACGGCAGACGATAGAGATGGTCTTGGTACTCTCCCCCCGTCACATCTCCTTCTAGAAAAGCCGCCAGCTCACTAGGCTCGATAAATTCGTCCAACTCACGCAGCCAACCCGCCGCCGCAAACTTAGGAACCCAGACAATATCGAGATAGACCAAATCGTAGGGCGAGTCACCCAGCAGAAAAGCCGAAGTGTAGAGGTCTTCGACCAAGTTGGTCGCATTGGGAGCCTCAATAATTTCCAGGTCAATATCCGGATTTTGTTCCTCAAACGCCGCCTCTATGGGCTCCCATTGAGCCGCTTCCAGGGCTTGCATCATCACGCGAATCTTGATCGGCTGCTGGCTAAAGACCGGCAAAATCAGAAATTGCAACGTGAGGAGGGTGGCGATCGCCAGACCCAACCTACGCAGCCATTTGAGGCGAAACCATTGACGCAACGTTTGGCGGAGAAGATGAAGGGGATTCATGGTGCAACAGAGCAAGGCTAAGCCCAGACTAACGAAAAATGCTGGGAATTCAGCATAACGTTTTGTTGCTGGCCAGTACTTGGCGAAAGACAACGCATTCATGAACTTCAATCGTTGGCGATCGCACGTGGTAGAAGCCCGTGAATGTGCTTTATTCCAGGGGTCTAGGTTGCGATTTTGTTGGGATTCTGAATCCGACCTAAATGCGAATGACCAGCATAATTAGAGCGTGACGGTGGACAAGGCATACGATAGCTGCGCTGCAACACCTGGCAGGTGGATGATTTGCAGAACATTGTTGGTGAGTCTTGCCGAACGGCAAGTGTGTCTAGCCAGGCCCTAAGGGCAGCAACTTGGTCAGAGGAGGGGGCTTGCCAGCCAGCAACAGGTCGAGAAATAGGTTGGGGGGTCTGCACGATGAAACAATCACTCCGAGTAAAGGCGTTGAGCTGAGGGCAAATGTCCTTTTTCTTCCTCCGTAATTATATCCTCCTCGCCATAGGGGTGTCACCCCCCACCTCAAAAAATCAGCAAAACAACACTGTTGATCCTGACCCAGATGGTGTAGAGAAGTTCCCTGCACTGAAGCGCTTCAAGCTTTAGCCACACTCCTCGCCAATTCAATCTTATTCTTCATCAATGCTGATTCAATGTCTGGGACAAACCCACTCCTAGAGTGGATTGCAGAATCGATGGAACTGGCGCAGGGCAGGGAAACCCAACCCCTCTGACGGACTCAGACACAGTGAACTCTGAACTCTGAACCCTGAACCCTGAACTCTGAACCCTGACCCCTGCACCTTAGAATAGTCAGGATATTGCTCACAACCTCTGCTGATGAACGAAGAAATCTGGTTTCGGCCCTGGGTTTGGCTGGACTATAAAATCGCTGTCGTTTTTACGGTGCTCGTGCCGCTGGTGTTGTTTATTGGTTCACTGGTACGGCGCAACACCGTGACCACCCAGTTACTCCTCATCTACTGGCGTGTGGCCAGCTTGTTGATGATCACGGTATATTTGATGATTCCCGCCTGGTGGGTTGGCTTTCTAACAAGTTTTGCCGCCCGCATCTTGATTCCCGTTGCGCTCTGGTTTTGGGTGGACCTCAACGAAGAAATTGCCGATCAGCCCCCTAGCCTTTTTAAGGGTCTACTTACAGGCTGGCGCTGGGCGGTGTCGATTTATTGTGCGATCGGCACCTTTGTGATGATTCCCTTCCTCTCCTGTGCGTTCTCCTCTGCCGCCTTAGAGACGTCCTTTTGTCGGGTTTGGCTTGAAGCGCCCTATTATTATCGAGAGCTGATTCATGGCAATTCCCGACCGGGTTTTCTGGGTTTCCTCGGCTTGGTGGGTTTGACGGTCTACTTGCTCTACTTTGCTTCGTTTCTACTGACACGTCTCGGTAAGCGGGGACGTTCAGCCCTAGAGAAATAAACCCGTCAGGGTTCAGGGTTTAGAGTTCAGGGTTTAGGGTTCAGATTGCTGGGAGACCGGTATCCTGTGGATTTTGAACCGATTGCTGATTTCTGCCATCCTAATCATTGCAAGCTTCTAGGATTAATTAAATGACAGGATCTAGAGCAATCACCATCCGGCGCTAGAATGAAGGCTCATTCAAGTACTCATGGCGGTTTGTCGCATTATGACCAGCGTCCCCACAGAGCGGATTCGCAATTTCTCGATCATTGCCCATATTGACCATGGCAAGTCCACGCTGGCCGATCGCCTTTTGCAAACTACCGGAACCGTTGCCAATCGGGAAATGCAAGACCAGTTCCTCGACAACATGGATATTGAACGGGAACGGGGCATCACGATCAAGCTCCAGGCAGCGCGGATGAACTACAAAGCCGAGGACGGTCAGGACTATGTGTTGAATCTGATCGATACGCCGGGTCATGTGGACTTTTCCTATGAGGTGTCCAGATCGCTGATCGCCTGTGAAGGAGCATTGCTGGTCGTGGATGCCTCCCAAGGGGTTGAAGCCCAGACCCTGGCAAATGTTTACCTGGCGCTGGAGAATGATCTAGAAATCATCCCGGTGCTCAATAAGATTGACCTCCCCGGAGCTGAGCCCGATCGCGTCATTGCTGAAGTTGAAGAGATCATCGGCCTCGACTGTAGCGGGGCGATCCTGGCTTCGGCCAAGCAGGGCCTGGGTATTGATGAAATCTTGGAGTCAATCGTCACCTTTGTGCCGCCGCCGGAGGATACCATCCGTGAGCCGCTACGGGCCTTGATTTTTGATAGCTATTACGACCCCTATCGCGGCGTGATTGTTTACTTCCGGGTAGTGGATGGCACATTGAAGCAGGGCGATCGCATCCGTCTGATGGCCTCGGGCAAGGAATATGAACTTGATGAGCTCGGCGTTCTCTCCCCCAATCAGATCAATGTAGACGAGCTGCATGCGGGCGAGGTGGGCTATCTGGCCGCCTCGATTAAAGCCGTCAGCGATGCTCGGGTCGGCGACACGATCACCCTGGCCGGGGCCCCCGCCGCCGAACCCCTACCCGGCTACACCGAAGCCAAGTCGATGGTCTTCTGCGGGCTCTTTCCCATTGACGCCGACCAATACCCCGACCTGCGCGATGCCCTCGACAAGCTCAAGCTCAACGATGCGGCGCTAGCCTACGAGCCGGAGACTTCTAGTGCGATGGGCTTTGGCTTCCGCTGTGGCTTCCTCGGACTGTTGCACATGGAAATCGTCCAGGAACGTCTAGAGCGGGAATACAACCTGAGCCTGATCACCACTGCGCCCTCGGTGGTCTATCGGGTAACGACGATCAAGGGTGAAGTGATGGAGATCGAGAACCCCAGCGACCTACCCGACCCTCAACACCGGGAAAAGATCGAAGAACCCTACATCCATCTAGAGGTGATTACCCCCGAGGAATATGTGGGCACATTGATGGATCTCTGCCAAACCCGGCGCGGCGAATTTAAAGATATGCGCTACTTCGCCAGCAACCGAACGACGCTGGTTTATAACATTCCGCTGGCGGAAGTGGTGACGGACTTCTTTGACCAACTCAAGTCTCGCTCGCGGGGCTATGCCAGCATGGAATATCACCTGACGGGTTACCAACCGAACACTCTGGTTAAGCTGGATCTGCTGGTCAATGGCGATCCGGTGGATTCCCTGGCGATGATTGTTCACCGTGACAAGGCCTACAATGTGGGTCGTGCCATGGCGGAAAAACTCAAGGAACTGATCCCCCGCCATCAGTTTAAGATTCCGATTCAAGCGGCGATCGGCTCTAAGGTCATTGCCAGTGAACATATCCCGGCGCTGCGCAAGGATGTGCTGGCCAAATGCTACGGCGGTGATATTTCCCGGAAGAAGAAGTTGCTACAAAAGCAAGCCAAGGGTAAGAAACGCATGAAGTCGGTGGGCTCAGTGGATGTGCCCCAGGAGGCATTTATGGCGGTATTGAAGATTGAGAGTTAGTGGATTGGATGCCAGAGTCAATCGTCATCATTTGACTCCAAAAACTCAAACCCGCTCCAAATACAAATAACTCCGATCCTCCACACAATTCAAAATCTCATGGAGCTTCCGTAGCCCATAACTTGCGGTTTGATACTCCCTCTTTGTCGGCGCATCCCCCAACCGCGACAACATCGCCGCATTCTCCTGCGTGATCCACTCCTTGAAAAACTCCCGAAACCGCTGCCGATTGGGAATTAACCCCTTCTTCAGCGGCGCAACCCGCAGTGGATAGTCATCCCCCTCCACTGAGAGCACCATCTCTTGAGAAGAACCAATCTCGGCGAAATCGGATTGGGCCAAACGCTCAAAGAAGGGTGTGGAGAATTCAATAATGCGGGGTTCGGTGACAGCCTCACCATAAAACGTAATGTCTAACATTATTACTTCTCCTCACCTTCAAACTTCATAAACTCAGCTTCTGGAATTCGTTCCGCCCAGAATGGGTTTGGTGCGTTATTGCCTTTGGGGCGAGCTGCTGTCCTCAATAACGAATGACTGCTCGTTCTTGATAAAGCTCTGCGTCCATTAGTTTGTAACCTAAGACAATACACTTATCTTAGCGGAATTGACCCTGAAGTCAAGTCTTGGCGTGGGGCGTTAGGTCAGTTGGGTTGTGTAGGGTGTATTCAGCAGCAGTGACGATGCTGTAGGTTGGGCTGACGATAGGAAACCCAACACCATGATGTTGATCCATGCAATATCGCCGCTCCAAAACACCCGGTACAACCTATTTTTTCACCGTGGTCACCCATCAACGGCAGGTGATATTCTCCAATCCGGAGACTGTTGAGCTTCTACGCCAAAGTTTTCGTAAAGTCAAGCAAGCTCATCCGTTTATCCTTGAGGCAATGGTTGTGCTTCCGGAGCATCTCCATTGCATTTGGACATTGCCAGAAAATGATGCCGATTTTTCGCTGCGGTGGCGATTGATTAAGAGTCATTTCAGTCGGGGGTGGGGCGATCGCTCCACCCAACAACAAACCCCATCACGGCTTCACAAAGGTGAGCAGCCAGTTTGGCAGCGACGGTTTTGGGAGCACCGAATTCGGGATGAGCAGGATTTTGCCAATCATGTGGATTATATTCATTTCAACCCGGTAAAGCATGGGTTGGTTCGGGCTCCGAGGGATTGGCCGTATTCGAGTTTTGGGCGATATATGCGGGATGGATGTTATCCGGCAGATTGGGGAGCAGCAGGAGATGTTAAATTACCGGATGGGGTTGGAAATGAGTAATTGAGTTCAAAAAACGGATAATCATACTGTAGGTTGGGTTGACGATAGGAAACCCAACACCATGATATTCATCCTCATAGCACCGATATCAAAAAACACGACAAAAACGTTTTCCAATTCAGGTATTTTCAAGTAAATTGTGTTCTTCTTCAAGTTGGCGGCGTTGGGTTTCGTGCCTCTACCCAACCTACAGGAGGGGCGATCGCCTCCCCAATCAATCAGTCAACACAAGCCAAGAAATGGGTCATCATACTGTAGGTTGGGTTGACGACAGGAAACCCAACACCATGATATTCATCCTCGTAGCACCAACATCAAAAAACACAACGAAAATGTTCTCTGATTCAGGAATTTTTGAATAAATTGTGTTCTTCTTTAAGTTGGCGGTGTTGGGTTTCGTGCCTCTACCCAACCTACAGGAGGGACGATCGCCTCCCCAATCAATCAGTCAACACAAGCCAAGAAATGGGTCATCATACTGTAGGTTGGGTTGACGACAGGAAACCC